>VBKY01000490.1 GCA_005879255.1 Deltaproteobacteria bacterium
CGCTCCGCTGAAATCGTTTTGCATCGACGCGGATAGACTACTTCGGCTTCGCTGAGGAGTTGGATCGACAGCAGAAAAAAATTCTTCTTCGCGGGACCCTCTGTGCCCAAGCGAACCTTTTTCTTGACTCCACCGTAACGATCGATTAGCGTCGCTCGATGCCACGACCGGAGACCAAAAGGCCGATTGGTTTTACCAAGGACGCTTCGATGACGATAAAATATTTGTACTCGTGGTTGGTTCTGCTCAGCGCTCTCGCGGTCGCCGGTCCGGGGCGGGCCTCGACCCATGATTTTTACAAAAGCAAAACAATTCGGATTATCACCGCACTTTAGCCCGGGAGGAGCGTTCGATATCTACACCCGCGCGGTCGCGCGGCACTATCCTAAACATGTCCCGGGTAATCCTACGGCCTTGGTCGAAAACATGACCGGCGCGGGCGGCATCATCCAGGCCAATTATATGTTCCAGAGAGCGAAGCCCGACGGATTGACGATCGGCAACAATATCGGCGGATTGATCTTGCAACAGATCCTCGGAGCCAAAGGCATCGAGTTCGACGGTCGGAAGTTCGAATACATCGGTGTGCCGTCCGTAGACGACTGCGTTTGCGCCCTGACCAAGGCGAGCGGCGTCACCAACATCAACGGGTGGTTTGCCGCGAAGGGGCCGTTGAAGCTCGGCGGCGTCGGGCCAGGCGGCACGCTATCGGATGTGGCACGGACTTTAAACGCAGCTCTTGGCTTACCCATCCGCGTCGTCGACGGCTACAAGATTGCGGTGGCTGGGAATCCGTCAAGCTTCAATGGCGCAAGGCAGTGGATGTAGGCCAGGTCTCCGTCGTACTGCAGGTGAGCACAAAGAAGAACCTTGAGTTGCCGAATGTCCCGTTGGCAATTGAGTTCGCCAAGACGGAAGAGGCTCGGCAGCTGCTAAAGTATGCGGTTCACGACATAGCCATCATGCAGCGGCTATTTTTCCTGCCTCCCGGAACGCCGAAAGACAGAGTGCATCTGCTGCGCAGGAGCTTTCTCGACACTTTGAAAGATCCTGAATATATGGCGGAGGCCAGCAAAACCAGTCTTACAATAGGCCCGGTGACAGGTGAAGAAATTGAAGAGATCGTCTCCGGCCTGTTCAAGCTTGATAGCGCGATGGTCGCTAAATTGAAAAACGTGCTCGTGCCGTAAGCGCGCAGCGACGGCATTGCCTGCGCGTTGGGCTGCGGCTACTTGATCGCGTCGTCATGCGGCCCGCAAAGCTGCGCCGCAGATTCTTCATTTGCGGATTTGCGCAATTGAGCAAACGTGATCCCGTCTACGGGCTCGGCCTGGCTACCCATGGATTTTGCGACGAGCGCGTAATTATTGAACGCCCTGTGTGGAGGTGTTAGAAAAGGTTCTTCCGTGGTCGCGTGGCTCCGCCTGTTAGGAGTCTTACTGCGATCACCACCTGTTTTTCCTGGTCGACGGGTTGTATGCAAGCCGCGAATCGACTGAACCTGCCTTTGGCGCGCGTGCCGCTGTTCAGAGGACTCGACGATGCCACCATCGATGACATTCTTTCGTGCATGCAGGGGCGGCGCTATGCGGCCGGCGAGTTGATTTGCCGCCAAGGCGAACCGAGCGACAGCTTGTTTCTACTGCGCAGCGGCGTGGCGCAGGCTTTCGTGACATCGTTAAGGAGCTCCACTGTAACTACGATCGCCCGGTTGCGTCCGGGCGATCTCATCGGGGAGGTCGGCGTTGTCACGAATCTACCCCGGTCAGCCAGCGTGATCGCTCGATCCGACGCGACCGTCTTCCAGCTTGGGCGCGAGGACGTCGCGAGCCTCCTTGCGCGGCATCCGCGGCTGCTGGCGAACATCACGCAAGTAATCGGTGGCCGACTCGCAAAGATGAACGCCGATCTGCGTGGCTTCCGGGCCGCCGAGGTCGTTGCCTTGATCGTCGGGAAACGTTTCGCGCGCGCCGGAAAAGATGCCATTGCCGCCGCTCGCCTAGCCAGCCCTCAGGCCCTTGCCGCAGTGGACCTCCTGCAAACGCGTCCGGACCGAACGCAAGAAGAAAGCGGTCTCAAAAGCGACGCGCCAAGTTCAATTCTGATGGCGATTGAGCGGCTCGACGATCTTTGCGCTGGTCGTGCGACGGTCGTGATCGGAGCATCGCCCGAGGAAGAAGGAATCACGCTCCTACTCGAGCACGCAGATCGGGTCGTTGCGATATTGGCCGACGATGAATCGATGATGCTCGCGGATATGCTGCGTGTCACGTCGCAGGATGCCGAGATCGTTTTGGTCTCTGAAGAAACGGAATCCCGGCGGACTCTCTATGATGGTTATCGTATCGTGCGCCGATGCACCGTCGGTGTCACGGCCACGGATGTCGCATGGCTCGGGCGACATCTGTCGCGGACGAAGCTCGGCCTGTCGCTCGGTGCGGGAGGGTTCAAGTGCTTCGCTCATGCTGGAGTGATCCAAGTGCTACAACGCGCAGGTTACTCCATTGATTGTGTGGCTGGCAGCAGCATGGGCGCGGTGGTGGGAGTCTGGCTCGCGCTCGGCATGACAGCGTCTGAGATCGAAGCCAGGCTACGTGACCACTGTGGATCAGACGCCGTGGTCAATTCGATTTTCCGCAAAGGGGCGGCGGGAGACGGGCTCGAGGTCTTTGCGCGGATTTTCCGAGAGACTACAGCCGATCGTTCTTTCGCCGATCTTGCGATTCCTGCTACCGTCATGACGGCGGACCTGGCAGGGAAATGTCCGGCGCCGATCCGCACGGGGCCGCTGTGGGAAGCGCTCATGGCGGCGCTGACAGTGCCGGGCCTCTACACTCCATGGGCTCGCGGTGAGCAGCGGCTGGTTGATGCTGTTTCCCTGACGCCCGTACCACTCGACTCGGTCATAGAAATGGGGGCAGACGTTACCATCGCTGTCAACCTCCTTGGCCGTGAAACGCTGCAGGAGTGGCCCTTTGATTGCGGCAGCCTTGTAATAGCGAATTTTACTCGCGGTCAGGCGCGTGACACGGTGATCGAAGTGCTCGAGCTCGCGCAGCTCGACGCTAGCGCCCGCCAGACGTCGCGCGCTGATGTGCCGATCACGCCAGTCTTCGGTCCGGGAACATGGCGTCACGCGCATCTTGGCAGCTTATTTTTCGCTGCCGGACAAAAGGCCGCTGAGGCACAGCTACCTTTGTTGAGCACGTTGGCGCGACCAATTTCTTAGTCGAATACCGATTTTTAGCGGCATTAGAATGCAATCGTTCGTATCGCCCGTATGATCGCAGCGGATCTCTCGCCTTCAAGGTGGTTAAAAGTACAAACGTGGATCGATGGGGTCTTTACTTTTGATATTCGAATCTAACCCAGACAATGTTGGCGCATACTGGCTGGACAGGTGAATAGCAAATCTAAACGACCTGATTAAATCAAAACCTGCACCTCGCAATTCCCCGCTAATCTCCTCGTGGTTGAGCTCTAATTAGATACGTATAAGCTTAAAACCTGTATCATGAGGCCAGTGTGACATGTCTCAAACGAAAGACTCTTATCTTTACGAAAAAAGATCCGGCGAGTACGAACCTACGTGGGTATAAGACCGAGACCGAGGTGGTTGACTCCGGCGTGAGCCTAGACGTTTTCAGAAAGTAAATTCTCACGTTTTTAAGATAAAAGTTGGAGCGAAGTGTGGTGTGCAGAAGGTCTTTTAGTGTTTAGTGCAAAGCAGGCTCATCGACACAGCCTAACGACCTGCTGACCGGCACCGGTTTCTGATGGAACAAACTTTTCGCGAGATTGCCTCCAGCCTGGTTGCAATCAGCCGCAGCTTTTACGCGCGTGGCTGGGTCCTCGGAACCAGCGGCAACTTTAGCGCTGTTCTCACGCGTGAGCCGTTGCGGCTGGCGATCACGGCCAGCGGCGCGGATAAGGGCGACTTGAACGCCGAGCAAATTGTGGTAGTCGGCAAAGAGGGAAACCAAAGCGATGATTCCACGGGTAAGCCATCAGCCGAAACGTTGCTTCACATCAATGTGGTGCTCCAGCGCGGCGCCGGCTCGGTCTTGCATACACACTCTGTCTGGAGCACGGTCCTTTCGAACGTTCATGTGTCCGCCGGCGGAATAATGATCGAAGGCTTCGAAATGTTAAAAGGGCTTGAAGGCGTGACCACTCACGAGCATCGTGAGTGGTTGCCGATCGTCGAGAATTCGCAGAACATGCGCGCGCTCGCGGAAAACGTGTCAAAGATTTTGGCCCTGTATCCGGCCGCACACGGCTTTCTTTTGCGGCAACATGGTCTTTATACGTGGGGTGCAGACCTCGGAAAAGCGAAACGGCACGTGGAGATTCTGGAGTTTCTATTAGAGACAATAGGTCGGCTGCAATCGATCACACCTGAGAGATATTCCGTGGACGACCCGAAGCTCAAAAAGAGGAGTCAGTGATATGGCCTTACTAACCATTACAGACGAAAACAGAAAGCTCACGGACAGGGCAATTGCGGCGTTCGCTACGATTATTGGACGGCGGAGCGCCCAGTCGAGGCGAACGCTCCCGCCGAAGACATTCTGCAGGCCTACGCAAGGGAAATTGACAAACTGAAAGCCCTCGGCGGCTACGTCACCGCCGACGTGATCGACGTCAATGCGCAGACTCCGGGCCTTGATGCGATGCTCGCCAAATTTAATCGAGAACACTGGCACGATGAAGATGAAGTCCGCTTCATCATACAAGGCCATGGGCTATTTCATGTGCGACCGAGAGAAGGTCAGGTTTTCTCCATTCAGGTCGGAGCAGGCGACCTGATTCTATTGCCGAAAGGAACCTGGCACTGGTTCGATCTCTGCGCCGATCGGCAGATCCGTGCTATTCGTCTGTTTCAAAACCCCTCCGGGTGGGCCCCTTATTACACCGACAGCGGTGTTGACAAAAATTTCCAACCGATTTGCTTCGGCACATCGTATATGTCTTCCGAAATCTGACGGTGGCGGTTGATTTTCAGCTTTTCGAAAAGCTCATTGCGTGGAATTTTGTTGGACATTGAAGGGACAACCACACCCATTGATTTCGTTTACCAAGTGCTTTTTCCCTACGCGCGTGCGCACCTCGAGGATTATCTTAAGCGCAACCTAGGCTCCAAAGAACTGGAGCGTGATCTCTTACAGCTCCGGGAAGAGTACGTGAGGGATTTCGCGGAGGGACTGGCTCCGCCAAAATGGGTCGACGCTCCTCCGGATGCACAACTACAATCCGTTCTGCGTTACGTTTTTTGGTTAATGGACCGTGATCGCAAATCCACAGGACTAAAATCGCTGCAAGGCAAAATCTGGCAAGAGGGCTACTTGAAACGAGAAATTGAGAGCCAAGTATTTCCAGATGTGCCGCCTGCCCTCAAAGATTGGAAGGAGAAAAATCTCGACGTTCGAATATTTTCATCCGGCAGCGTGTTGGCGCAAAAACTTCTCTTTGCGAATACGCAAGCCGGAGACCTGACCGGTTCCCTGAACGGGTATTTTGATACGAACATAGGTCCGAAAACGTCGGCGGAAAGCTATCGCCGAATCGCTGCAGAATTTCACCTCGCAGCTTCAGAAGCGCTTTTCGTTTCCGATGTGGTCAAAGAGCTCGATGCGGCCAGCAGCGCAGGTATGAAGACGTTACTATCCGTTCGATCGGGCAATCCACCTCAGCCGAAAGACCATGCCCATGGCATCATCAGCAGTTTCGGTGAAATTCGCATTATATAGATGGGCCACGGCCGATTGGCCCTTGGCCATTGCAGATTACAGATTTCAGATTCCAAATCTGAACTAAGGGAGCCACTGCAATGAAAACTACCGCCACCTTGCGCCAAATATTGTCCGAACCGGGATGCACGATGTCCGTGTCTGCGCACGATCCATTATTGGCAAAGCTTGTGCAGCAGGCCGGATTTCGATCGATCTCGATTTCGGGAAGCGCAGTCGCTGCGGCATACCTTGGCATGCCGGACATGGGTTTTCTGAATCTTAGTGACATGGTCGGCGTCGCCCGACGCATAGCGGCCGCCGTCGAGATCCCGGTGATGGTCGATGCTGATACCGGTTACGGCAACGCGATGAGCGTAGTGAGGACCGTTCGTGAGTTGGAAGAGGCCGGTGTGGCGGGAATCATCATCGAAGATCAGATCGACTATAAGAAGTGCGGCATGATCGAGACCGGACATCCTGTCATCGCTGCCGAAGAGCACGCCGCCAAGATCCGCGCGGCATGTCTTGCACGATCCGACCCGAACT
>VBKY01000160.1 GCA_005879255.1 Deltaproteobacteria bacterium
TTGGTGTATCGGTTCCGCGAACTTTGTATATGTTCTACCGGGTGTATTTCCTTGATGCGGATGTTTCAGTCAAAGAAGCTGCTCAATTTCTGAATACCCACACCGCGCCCAAAGCTCTGATTGAAACATATGATAGCGAACTCTTCTTTTTTCTGGAACGCCCGTACCATTTTCCAGAGGATCAGCTTCATGTACAACTAATCCGTAGAACGTTCCTCTATGAAAATGATCTTAAGATCAACTACGATCCCTTGTCTGCGAATCCTGGTTACCTCGTGGTCGGACCGCATAGCAAGCAATGGAAGTTGTACGAACCGGCTCTACAAAATGGAGCTTTTCGCTTGATTAAGACCTATAGCCGTTACCAAATTTATGAGCGAGTACGTTAATTCTACCGTATTGAGCAGCTTTTTGATTGGACGATCAGCTTTTTGACTCTCTCCACTCCATCCATTACATTGTTACAATTCCCGTTCAGATTGGATTCCTAAATGGTGGACATGGACAAAATCGTGTCGCTGTGTAAGCGGCGCGGGTTTATTTTTCAGTCGAGTGAAATATATGGCGGCACCGGTTCCTGTTGGGACTACGGGCCGCTGGGCGTCGAGCTGAAGAATAACGTCAAGCACGCGTGGTGGCGCGATAGCGTGCAAAATCGCGCCGACATGGTCGGGCTCGATGCGTCGATCCTCATGCATCCGAGAGTGTGGAAGGCGAGCGGCCATTTGGATCATTTCACTGATCCGATGGTCGATTGCCGCGTGTGCAAGAAGCGCTTTCGCGCGGACAAGCTCGAAGACGATGTCTGGGTTCATTTTTGCGAGGCGACGAAGGGAAATAAATTCAATATTCCCGGCGGCGAGGCGTGCAAGCACTGCGGCAAAAAAAGAACGCTCTGTCCGGCCTGCGGCAAGGGCGAGCTCACCGAACCGCGCCAATTCAATCTGATGTTCAAGACTTTCATGGGGCCGGTGGAAGAGGACGCGGCGGTGACTTATCTCAGGCCGGAAACCGCGCAAGGAATATTCGTCAACTTCGACAACGTGCTGCAGTCGATGCGCATGAAATTGCCCTTTGGCATCGCGCAGATCGGCAAATCGTTTCGCAACGAGATCACGCCGGGGAATTTCACCTTTCGCAGCCGCGAATTCGAGCAGATGGAGATTGAGTTCTTCGTCATGCCTGGAACCGATGAAGAGTGGCACCAGCGCTGGATCGACGAGCGCTTTTCGTGGTATCCGCGCTACGGCTTGCGCAAAGAAAATCTGCGCTTGCGCGAGCATGAAAAAGACGAGCTGGCGCACTACGCCAAGCGCACAGCCGATATTGAATACTTATTTCCCATGGGTTGGAGCGAGCTCGAGGGCATCGCCAATCGAACCGACTACGACCTCAAGCAGCATACCCAGTTCAGCGGCAAGGCGCTGGAATACTTCGACGAGGAGACTAAACAGAAAATCGTTCCCTACGTCATCGAACCTTCCGCCGGCGCGGATCGCGGCACACTGGCGTTCCTCGTGGACGCCTACAACGAAGAAGAGGTCAAAGGCGAGAAGCGCGTGGTGTTGAACTTTCACCCCGAGCTGGCGCCGGTTAAGATCGCGGTGTTGCCGTTGCTCAAGAAGAATTCCAGCATCGTTGAGACCGCGCACAAACTTTGCGCCGATTTGCGCAAGCGCTGGCATTCTGTCTACGACGATACGGCGTCCATCGGCAGGCTCTATCGGCGCCAGGACGAAGTGGGGACGCCTTTCTGTGTCACCGTCGATGTGCAGACGGTCGGCGATGACAAGTCAGCCGCCGATGACAAAGTGACGATCCGCGATCGCGATAGCATGGGGCAGGTGCGTGTGGCCATGACTTCGCTTCCGACCGTCATGGACAAGCTCATGACCGGACAGTGGGCCGAAGTTTACCGTGAACACGGGATTACCAGAGAATAAGGATCGCGCTCGGTGAACGCGCGGCGTAGAAAAAAAGGACGGGACGATTCTTCGCTATTACCATCGGGTCAAGTTTCTCATTGATCGCTACCGCCGGTTCCTCGTTCTCGGCATCCTCTCGCTCATCGCCACCGACCTCGCCGGTATCGCGCTGCCTTGGTTGATCAAGGGCGGTATCGATACGGCGCTCAGGGCCGGAGACGCCGAGCGGTCGTTGATCAAATATCCCGCGCTGATTCTGCTCGGCGCGGCGCTGCAGGGATTTTTCCGCTACTGTTGGCGCATCAACATTCACGGTTTCTCGCGGCGCTGCGAAGCCGATCTGCGCGATCGCGTTTTTTCCCATTTGCAGAAGCTGCCGCTCAGTTACTTTCAGTACGCTAAAACCGGCGATCTGATGTCGCGTCTGACCAATGACATTCACGCGGTGCGCGAGCTGATGGGGTTCGGCTCGCTGGCAATCGTCGACGCCGTGGTCGTGATTGTTTTCAGCCTGACACTGATGATCACCATCAACCCCTGGCTCGCGTTCTGGTCGATGCTCGCCATGCCGCTCATTCCGATTGTCGTGCGATTCTTCGGGCGGCAAATCTTTCGCTGGTCGCGCGATACCCAGGCGCAGCTCAGCGACATGAGCGCTTACGTGCTGGAAAATTTATCCGGCATTCGCGTCGTGCAGGCGTATGCCCAAGAGCAAAACCAGATCCGCGGCTTCGACGCGATCAGCTCCGAATACCGGCGCAAATCCATGTGGCTCACCACGCTGTGGGGAATTTTTTGGCCGCTCATGCAGGTGATGGCGGGGTTGGCGGCCACCGTGGTGCTGTGGCTCGGCGGACGCCAAGTTCTCCAGGGCACGATGACGTTGGGCGAGTACGTCGCCTTCACCGGATATTTGGGGATGCTCACTTGGCCGCTGATGGCGATCGGCTATACGGCCAACCAATACCAGCGCGGCACCGCGGCGCTCAGCCGCATCGCGGAAGTGTTGGACACGCCGATTTCGCCGCGCTATCGAGCATTGCCGGCGTCCAACGGTTCTCCGCCGATCCGCGGCGCCGTTGAGTTTCGTAACCTCACATTCGTCTATGCCGGCGCAGATGCGCCGGCGCTAAAAAATATCAATTTGCAGATACCCGCTGGAACAGTTTGCGCGATCGTCGGCGAGACCGGATCCGGCAAGAGCACGCTGGTGAATTTGCTCTTGCGGCTTTACGAGCCCGAGGATCGGACGATCTTCGTCGACGGCGTAGATATCAAGCAATTGCCGCGCCGTCGCTTGGAAGACGCCATCGGCTATGTGTCGCAAGATATTTTTCTTTTTTTCGGCTCGGTCAGGGACAATATTCTCCTCGGCGCAGAGAACGGCGAAACGGATCGAGTGGACGAAGCGGCGCGCATTGCGCAACTGCTGCCCGCGATCGAGTTGTTCGGAGCGGGCTTCGACACCGTGATCGGCGAGCGCGGCATGCGTTTGTCCGGCGGCCAAAAGCAACGCACGGCGTTGGCCCGAGCGATCATCAAGAAGCCGCCGATCGTGATTCTGGACGATGCTTTTTCCAGCGTCGACGCCGAGACCGAGGACGAGATTCTGCGCGAGTTAAAGCAGTTCACCCAGGGCCGCACGACGTTGCTGATCTCGCATCGGCTCTCGACCGTGCGCGACGCGGACAGGATCGTCTATCTGAGAGCCGGCGAGCTGATCGAGCAGGGTACTCACACGGAACTCATCGCGCGGCGTGGCGCCTACTACGAGCTTTACCGGCGCCAGAATTTGGCCCGCGAGGTCGAATCCATGGCGCGCGCGGAAGGACGGCCGTGAGCGAAGAAGTTCATCAAGAAGACGAGATCCTCGGTAAGGCTTACGACGCCCGCCTGATGGCGCGCATTTTGCGTTATCTGCGGCCTTACTGGAAGCTGCTCGCGATCTCTTTCCTTTTTCTGATGCTGCAGACGGGCAGCCAACTGCTCGGGCCGTACATCACAAAGGTCGCCATCGATCGCTATATCGCTCAGCGCGATGTGCACGGGCTCGATCTCATGGCGCTCGCCTATTTGGGCGTTGTCTGCGTCGGCTTCGTCGTGTTGTTTATTCAAACTTACACCACCGAATACATCGGCCAGCGCGCGATGCACGACTTGCGCATGGAAGTCTTTTCTCACCTGCAATGCCAGGACATGGCGTACTTCGACCGCAACGCCGTCGGGCGACTATTGACGCGAACGGTAAACGACGTGGAGACGCTCAACGAACTTTTCAGCACCGGTGTGGTCGGCCTTCTCGGCGACGTCTCGATTGTTTTCGGCATCGCCGGCATGATGCTCTGGCTCGATTGGAAACTCGCGCTGGTATGCATCGCCGCTTTCCCGGTGATTCTCTACATCAGCCGCTTTTATCGGCGCCGGGCGCGCGAGGTCTATCGGGAAAGCCGGCTGATCCTCGGCCGTCTAAACGCCGGCTTACAAGAAAACATCGCCGGCGTGGCCACCGTCCAAGCCTTCGGTCAAGAAGAAAAAATGTACCGGCGCTTTCGTGAAGTGAACCTCAGTTACCGCGACGTGCTCCTGCGCAGCATCCGCTACAACGCGCTGTTTTTCCCGGTGATCGAAATCTTCAGTGCCCTAAGCATCGGCCTTTTGCTCTGGTACGGCGGCCAGCAGATTCTTTCCAGCGCGGTGCAGGCCGGTGTGATCGTGGCCTTTATTCAGTATGTCCAGCGCATGTACCAGCCGATTCGCGATCTGGCCGAGAAGTATAACATCATGCAGGCGGCGATGGCGTCGTCGGAAAGAATCTTCGCCTTGCTCGATACTTCGGAGACGATTAAAAACCCTGCACAAGCGAAGAAAGTGGATCGCTTCGCCGGCGAGATTGAATTCAAAGACGTTTGGCTTTCTTACCGGGCGGGCGAGCCAGTGCTCAAAAATGTTTCTTTTCGGGTGCGCGCCGGCGAAAAAGTCGCGCTCGTCGGCGCCACGGGCGGTGGTAAGACATCGATCATTTCGGCGCTGTGCCGGTTCTACGACGTCGAGCACGGTGCCATTCTCGTCGATGGCATCGACGTTCGCGAGTGGAACAAACAGGAGCTACGCCGGCATCTGGGACTCGTGCTACAGGATGTTTTCCTTTTTTCCGGCGATGTCGCGACCAACATCACGCTCGGCGACGCGCGTATCAGCGAGACGCAAATGCTGGAGGCGGCGCGTCGCGCGCATATCGCGCCGTTTATCGAACGATTGCCCTATCGATATCGACAAGAAGTTCAAGAGCGCGGCTCGACGCTGTCGCAGGGGCAGCGACAACTACTAGCGTTTGCCCGCGCTTTGGCCTTCGATCCGAAGATCCTGATTCTCGACGAGGCGACCAGTTCCGTCGACACCAAGACCGAGACATTGATCCAAGAAGCGCTGCAGGAACTGCTCAAGAATCGTACCGCGCTCATCATCGCGCACCGTTTATCGACGATTAAACACGCGGATCGGATCCTGGTCATTCATCGGGGCGAGATTTGGGAAGAAGGAAGTCATGAAGAGCTACTCGCTAAGAGCGGACTCTACACGCGCTTGTACGACTTGCAATATCGTTTTTCGGATCGAGCCGACGAGACTGCTGAGTCAGCGCCGATGACATGACCCGTCGCGGCACGGCATGCCGCGCCTTTACACGACGAGGCCGAGCGAGCTCGACGAACGAAAACCCGGGAAGATCTTGCTCAACTCGCGTTGAGCCAAGTGGCGCGCCAGCACTTCGCCGCACACAGCCCGATAGTCCGTGGTCAAGTCGAGATCTCGGCCTTCATAGAGAACCTCCGGCGCGAGTCCAGGCCAGCGGCCGTAAACTTTGCCGCCGCGCACCCGTCCGCCGAGCACGAACATGACGTTGGCGTGGCCGTGATCCGTGCCGCGATTGCCGTTTTCTCTTGCGGTTCGGCCAAACTCCGACATCGTCACGAGCACGATGTCTTCTACCCGGTCGCCCAAGTCTTGATAAAACGCCGCCAGCCCGTCGCCGAGTTCCTTGAGGCGATTGGCCAATTGGCCGGTGGCGCCGCCTTCAGCGACGTGAGTGTCCCAACCCTCGATTTCGTTGAAGGCGATTTCGAGTCCTGCGTCGGCTTTGATCAGCCGGGCAATTTGCTTGAGCCCCACGCCGAACCTTCCTGCCGGGTAGCTTGCTGTGCTTGGCGGTATCTTCGATTCAATGGCCCGTAACCTTGCCATGGCGTCGAACAAACTCTTGCCGCCCTGCCGAAACAGCGGATCGGTTGAATTGGCATAGAGCTTTTCTAACGTGGGCGCCATTGCGACGTTGCGCAAGCGAAATTCTTCAATGGAAGACATGGACAGCGTCGGCGCGGCGCCGGCCAACATGCGCGGTGTCTGCGGGCTAACCGCGACGCCGCGAAACGGCGAGACACTGGCCTGTTTTTCGCTGAGGTAGCGATTGAGCCAACCATCCGGCGTGCTCTTGATTCCCGGCGTGCCGATCTCCATGTAATCCTGCGCGTCGAAATGCGAGCGGCTGTTATCCGGCGAGCCGGCGGCGTGAACGATCGCAAGCTTGCCGTTGTCGTAAATGGTTTTTAACGACGCCAATGCGGGATGCAAAGCAAAATAACCGTCGAGATCGATGGCGCGTTCTTCACCCGCAGCCGGCTCTTTGACGGCAATACTCGGTCTGAGCGCGTAGTAGGCTTGGTCTTTGAACGGAATGACGACGTTGAGCCCGTCCATGCCGCCGCGCTGGAAGATGACGACCAGCGCTTTGCCGCGCCCGCCTTGTTCAGCGCCAGCAGCGCGCACGAGAAAACTCGGCGGCAGTCCCAATGCCAAAAAACCAATTCCGGTGGATTTAAGAAACGAGCGGCGTGAGTGATTCACGATTACCTCCGTTGAAATTCTGGGGCGGCGAGCAACAGGGCCGGGGCTTCTTTCTCGTCGGCTTCCGCGAGGGCTTGCCGCGTCACGGGCGAAAGAGAATCAGGAGCGATCAGGCGGACCAAGGCTTGGGTGTCGCGCAGAGCGTTGGGCGGCACGCGGGCGCCATCGAGGCGGTTACCGACCAGATCGGCGGCGAAATTCATGCGCGTGAGCAGCATATCCGGGCTGATCCATGACGAACTGACATCGGGGTAACCGGTCGGTGGCTGGGCCAAAAAGAGCGGTTCGCCCATGCGACCGAGATAGCGCAAGAGTTGCGGCGTCATTCTCGTCTCGGCGTTGGTGACCCGCAACGCGCTGGCAGCGAACTCCAACGGCTTTTTCACTTTGGCTTGATAAGCTTCCGGCGCGAAGAACTCGGGCGAGTCGACGATCGTTCGAACCACGGTCCGAATATCGCCATCGCTGCGGCGAAAAGCTTCGGCGGCGCGATCGACGACAGCCGGCGGCGGCTTATCAGTGACGAATCGGCGCGCGAGCTTGGTGGCGATAAACTTTGCCGTCGACGGATGGCGCGCCAACAGATCAATAACTTTAATTCCGTCTTCCATACCACCCGCGGTGATGCGCGTTCCCAACACCGTTTTGACTCCTGGATCGTGCAGCCGGGGCTCGAAATGAAACTCGGCATCGCCGCGCGGCCGCACCAACGTCCATCCCGTAAAGCAGCGCGCGACTTCACGCACATCTTGTTGCGTGTAGCCGCCGTCGACTCCCAGAGTATGGAGCTCCATAAGCTCGCGCCCGTAGTTTTCATTGAGGCCACGGCGGCGTGCGTTGGCGGGCATTCGCGCGGGAGTGAAATTCGGGCTGACGCTCAGCCAGTTATCCAGATAGAAGAGCATTGCCGGGCTCTGCGCCGTCGCCAACAATAGATCGCGAAACTTTCCCAAGGCGTGGGGCCGGATCGTGTCGCGGTCGTAGGAAGTCGTCAGCCACCGGTCGGCGCCCTTGGCGGCAAAAATATTGAAATGGTTGCTCCAGAAGTCGACCATCACTTCGTAGAGCTGGCGTTGGCTGTACACGGCGCGCAGTAGCCGCGCCTGTTGGAGCTCGAGGATGATGAAGCGTGGCGCATTCATTTCGCCTGGCATCGCCATGCCGCGTTCTTGTGCCACTTTAGGCGGCGGGTAAAGTTCAAACAGTTCTCGACTGCTCAGCCGCATGGTTTTCAGTGCCGCGACTTTCTCTTCAGCGACATTGTCGGGAATTTTCTCCGGCGCGAGCTGTTCGTCGAGATAGGGGCGGAAGCCGAGCCGGTCAACCCGTTGAACCTCTTCCGGCGTCGGTCCAAAGCTGATCCGATTCAGGAAATGGAGGATTTTTTGCTCGTGGCTGAGTGGCGCGCTCATGGCTACTCCTTGTCTCAGCGTTACTGAACCTTGTCGCGTAGCTTTTCGCGGAACTGTTTTCTTTCTTCGACACTGCCGTGCTCTTTGAGCTCGCGCATTTTTTCTCTGATCTCGCGTTTCTCTTGGGGCGGCAGCCGGTCAAAACGCTCGCGCATTTTTTCGCGCAGTTGTTGCTTTTCTTCCGGAGAAAGACGTTCGCGCCTTTCCAGGAGCTTTTGCCTGAGTTCTTGGCGCTTTTCCGGCGGCAAATCGCGCAACGTTTGGAATCGCCGTCTGAGTTCCTCACGGCGCTCGGGCGGTAGCTCGCGCCAGCGTTGCCAACGTTCTTGGAGTCGCTCCCGTTGTTCCGGCGGGAGCTTTTGCCAGCGCTCGAAGTTTTTGCGCGCGACAGCTTTGTCCTCGGGCGAAAGCTGGCGCCAGGTCTCGAACTTTTTCTGCAGATCATCTTTTTCGCTGGGTGGCAAATTCTGCCAACGTTGGAAACGGTCGCGCATTTCCTGTTTTTCCTCAGATGTCATGTGCTGCCAGCGCTCGAGCGCGTCCTTGTCCGCCTGTGCCAGGATCATCCCGCGTGGCGCCGATTGGCTCCATGCCAGCGGAGTGAAAAGCAAAGCCGAAAGCCAAAGAAAACTGAATGTCCGAGTCAAAAGCCTCACTTCAATGTCTCCTTCTTTTTTCCGGGCGTGGACTTTTGCGGCATTGGGTTCTTTCCCTGATCGCCGGCATTTTCGACGACATGCATTTCGCGCAACATTTCCATTTGTTTCACCACTTCCATTTCACGAAGGAGCTCCATCATCTTTAACATCTCTCGATCGGGCGGCTCGTCCTTGGTTGCAGCGCCACCAGCCGAAGAAACGACCAAAGCGAGAGATAGGATTAGTGCGCCTATCGGTCTCATTCCCGCTTGTTTAGGCCGCGCCGCTTTGGCTGCCCATGGACTCCAACAAATCGAGATCGTCGAGCACGTCCATGGCCTTAAAGAACTCCAAGTTCTCTGCCACCGGAAGCGCTTCCATCATGGCCTCATCGTCATGGGGAATATCCTTGGTTGGCCAGACTCCTTTGCCCAGGGTAAACGCCAGGGCGATCGCGACGACGGCGGCACCTGCGGTCGCCGACAACAGACGAGGTTGAAAGATGACCGCGAGATTCTGCCACCACAGCTTTTTTTCCGTCGTCGCGTCGAGCTTGTGGCGCAGCTCGCGGCTATAATCGTCCCAAAAAGTTTGTGCTGGCTCGTCGGCTTTAACCGTCAGTGGCAAGAGATTCCCGAGCTCTCTTAGATAAGCGGCACAACCGGTGCAACCGATCAGATGACTTTGGAGCGCATGCCGCTCGGTGCCAGCGAGATCGCCATAATGGAACAGCACCAAATCCTCTTCCAATGTTTTGCAAGGAACTACGAGTGGGTTGTTTTGATCGGCCATATCAACCTCCTAGCCTAGGCAAACTCTGCCAGGCGCTGC
This sequence comes from Deltaproteobacteria bacterium, assembly GCA_005879255.1. Next base: position 9,706 of record VBKY01000160.1, read on the forward strand.
CTGAGCGCCATTACGGCGCGATGCAAATGAACTTTGACCGTGCCCTCTGCCGTCTGCATCATCTCGGCGATTTCTTTGATCGACAGTCCTTGATGGTTTTTCAGTATGAAAGCAGTGCGTTGTTTCGGTGGCAGCGCTTGCAGCGCGACGCCAACTTTGTGCGAAATCTGGCCGGCCAACACGTGTTGATCGGGTGACATGGGAATGCTCGGCTGATGTGACGGCTCCAATTGATGCTCTACGGTTTCGTCAAATTCGTCCGACGGGGCCCGTTTCTGGCGCCGCTTGTAGTCTAAGCACAGGTTGACGAGAATGCGGTAGAACCAGGTGTAGAAACTCGAGCGGCCGTCAAATTTTTTGAGATTGCTAAAAGCCTTCAGAAACGCCTCTTGAGACAGATCTTTGGCTTCCTCGCGGTCGCGCGCGAAATCGAACGCGATGTGATAGGCCTTGTGCTTATGACGCTCCACGAGTTCCTCGAACGCGCGGCGATCGCCCTTTTGAGCCGATGCCACCAACTCCTCATCCCGAGGGTTCACTAGCGGACTCCTATCTTTCGATGATGTTAAAGCACTGGAGATACCAAGGGGGAGCCGGCGGAAAACGACGCTCATTTCCGCCGGCTGTATAGGAGTCACGCTTGGTCCCTCTCTAGTTCTTCAGTGCGTCTTTGACGTCCCGGCGAAACTCTCGTCGGTCCTGGCGCCGCCCCTGCTTGTCGGCTTTCAACTCCTTAACGTCAGTCTTTAACTCTGCTCGATTATTGGCGATCTCACCGCGGTCCTGGCGGATTTCATTCACGTCTCGAGCAATTTCATCTTGGCTCGCGCCGCTTTTGATATCCCGGCGAAGTTCCCTGCGATCCCGATATAATTCTCTGCGATCGCCTTTGAGCTCTCTGCGATCGCCGCGTTTTTCCTTGCGGTCCAGCCTGACCTCGTGACGGTCCTGGCGGATCTCCTGGCGATCGTGCCGCAGTTCATGTTTTTCCGGCGGCGAGATCGTGCCGTCGGCGGCAAAAAGCGGCGCGCCGGCAAACCCCAATGACACTGCTAGCGCTCCCATCGCTAAAATCGATTTACCGGTGGTCATACCCCACTCCTCGTGTTTTCGAAGTATCCATTGCGATCTAAGTAACTTAGACGCAGCCGGCCGGAGGAGGTTTACATAAGACCCAGGTCCTGGGCTATGACTGCCGGTTTCACAATTAGCGCTCAAAGACCAGCACTTAGGTTCATTGTTGGAGGCCCGAGAGGGCCTTGATATGCTCCCATCTTACTCCGGCGGATATAAATCACCAATCAGGTCTCTCTGAGATGATTCGATAGAAAATTGCGCCCTGATTTGACAACCGTTAGGCGCTGAGTTATCAAAATCGACATGATTTTGGCGCGGTTTGGGAAGACAAGCAGGACCAACCGGCGTTTGGTCGTTCTATGCCTTTTTCTCACGCTGGTTTTCTTGCCGTTGCACATGCACGGCCTGACGGACACTCCCAAGGTCACCAAAGAGTGCAGCTGTCTTCACGGCAGTCGAACTGAAGTGGGGTGGGTTCCGGTTGCCACGCAATGGGCGGCCCCGATCGAGTTCGCCCAGCGCCAAACTTTCGAACCGCAGTTTGTTTCACAGGTCATTGCGGGGTTCCAAGCTATCCGCGCTCCGCCAATCCTTTAGGCTTCCCGCGTTTTCAATCTCAAAGCTCATTTTTAACTGAACGGGACCACTCTCGGCGACCTTAATGGTAGCTGTGGCCCGTTCCCTTCCATCGGTCGTCGGCCGAGTGGAGGCAGATTCATGGTCGAAAAGAATATCGATTCGGTCGTGGAGATCCAAAATGGAAAGACAAACGATAATTCTACTTCTTATTATCTTCACCTTATTGGTGGCCAGTCAGGGAATGAACTTTGCCGACGAGTCCATTCCTGTTCGGCAGCCGATTCGTGATAAATTGGCGAGAGCGGCGCGGCATTTTCTGGGGTTGCCATATCGTTGGGGAGGGATGTCGGAGCGTCGCGGCATGGATTGCTCAGGGTTTGTCAAAGCGCTTTTTGCCACGTTACAGATTGATTTGCCCAGGACGTCGCGTGAACAATTTTACGCCGGGGAAAATGTCACTGTCGAAAACCTACAAGCGGGTGACCTAATATTTTTTTCATCCGACGGCATAACGCCGAACCATGTGGGTCTCTATATCGGCGACAGCAGATTTGTCCATGCCGAGAGAAAGGCCGGACGCGTCATCATCACAGATCTGAATCAGCCTTGGTACGTTAAACATTTTTTGGGTGCTCGTCGTGTGGTGGAATCCGTGGAAGAGTGAGGCGTATTTAGAATTTGGGATAGACCTGCCGCAGAATAGTGTGTTCTCAATTCAAGACTTCGCAATCGGGAGGCTTTATGAAAATTTTTCGGTTGTTGTCGTTAATGGGGTTGCTACTGATTCTTGGTAGGCCCGGCGATGGCACGGCACCGTCAGCCTCCGAAGCACCTGCTGCTCCGTCGAATCCCATCGTGTCTTCGTCTTCACTTCCGCTGCAGGAAGCGCGCATCATTATCGACGGCGCGGTGGCCTATGCCCGCAATTCGAAGATGCGCATGGCGGTTGTCGTGCTGGATGACGGGGGGCATTTAATCTCTGCGGATCGGATGGACGGTACGTCATTCAACTCGGAGCACCAAGCCAAGGGCAAGGCCTTCACGTCGATTATTCTGCGACGACCAAGTGCGGAGGTTGCGGACCTGATGAAAACGGCCCCGGAACGATTCTACGGCATCATGAATATGTGGCCCGGCCAAGTCTATCTTGTTTCCGGTGGACTGCCCCTCACAGTGAACAATCGGCTTGTCGGCTCCGTTGGTGTGTCGGGCTTGCCGTCCGGCGTTGACGAGAAGGCAGCGCAAGCAGGAATCGCAGCCTGGGAGAAGTTTCGGGAAAGTCAAAAAAAATAGACCAGCTGGAGCCGCGCTGCGAATGACATTCGGATTCAGACTGTTTACCTTCGTTGGGCTGTGCTTAACGTTGTCATTGAACGCCGCTTGGGCGACCGGCTCTTGTCATATCCATCCGCTGGGAATCGATATGAAGGAGGCGGAATCGCGCGTGCTCGAGTGGTACAGCTCCCCTGAGGAGTGCGAGATGGCGAATAAAAAGTTCTTCGGCGGAAGAGGAATGTGTCATTGTTTTCCCGACGGACTTTTCAACGGACGAGGCGATGACTGGCGGTCTATGCTAAGAGATTACAGCACGCCGCAAGACCCGCCGTCTGAATGATTTACCTGCGGCACAACCAGCAATTTTCGATTCCGTAGCCAAAAGAAGGCCGCGGGAGGAAAAGGAGAGACACGAAGACGAAGATTAACATTCATTATTAGAATCGGCCTTATCAGTGCGTTCCTTGGAGGTGTGGGCTGCGCGTC
>VBKY01000161.1 GCA_005879255.1 Deltaproteobacteria bacterium
CGACGACAAAAGCAGTGGCCAGGTGGTCCCATTTGGTGTTGTTGTGAATCGCTGCCAGCACGCCCGCGGGCACGGCGATGATGACTGCCACTATCAGGCCCCCAACCATGAGGTACATGGTGGGGACCAGGCGCAGAAGAATCACTTCCAACACTGACGTCCGGTGGGCAATCGAGGTGCCCAGGTCTCCCTGAAGCAGGTTCGACAGCCAGTTGAGATATTGGACGATGAGGGGCTGGTCCAATCCCAGCCGCAAGCGCATCGCGTCATAAACTTCTCGTGAAACCTGCGCACCGTCCACGGCGCCCAGCATCACCATGACCGGGTCCCCGGGAACGATCATCATGACGAAAAACACGACCATGGTGACAACCAGGGCCATCGGAATCAATTGCATGAGACGCATCGCGGCGTATCGCATGAGCATCGCCGAATCCTCCTGACCCATACCGGCTAGCACCCGCATGGGCGACAGAAAAAAATCACTGCCGCCCATGCGGACCCCAGCGCATGGGACCGTTCCGGGGAAAGATTAGGGCTTTCTGAATCGGCCCACTTGAAGCGGCCGGATCGTACAACGAGACCCGAATTAATGACAAGCTGCCAAATGATTAGTCGATTTGTTTCTGGACTTTCTTTTTGTGATTCATCGATGAGTCAAATTCTTTTTGCCCAGATCGTCGCTGTAGCTGAGAGATAAACACACACCGAGGACCAACCTTGACACTCGTCTCGCTGCGGTGTTAACGTTCCGCCACTTCGCGAGGGTGAAAATCCAAAACCTATTCGCTGGGTCTGGATGGTCCTCCTGCAATGGAAGCTTCGGCCTGCCGGCGCAAACGAATCTCGATCAGCCACATTGGCTCGAGGTCAGCGCTAATCAGATGACCGCCAGCGTCCAGAAACCAACCGGACGCAATTTACTAACGGACAAGGAGGACGTAGGACATGAATGACTGGACCTGGCAAACTATTGTTCGCCGGTCATGGATTGGCGCGGCGATTTTGTTGTTAGGCCTCGTCGTTGCTTTCGAAGGTGGCAACACGCGGACCTCGCGTTCTGCAAACGCACAGTCGGCCCCTGCTCCGGCGACCCGCCTTGCGGCCGCCGCTCCGACTCGGTCGCCGGCAGCAGGTCAACCGCGGATCGGTGGAATCCTCAAGTTTGGCATCGTGAAAGACATTGGGACGCCGATCCCTTTCGTCGCCTACACCTCCATAAGCCAATACGTGAAAGACAATGTCTACGAACCCCTGATCATGTTCGATCAGAAGGGTGAGATTCACCCCTGGCTCGCGGAAAGCTGGACGCCGAACGCAAATTCGAGCGAGTGGACGTTCAAGATTCGCCGGGGAGTAAAATTCCACGACGGCAAGGAGCTGACCGCGAATGATGTGGTCTGGTCCGCCAAGCACATTATCGACCCAGCCAATGGCGCGGCTGGCCACGGACAGTTATCGAGCAATGTTCGCGACGCCGTTGCTTTGGACAACTACACTGTAAAGTTCATATCACCCGGCCCGCGCGGCTTGCTACCGGAAATTCTTGCCGACACATCAACCTTGCACATCGCCCCCAAGGAATCGCTGGCGCCCGGCCAGCAAAAGATGATTGGCGGCGCCCCGCCGCCGGGCACCGGACCTTTCAAGTTCAAGGCGTGGATCCCCGGGCAGGAATATGAGGTTGCCCGCAATAACGACTACTGGGGCGGCGCTCCATACCTCGACGGTATTCGCTTCCGCGTGATCATCGAATCGACGTCGCGAGCTGCGGCCGTTCAGGCAGGCGACCTCGATGTAACCGAGCGGTTGGGCCCATCCTTCGTTCAGCGCATTAAGAGCGGCCAGTTGAAGGGGCTGCAATATGTCTCGATCGGTGTGGCGGGAATTAAACAGTTGGTGTTGAATACCCAGTTGGCGCCAACCTCCGACATTCGAGTGCGCAAGGCTCTCGCCCTGTCCTTGGACAAAGACGCAATCATGAAGGAAGCCACCTTTGGGTTTGGCATCCCGATGCTGACCTGGGCTCCGCCCAACACCGATTGGGAGACCCGCAACAGCTTCAAGTGGAAGCGCAACATTGAAGAAGCAAAGCGCCTGCTTAAGGAAGCCGGCTACTCAGGCAAGCCAATCAGTTTCGGATCAACGCAAGGTCAAGACGACCCATGGGCGGAGGCGGTCGTCCGCCAAGCGGCTGAGGCGGGCATTAAGCTCTCGGTCCAGAACCTGGCCGGAGCCGAGCTCATTCAGAAGACTGTCGCCGGTGAGCTCAACGTTTCCGTGTACGGCGCTGGCGGTGTTGGCGAGCCGCTGGTCGCCAACGAGCAATACATTGGTTGCATCGGCGGCAAACCCGCGGTCGGCAACGTCGCCGGGATTTGCACGCCTGAATTTGAAAAGTTGATAAACCAGTACATGGAGGAGCCCAACCGGGCCAAGCGCCTGGTGATCTGGAACAAACTTGCGCAGAAGTATTTTGTCGATGACGTGGCGTATTACGTGATCGGTTGGGCCAATGATCGGAACTTCGTCTGGCGCGACAAAGTGAAGAACTGGGAGCGCGGGCCGGGGCAGGAATACACTCACGCCAAGGGCGGCCTCTGGCGCACCTGGCTGGAGCAGTAACGTCACAGACACTAGGCCCCGCCGTCAAGCGGGGCTTCTTTTCTCGTCATCCGTAAGGAGGTCCTATGGCAATCCTGAAGATGAAGTATGGCGTCATCTCCGCTGATGATCACGTTCAAGAAGCACCCGATGTTTGGACGAACAGGATGTCGAAGGGCAAATTTGGCGATGACATCCCTCACATCGTGGACCTGCCAGACGGCAGCCAAACATGGGCCTTGGGCGGGACGTCGAAAGGATTCGGCGGTCTGGCCCGCATCGCCGGCGTGAAAGCAAAAGTGCGAACCTGGGACGAAGTTCCCCGTTCCACGTACGTCGCTGCCGAGCGTTTGAAGATACTCGACCAAGAGGAGGTGGACGCTTCGGTGCTGTTCCCCAACATCATCGGGATCACCAATCAGAATTTCCAGAAAGAGGGCAGTGAAGAGTTCCGTCTGGCCTGTATTCGCGCATACAACGACTGGCTCATAGAAGAGTGGCAAGACTACTCACCCAGGTTCATCGCTCAGTGCGTGACCCCCATGTGGGACGTGGAGTTGTGCGTTGCCGAGATCCATCGCGCCGTGAAGCGCGGCCACAAAGCGTTGGCCTGGCACGGCGCCCCGCACGTCCTCGGGCTGAAATATTTCAACGATCCCTATTGGTACCCCGTCTTTCAGGCGTGCTGCGACCTCGATGTGCCGCTGTGCTTGCACTCGACCGCCTTGCCAGCCTTGCCGGCCTGGGAGTCCTTGCAGGCAGGCGCCAGAACCGCCCTGAGTGTTTCCATGACCTTTGTCAGCCACATGGAGATCGTCTCCAATATCCTGTATTCGGGCGTGTTCGAACAGTTTCCCAAGCTCAAGACGATCAGTGTCGAGAGCGGAGTGGGCTGGCTGCCGTACCTGCTGGAAGAACTGGATCATGAGTTTGAGGAACGTAAGGTGGCCAAAAACACCACACTCACCAAGAAACCCAGTGAAATTTTCCGGACCAACATGTGGAGCACCTTCTGGCATGAGCGCCACGGGATTAGAAGCCGTGATGAGATCGGTGTCGACAAGATCATGTACTCCACCGACTACCCCCACGGCACTACCACCTGGCCCAAGTCGGTCTGGTGCAGGACTCACTCGCTACAGGACGTGGTAGCGGTGGATGACCGAAGAAAGATCCTGATGGACAACGCCATCGGGCTTTACAAGCTCGCTGTGGACAAATCTCAGATCAACCAACCTCTGTACCAGCCAGGCCCTATCACCGTTGGCCCGCGGCCCGAGGCTGCAAAGCCTGCGTCTGGCGCCAGCGTGTAATTGTTTAATACGGCTGGGTTAAAATTCGTCAAATCTCTAAAAGTTGACGCGCATTCGTCCTCCGAGTGGGATACTGAAAAAGTTCCCCCTCCGGTGTAAATCGTATTTGCAAAGTACCTCGAGCAGCCTCTATGAATTCCTTTTGGAACATCACGCGTTGATAACTAGTACCAGTTTCGTAGCCAATCTTGCTCTTGGCCCCATAATCTCGAATTGATGCTATAACAACGTCCGCCTTTTGTCCGTGGACGTAAAGCAACAAGCCCCTAAGAACTGCCGTGTACGGCAGCGCTCGGAGCTTGTTTCTATTGGGCTTTGAAGGCGCGCCCAAACCGGAAGTGAAGAATAAAACATAGCTGCCAAGTTTAGTTGACACTTCTTGTCGCCACCATATAAAATTAGCCGTAAAAGTCATCGTAGCACAGTGCCATTCTGCTCCGGTTTGATCGCTGAATTGTAAACATGACATTGTCTAAAAAGCGTATCTTCGTTGCCCTCAAATGGCTCCTTCTGTTTTTGTTTGTTGGCGGTTTAGCATTGGCGATTCTGGATGAAGCAGTGAGAGCTTTTCGCGCTCTGAAGAACAAAGAGGGTACCATGGTTAATGGGTTTGCCCTTTATGAAAAGGCCCTACATTCTCCCCCTAATGTGAAAAACGGGTCATTCCCAAAAAAGGAACTCGGTTGGGAGTTTGTTGAGTTCTATCGACACAACCCCGAGTGTGAATTTTGGCGTTTTCGGAAGCAACGCAATTGGGAAAATGAGCTGGGGCGAAAATTGAGAGAACGACCGGAAGAAAAATCGCTCTTGCAACTGCCGCTGGTTCGTTATGAGTGTGGCCCATACCGTACGCTGTATCCCGCGGGCCAGGGGTGGGGGTTATTTTAGAACTATTTGCTGCAATGTGTTCTGAACGAAAAATGGCGCGAGAGCGCACCGGCTTTACTCGTTTGAAGTCATTCAGTTGATGACCAATAGCGACATACAGTTCCGGTACAATCTCAAGACCGAAAATTCTCCTGTCGGCAGTTCGATTCCGTCCCTGACCGCATTCCCTCTCGTTGCTACCATTGACTGACGAAGGGGACTAGGAACGCCACGTCGTTGCCAATGATCTCGCCCAGTACGCGAATCTCGGTGCTTGCTGGGTGTGTTAGTCTGCGCGTTTCGTATTCTGACACCCGCCCCTCGTCTTGGACCTTCAATTCTCGTTTCAAATTAAACATCTCGAGGCAGGGTGCCAGGCATGTCCTCCGCTATAGGAGGGGCGCTCCCCGGGCGTACGTTTTTGTAAAAAAAACTTCGCCAAAATTTAAGTTCACGTTCACGCTTCGTCGCAAAAACAAATAATTACCTCATGGCATGTACTTTGCTGCAGAGACTGCGAATCACCGGAATGGGTTGATCGATACTGTGAACCAGAATCCGGCCGACCTAACAGAATACGAGGAGCTATTAAGGATTAATTAAGACGAGCCCTATGATTACTACTTACAAGCGTGCCAGAAAAAAGATTTCGATTACGATAATCTCACTAGCGATAGTCGTTTTATTATTGCCATCGACGGTGTTGCATAGTTACGGCGCTGACAAATTGGGTGTTAGTGGTGATGAGGCGGAACTTTGGGGCGAGATTGCTGATGTTCGTTTCCAGGCTGCACGAGGGCACGATTTACAGAGCGATATTAGGAAAGAGGCCGCATTCAGGCCGAGAGGGCCATACGATCCGGCCGCGCCGGGTGATGAACTCGATATTGCTGGTGATGAAAAGTATATGGCCGCCGAAGACTACCAGGCTGCAACAAGACACTGGGAAAAAGCAGCAAAGAGTTTTAAGACATCAGTCGAATCGGACAAGGCAAGGAACGCCAAGGAGAATGCCGCGGCAGCATGGGAAGCGGCCAAGCGGTCACTTCGCGAAGCAATTCAAATTCATCGAATGGCCCAGGATTATTACGAAGCGACAAATAATTTAGAGAAAAAAACTGCAGTGCTGGGAAAAATAGCTAGAAATCTCGAGCGGCTCGTCGAGATGAAGACGAAGAACCCTTGGAGCTCTGTCTAGCGTTCTATCCCGACCGCGTCGATAAGCGAAACTCCAAGGGCAAGGGCGAGTTTTGACTCGTCGCAGTGCCTCCCGACAATCCGCAAGTTTATCGCGACTATATTTCTACGAAGTCCTGATGGTTCACCTCTGTCACGGGTGATGTCGCCAAGGTTTCCAGCGCCCGGCTCATCCCTGCCTTCGTCATGGTGGCCGTTCATGCGTTCGCGAATCTCGGCTTTGATCCGAAAGAATAGATAGCGGTTACAAAAATTTGGTCCGAGTCAATTGTTCGGCGCCGAGAATGAGCTAGACTAATTTATTATGAGCAACAAAGAGAGCTTGCTGATTAACCGCGATCTCTCGTGGCTGGAGTTCAATCGACGCGTTTTAGAAGAGGCCAAAGACTCCACTGTTCCGCTTCTCGAGCGGGTAAAATTTCTCGCCATCTTCAGTTCTAACCTCGATGAATTTTTCATGGTCCGGGTGGCTGGTCTGAAGCGCCAGGTCAATAACCGTGAGCAAAGCGCCGATTCTGACGGAACCTCAGCAGCGGCGGTGCTGACTGCGATCTCTCGAAGAGTTCATGAGCTTGCGGAGGAGCAGCATCTTTGTTTTCTCGAAACGATTTTGCCGCAACTTACAGCCGAAGGCATCCATTTGCTTCGTCCGGAAGAAATGAACGGCGAGCAAGCGAGATTTCTGGAAGAGTTCTTTCGTCGGACGCTTTATCCGATCGTGACCCCCTTGGCCATTGATCCCGGCCATCCGTTTCCGTATCTGGCCAATCGTTCTCTTTGTTTGGTCGTATCACTGCGGGCCAAGATCGCTTCACCCCTGCCTCACACCGAGCTGTCCATCGTTAACATTCCAGCTCAAGTGGTGCCGAGGTTTATTCAGCTTCCAGCCAAGGAGGGGCAATACGCATTCGTGCTGCTGGAAGATGTACTCGATCATTATCTGTCGCGCTTCTATCATGGCTTCGAGATACTCTCTACGCATGCCGTCCGCGTTACGCGCGACGCTGAATTCGGTCTTGTGCGACGACGTGATGAGGATCTGTTGATGACCATTGAAAAGGGAATCAGGGAACGCCGGATGGGCGATGCGGTCCGTCTTCAATATGATCCGGATCTTCCCAAAGAGTTGTTGACGCAACTTGTTGAGGAACTCGAGCTGAGCGGAGAGGACTTGTATCCCGGCAAGGGGTTCACCGCTTTCACGGATCTGTTTCAGCTTTATACCACCGCGAATATTCCTCGACTCAAAGACCGCGTTCAGATCCAATTGTCGGTTCCGTTGTTTGATCGAACACCTGATATTTGGAATGCGATCCGCACCGGGGATGTCACGGTCTTTCATCCCTATCAGTCATTCGACCCGGTCACGCGTTTCGTCGAAGAAGCGGCTGCGGACCCGAAAGTCCTGGCGATCAAAATGACCCTCTATCGGATCAGTCCGAACTCGCCCATCGCTCAGGCGCTCGCGCGCGCCGCCGAAGCCGGCAAAGAGGTCTCAGTGCTAGTAGAGCTTCAGGCACGGTTCGACGAAGAGGCGAATATCACGTGGGCTCGGGCGCTGGAAGAGGTGGGCGCTCACGTGGTCTACGGATTGGTCGGCTACAAGACCCACTGCAAGGTTTGCCTTGTCGTGCGACAGGAACCCGACGGGATCCGGCGCTACTGTCATCTGTCGACGGGCAACTACAACAACCGTACGAGCACAGTGTATAGCGACATTGGACTTTTTACTTCTCGAGAAAGCTTCGGCGAGGATCTAACCGAGCTCTTTAATCTTCTCACGGGCTACACCCGGCCACAAACATTTCATCACTTGGTCTTGGCCCCGATGGATCTACGGGAGCACTTCATCGGTCTAATTCGCCAAGAAGCCGAACAAGCGCGCTCCCGACAACCCGCCCGCATTATTGCAAAGGTGAATAGTCTCATCGACGCCGCAGTCATCGAACAGCTCTACCTCGCCAGCCAGGCCGGCGTGCAGATCGATCTTATCGTTCGCGGTATGTGCAGTTTGCGGCCCGGTCTCGAGAAAGTCTCGGAGCGCATTCGCGTGATTTCGATCGTCGATCGATACCTCGAACATGCGCGAATCTTCTATTTCCAAAATGGTCGGAACCCCACCTATTGGCTCGCATCAGCAGACTGGATGCCGCGAAATTTTACTCGCCGCATCGAAATTGCTTTTCCTGTCATGGAACCGCAAATCCAAACGAGGTTAAAAGAGATTCTGGAGCTTCAACTCGCTGACTCGGTAAAAGCATGGTGGATGAAAGCGGATGGAAGTTACGTCCGAAGACGAAACAAGGACATGTCCACTTGGCGGTTTCAAGAGCGCTACTACGAAATCCTGCAAGCCGAGAACAAGAGCTCAGCTTCTAAAGGCACTCCCGTCGACTGACCGAAACGCAATTTCCGCAGAAGTTCATACGCGAAATGTCGCCGCGCGCTGATAGAGGTCCGGCCAGGAGGAATCGCGGTTGGATTGGTATCAGGCGAGTTCTTTGGGTCCGTGGTAAATGCTATTTTCGTCGCTCGAGAGTACTGCCATGATCGGTCCATCGCCGGGCAGCCACTGGCTACAGTTCGGACATTTGGCCAGCATCGCCTCGAACTCGCGGAGCTCGCTATCCGTCGGATCGACAACCACGGCGAGTGGGTGATTGCATCGCTGTTTCGACGAGTTTTCGGTCGGAATATTGCGCTGAAGCAGTTTCATGCTCGTCGAAATTTGTCATGGCGCGCGACCTCTGTGTCGCTATCCAAAGTGAGTTGCTGATTTTCACCGAACAACGCGATCGCGGCAGGCCTCGACGCGCTGCGGCAATTAATTGGCGTTGAGCATTTGCTGATCGGCGACAATCACGCCTTCGTTGGTAAACAGCCATCGCCGCAACCAAAGTTCGAGCGTGCCGGGTTGCTGTTTCTTCAACGCGTCGAGAAAGACGTTCCAGGGAATTAATGGGATATCCATTGTTCTGCTCCTTTTTTGTGTTCTACCGTCAGTGAGTTTTTTTGTCGTGAGCTTCGAGATGAGCTTTCAAAAAGCTCAGTGAATAAATTCGTGTGCCGCAGCGCTTGCAAAGCGTGGCTCGCTGTAGTGTTTTTCTCACGGGCACTTTTCTGAACATGGTTGCGAGTAATAGTTTCATCTGTTGCTCCTTCAATGGATTTGATGTTCCAAAGACAGAGCAACCGTGGTGCCATGGAACCAGCGTTGCTCCTGACGGAGAAAGTGACCATTTTTCAGATAGTTCGAAATCAGCGAAACTTCCTCGAAGAATGGTTTTGGACCAGGTTTGTCCAGCATTGAGCAAGTTTGTACACGATACTGCGGAGTTGTTACTTTGATTCCTCAGCGGGCACATTGAATCTTCGGATCAGCTCTCTTTTGGCATTTCAATGAACACCAGCGGTCGGAAAATCAAAAGAAACCGCGCACTTATCGGCTGCGGCAAGCAACAGGAGCTTGGCAGCGTGCCCGCGGTCCTGTTGATAAGGCTTTTACGGGGGAGTGCCTTCTGGTATAAGCGTTGCTACGTCAGCGAAAGGGTCCGGTAATGGATAGAGCGATCGACTACATAATGCGCAATTTTTTCGAGCCGGGACTCCAGTGGACTTTGAACCACCCGGTGATTTCGGTCGTCGTCGTGGGCGTGCTCATCTACTGGGCCGTTCGCGGATACCGCATGCTCTGACATCAGGTTGGCTGCGCCCGCTTATTCTTTTCCTTCCTAGATCGCTTCATTCGAAGTTCGTATGACTCGCGCGCATATGCGAGATTGATTCTCACGAACTCCCCATTGCTTTTTTCACAGGCGGGTAATAGGCTTTTTTAAACTTCACAGAGGAGCTGAGTCATGCCTTTGGTTTCTGCGCTGGCGGCTAGTCACGCGCCGAATATTCTCCTCGAGCCTGGTCGCGAGTGGGAAGATTTCATGGATCTTCACTACAGTATGGCGCCACAGGGCTCAGCAAACCGGCCGACGCTCGAGCAACAAAAGAAACTCAGGCGGGATGCTGAAGCTGCATTCGCAGTATTGCGCGATGATTTAGAGCGAGCCAAGCCGGATGTTTTGATCGTCGTCGCCAATGATCAATTCGTCAATTTTTTCTGGAACAATATTCCGACCTTCTTTGTCACCGTCGCCGATGAGGTGAAGGGGCAGTTTACCCGGCACAGTTTTCACTATCGAAATCACAAAGAGCTCGGCAAAAACATTGTTCGCGCGGGTATGGAGAAGGGAATCGATTTTTCCTATGGCGAACACGTCGAGTTGCAGCACACGCAAAACGTGCCGCTGCATTTTCTGTTGCCCGAACCAAAAATTCCGATCCTGCCGGTATACGTGAATACTTGGGTCGACCCGGCGCCATCGCCGCGACGCTGCTATATGGTGGGCGAGCTGATTCGCGCCGTCGCTGACGATTCGAAGGAGCGTGTGGCGATCCTGGCGACGGGCGGATTGTCGCATTTTCCGGGTTCGCCGCGCATCGGCGAGATCGACGAAACTTTCGATCACAAGCTCCTCGAAGTAATGCGCGACGGGAAGGGGAAGAGCCTTGTCGATTATTCCGTGCAGGATCTTTTGCAGGCAGGAGACACAGAATTTCTCAATTGGATGGTCGTGATCGGGGCGATCGGCGATGCCAAAGCGACGTACACCGCTTACATGCCGGATTTCGTCGCGACCGGTTGGGGATTCGTTAGTTGGAAACTCTAAAGGAGCCGATGTGAGCTGCTATCATTTGAGCCGATTACTCTTCGATTTAAAAATGAACGAGTCGATTTATCAACGATCGCTGCAGGATTTTGAAAAGGTGATGGGCGACTATGATCTCACGGCCGAAGAGAAAGACGCGCTGCGCGCCGGCGATCCGCGCAAGCTGCGCCAGCTCGGTGTCCACGGTATGCTCTGCTTGTACATCAAACGCCTCCAACCGCAATTTCGTGAAAATATTTACTGGATGCAGAAGTAATGCTGGAGGTCGGTAGTGGGAGGTCAGAGGTCGGAAGTCGGAGGTCACTAGGAGTAGCAGGAATAATCCAAAATGACCATTAACCACAATGCAATTGAATTCAGCTAAAGACTTGGACGTTTACAAAAAAGCTTATCAGTTAGCTATGACAATTTTCTTGGTTAGCAAGACCTTCCCCGACGAAGAGCGCTTCGCTCTAACCGGACAAATTAGACGCTCGTCGCGCTCGGTTTGCCTAAATCTTCGCGAAGCATGGTCCAAACGCAGATATGAGGCTCACTTTGTGAGTAAGTTGACGGATTGTGACGGTGAGAACAGCGAGACCGATTCATCTCTGGATTTTGCAAAAGATTGTAAATACGTCACTATGGAATGCCATGCAGAATTGACGGCCATCTCGCAGCAGATTGGCAAGATGCTTGGCAGCATGATCAAGAATCCTGGTCCTTTTCTTACTCGCTGAGTATTGATCTCCGACTTTTTTGGTCTGCGGACCTCTGATTTCGGACCTCTGACCTCTGCTCTTTTGACCCTCCGTCGGGGCTTTGATAATATCCGGCAGCTTTAAAAAATTTCAGGGGGATTGTCTGAAATGGATTTAGGATTGAAAGGGAAAGTTGCTTTGGTGGCCGGCGCCAGCCAGGGCATGGGACGCGCGACGGCGTTAGGTTTCGCGCGCGAAGGCGCGAGAGTCGCGATCTGCGCGCGCGGGGAAGCGGCGCTGAACGAAGCTGCCGAGATGATTCGCAAACAAACCGGCGGTGAAGTCTTGGCAATGGTCGCCGATATGGCTAAGCCGGACGATATCAAAAAGTTCGTCAACAAGGGCGCCGAGCACTTCGGCCGGCTCGACATTATAGTCAACAACGCCGGCGGTCCACCTCCCGGTGAGTTTATGAAGTTTACTGACGATGATTGGAGCAACGCGTACAACTTGAGCTTCATGAGTACCATGCGCATGACTCGCGAGGCGGTGCCGCACATGCGGAGAGTCGGGGGCGGACGGGTCATCAACATTACTTCCTACTCAGTCAAAGAACCAATCACGGGATTGGTTTTGTCCAATGCGGTGCGCAGCGCCGTTATCGGACTGGCCAAAACGCTGTCACGTGAACTGGCGCGGGACAACATTCTCATCAACAACATCTGCCCGGGCCGTATCGATACCGAACGGGCCCAGAAGTTGAACAAAGCGCGCGCCGATCGAGTCGGACGGCCTGTCGAAGAAATCAACAAAGAGATGGCGGCGGAAGTCCCCCTCGGGCGCTACGGAACTGCGGAAGAGACGGCTGACCTCATCGTCTTCCTTGGCTCGGATCGGGCAAGCTATATTACCGGCACCACCATTCAAATCGATGGAGGTTTGATAAGGGGGATACAATAATGGTGCACTTCGTGATTCAGTGGGACTTGCCGGACCAAAAAGCGAATCTAACCATATATGCCAACAAGGCCAAGAATGACTGGCTGCCCGCCACCTTGGCGCATACAGGGGTGATCGAGATCCGTAACTACCGAAACCCACTCGAGGTGACACCCCACGTCGCGATCACGATCGATTTCGAAACGCTGGACAACTGGCGCGATTTCGTTGATTCGCAGGACTATATCCGCATCATGCGCGAGCTGCGCATTCTCGGCTGCCGCAACTTTACCGTTAACGTCTGGGCGCCCTCAAAGTATTTTCCCGAATCGATGAAACCGTAAGCGTAAACAAGTCCCATTGAATCGTGTGCTGGCCTGGTGCGAAAGCAATAGGTGGCGGTGGTCGTTCTAGCCTGTGACCGGTGAATCAGCCCACGCGTAAACTAGTTATTTCGACACTCCTAGAGGTCCGTCATTCCAGCATGCTTTTAGCTGGAATCCAGGCGAAACTCTGACTGCCCGGGTAAAACATTAGGGTGATGCCTTTGGCGTTATATCTGGGCGCCATACGGCCATATTTTTTGTAGGCGCAGAACATGTATTCCATGATTCTTGTCGCTCACGTAGATAAATCCGCGTCGGTCGACGATCACGTCCTCCGATTGAGCGACTAGCTTGGTTGGTTTGAGCCCGTTTCTCGTTTTTGGATCCGCTGGCACAAAGTAAGCGATCTCCTTGGGCTGGCGCGCGTCGCGGATGTCGTAGACGCGCAGGCCGGCGTTGAAGTAAGTCAAATAGGCGATGTCGTCGCGGTCT
>VBKY01000498.1 GCA_005879255.1 Deltaproteobacteria bacterium
GCATCATCGACGCGCCGCGTGAACGCGTGTTCAAGGCGTGGACCGACCCCGAACTCCTAAAGCAGTGGTTCGCGCCTCTGCCTTACACCACACCCGTCGCGGAACTTGACGTCCGGCCGGGCGGCGCCAACCTGATCGTCATGCGCGACCCCGCGGGTAACGAATTTCCAAACAGGGGCGTCTATCTCGAAGTCGTCAAAAACGAGCGGATCGTCTTTACCAATGCCTACACAAAGGCATGGGAGCCGTCGGAAAAGCCGTTCATGACAGCGATCCTGACTTTCGAGGACGAGGACGGCAAAACGAAATACACCGCCCGCGTGCTTCACTGGACGGTTGCCGACCGCGAAGCGCACGAAAAGATGGGCTTCCACCAACGCTGGGGCCAGTGCGCCGAGCAGCTTGTGGCGCTCGTGACGAAGAGCTGAACGGGGGACACCATGGAAACCACAATTCACGCGACCAATTCAGATGCGCAATCCGCTCCTCTCTCGAAGGGGAAACTCTGGACCGGGCGCATCATGAGCGCCCTGCCTGCGCTCTTTCTTCTAATAGACGGCGTCGGGAAACTGGTGAAACCCGCGCCGGTTGTGCAGGGAACAGTTCAGCTCGGATATCCCGAAAGCGTCCTTCTCGGTCTCGGAATCGTTCTTCTCTCCTGCACGGTTCTCTACGTTATTCCGCGCACGGCCATTCTCGGCGCGATTCTACTGACCGGCTATCTCGGTGGCGCCATCGCTACGCATGTGCGCGTGGGAAGCCCGCTCTTCAGCCACATCTTGTTCCCGGTCTATCTAGCAGTGCTGCTTTGGGGCGGGCTTTACTTGCGCGACGAACGGCTGCGCGCCCTCATTCCATTCCGGCGTTAGCTCGCGCTGCGCCGATTCGTAGAGCGAGGATTCGGCAGCCAGGATGTCGTGAACGTCGCGCTTCGTTCGTAGATATCAAACGAAACAAAGTCAGTGAAAGGAGACTATATGCAAAAAATAACCCCATTCTTGTGGTTCGATGGCAAAGCCGAAGAGGCGGTGAA
The DNA here is from genome assembly GCA_005879255.1 of Deltaproteobacteria bacterium. Next base: position 1,034 of record VBKY01000498.1, read on the forward strand.
TTTTTATGTCTCCATTTTTAAAAATTCAAAGGTCGTGAGCTTTACCCGATATGGAGAAGCGGGGCCTGGGCCGAAGGGAACGGTAATGTCGGCGACCTTCCAACTCGACGGACAAGAATTTTACGCGCTAAACGGTGGTCCAATGTTCACTTTCTCGCCCGCTATATCGTTCTTCGTGAAGTGCGAGACTCAGCCGGAAATAGACGAGATGTGGGAGAAACTTTCCGCAGGCGGAGAAAAACAAAGATGCGGTTGGCTGAAAGACAAGTACGGCGTGTCATGGCAGATCGTTCCGCCTGTTTTAGGCGAAATGTTGAGTGACGAGGACGCTGAGAAATCGAAAAGAGTCATGGAGGCAATGCTTCAAATGGATAAGATTGACATAGACACTTTGAAGCGTGCTTACCTTAACAAGGCGCTGTAGCTGACGGGGGCTGCATCACTGAAGTAGCGCGGTGACTTTGAATTCACGGATCGTTAAATTTTATTAGAGGAACACCTTACATCATAAGGATAATCCAAATGACACCATGTACGCTGCCTAGTCGAGCGGAAACGGCGGCGAGTCACCACGGATAAACCGAATATGAACATCGCACTGTGGATCGCTCAAGGATTGCTCGCGGCTATCTTTTTGTTCGCCGGAGGAATGAAGCTGGTCATACCAATCGAGGAAATGATGAAGCAGATGCCGATACCGCTGCCAGGTTGGTTCCTGCGTTTCACGGGAGTCATCGAGGTGCTCGGCGCGATCGGCGTGATCCTCCCCTGGCTCTTGCGCATACGGCCGGGTCTGACACCGCTGGCCGCCGCCGGGCTGGTAATCGTTATGATCGGGGCGACGGTGTACACGCTGGCGGCCGGTGATGTCGCGCCGGCGCTGATTTCGCTGGTGGTGGGAGCTTTGGCAGCCTTCGTCGCCTATGGCCGCTGGCGGCTGACGCCGCAGCGCGGTTAGATCAATGCAGTGACAATGGTCCCAAGCTATGGCGCAAGCCTTGTAGAATTTGGTCGACATTTTTTATTGATACTTCGTAGTGGAATAAACATTAAGGGAGAAAACATGGCCACTAAAATTTTCGTCAATCTACCAGTAAAAAATCTCAATAAGTCAATCGAGTTTTTCACCAAGCTCGGCTACAGTTTCAATCAGCAATTTACCGATGAGACTGCCACGTGCATGATCGTGACCGACGATATATTCGTCATGCTGCTAACCGAAGCGAAGTTCAAGACTTTTACTCCCAAGGAGATTTGCGACGCCAAGAAATGCACGGAAGTGCTTGTGTGCTTGTCTCTCGAAAGCCGAGCAAAAGTCGATGAGATGGTTCGAAAAGCAGTCGTCGCCGGAGGCTCCACTTACAACGAGCCGCAAGACCACGGTTTCATGTATGGCCACCGATTTCAGGATTTGGACGGCCACATTTGGGAACTCATCTTTATGGAGCCAAGCGCGGTAAAGAAGGAATGAGCTGCCCCGCAGGACGGCTGCAGGGTATCGACCAACCTCTATGAATTTGTCACCCCCGAATGGTTTTATCGGGGGTCTAGTCAGAATTCGCCTGGATTCCCGCTAAAAGCATGCGGGAATGACGGAGTAATAATTCACCAGTGCGCAGCACGCTACGGGGAATTGACCCGCCGCGTCCAAAGGCGATGAGAAACGCTGCTAACTGTTTCAATTACCGGTCGAGAAGGCCTGCGCTTTTTCGAATGCTTTGCGCTCCGGCGCGAATTGTGTCGTCAGGTTAACGTCACGTCACAGAATAGTGTCTGCGACTAGCAAAAGAAAAGGAGATTTCACATGAAATACAAAGGTAGCTGCCACTGCGGCAAGGTTGCGTTCGAGGTCGAAGGCGAAGTCAATGGGGCGATGGCGTGCAATTGCTCGATGTGTTCCCGCAAAGGATCTCTTCTGTGGTTTGTGCCGCGCGAACAGCTGCACGTGCTCACAGCGGAAGAGGACATCGGCACATACACGTTCAACAAGCGCGTCATCAAGCACCGCTTTTGCCAGACGTGCGGCATTCACCCGTATGGAGAAGGCGTCGATCCAAAGGGCGATCGAATCGCCGCAATCAATATTCGCTGCCTCGAAGGAATCGACCTGGAAAGCGTTCCGGTTCAACACTTCGACGGACGGTCATTGTGAAATGAGGTAATACTATGTTTAAAGACACTAAAGCATTTAGCGGTTTTTCGGTAAACGATATCCAAAAAGCGAAGGAGTTCTACGGTCAGACGCTCGGGCTGGAGGTTTCTGAAACTCATGGCCTATTGAATCTGCACCTTGCGGGCGGCACTAAGGTGCTCATCTACCCCAAGCCGAACCATGCTCCGGCAACCTTCACCATCCTCAATTTCCCTGTCGATAATATTGAGGAAGCCGTGGACAAGCTAACTAAGAGCGGTGTGCGCTTCGAGCGCTATGAGGGTCAGCTCAAAACGGACGAGAAAGGAATCTTTCGCGGCGGCGGGCTTGATCGCGTGGTTCAAAGACCCCGCCGGCAATATCTTGTCCGTGCTCGAGGAGAAGTGATCCTAAGAGGGACAAGACCATGAGTTCAGCCGCTGAGTGAAGGGTGACGGTTCATATGAAAAACATCTTCGGCGAGGGAGGCAACAGGCTGTTCACGAGAGAGACGGTGCGTCATAGATTTTCTCGTTAATCTCGATGTTGATGATCTCGAGAAGGCCGCCCGCTTTTACGGTTCTGCGTTTGGATTGAAGGTCGGCCATCGCTTCGGAGCCTTTGGAGTAGAGATGCTCGGGAGTTCGGCGTCAATCTAT
>VBKY01000499.1 GCA_005879255.1 Deltaproteobacteria bacterium
AGGCGCGGGTACTCCGACGGTTTCGGACTTGTGGTTAGTCGGCGCTCCGCCAGGAACCTCTGTGATTACCATAAGGGTTCCGCTTCACTCGCCGAGTTTTAAACAGTTGATGGGAGTGGACATTGGGTTCATCTTATTCACCACAAAGCGCACCAAGGACACCAAGGGTCTCTTCGGTTCGTTGGTGGTAATCACCTTTTTGCCTCTGAGCCATAAAAGCCAACTTGCCCTCAGGCAGCGTGGATACGCGCATCTAAATAACGATAGAGCAGGTCGATCAGCGCATTGGTCACGATCACAAAGGCTCCAGCAACGATAACGGCCGCCTGCAACACGGGAAAGTCCTGACGCGAGGCCGCCTGGATCATCAGCTGGCCAACGCCCGGCCAAGCAAAAACAACTTCAATGGCAAACGCCACTCCACCCATCATACGCACATATTCCCAGCCGATCGTCGTGGCAATGGTGACTGCTATGTTGCGCAGAACATGTTTCCAGAGAATCAATCGTTGCGGCAAGCCTTTACTGCGGGCCACCAACACATATGGCTTGGTCATCTCTTCAAATGTCGCGGAGCGCGTGAGCTGAAAAATGCGCGCGCCATGAGTGACGCCCAGCGCTCCGGCGGGAAGGATCAAGCTCTGCCAGTTTGCAAAACCGGAAGTCGGCAGAATTGCGAGATGAACGGAAAAAATCACGATCAGAACCAGCGCGAACCAAAAGTTTGGAACGGACAACGCTGCAACTGATAAGAAATTAGCGCTTCGATCTAGGACGGACTCCGGCCGCGCTCCGGCGAGTACTCCCAAAACCGAGCCGCCGAGTCCCGCGATCACTAGCCCCACAAACGTCAATAAGACAGTTGCCGGCAGGGCTTCTAAAACCACCGTCGACGCAGGCCGGTCCTGCCACAACGACTGACCGAAATCGCCTCGCACCAACGAACCGAAATAACTAACGAATTGGTCACGAAAAGATCGGTCGAGACCGAGTTGGTGTCTCAGGCGGGCAATGTCTCGTTCGCTCGCATCGACGGGTGCCATGATCACGGCGGGATCGCCAATAACGTGTCCGAGCACGAAGATGACCAGCGTGATGAGGAACAGGACGATGAGTCCATCCCGAAGCCGAGCGAGGGCGAAGGCAAAGAGAGAAAAATGATTCAAACAATAATCCGAGATCTATTCGGACATACGCATGGCGGTGACCCGCACTTCATCGTCGAGTCTGGGTTGCCAGTCAAGCCGTTTTGCCAAACCATAAATCAGATTTTGCTGCAGGAGATAAATGGCATGCGGCTCCTTGTTCAAGATTGCCCAGACTTCCTGATAGAGCTTCTCGCGCGCCTTTTGATCCAACGTCTGGATCGCTTTATCCATCAGCTCGTCCACTTTCTTGTGACAGAGCTTGCTCGAAGTGCCATCGCAGGTAATATGCGAAACGATCCGCGAAGCGTCGAACCACTCGTTGGAGTTCCAGCCATATTTGAGATCAAAGGCATTGGGTTCCTTACCGGGAATTCTACCGAGCTTGCGATAAGCATTCCACTCATGCAGTTGGAGCTTGACCCGCACACCGACCTCTTTGAGTTGCGCCGCCACGAACTCTGAAGTCTCTTCTCCTTTTAAATATCTGCCGATAGGGGCGTGCAGAACCAATTCGAAGCCCTCCGGGTACCCTGCTTCCTTGAGCAACTGGCGGGCCCTCTTAGGATCGTAAGGATACGGCTTTAAATTCGGGTTGTAGCCCAACATGCCCTTAGCCAAATGCTGCGCATCCATCGGACGGGCATGCCCTTGATAGATTGTCTTTGCGAGAGTTTCCTTATCGACCGCCAGATTAAGCGCGACGCGCACGCGCGGATCCGCCAGTTCTTTTTTGTGCGCGTTGAACTGGATATAACTGAATTCGGTCGCCGGCACAGAAATGAATTTGGGAGCAAGCTTTGACTGCTCAGGCAATAAATCGAGCACGAGATCGATCTCCCCCGCCTGCAACGCTGCAATCTGGGTTTGCGGATCGGGAATGATGCGCACGGCGAACTCTTTGACAGCAGGTTTCTCGCGCCAGTACGTTTCGTTTGCAGCCAACGTAATCTCCCGGCCTCGGTCCCACCTGACGAATTTGTAGGGCCCGGTGCCGATAGGACTCACGCCGAAGTTTTTTTCGCGTGCCGCCTTCGGCGGGACCATGACCAGTTGGGTCATCTGCACGGGCAAGACAGCATTAGCGCCATCGGTCATTACATCGATCGTGTATTCGTCCACGGCTTTGGCGCCCTTGATATTTTCAATATACGAGGCCCGCTGCGTCTTATATTCTTTATCGACGATCCGATTCACGCTGAATGCCGCTGCTTCCGCATTAAACGGTTCGCCGTTGTGAAACTTGACATTTTTTCTCAAGCGAAACCGCCACGTAGTATCGTTGACCGGCTTATAACTCTCAGCCAACCACGTAATGACCTGACCGTTCGCGCCGCGATCTAAAAGGCTTTCGAAGATATTGCCGCTCGCGACCCGGGAATTGCGGTCGATCACCGCCTGTCCATCCAGTGTGGAAGGCTCAGTGGATACGGCAATGACCATGGGCCTGGACGGTTTGGCCGCTGCCCCCAGTAGAAACAGCAGGCCCACTGAAAGGATCGCAAGGTGTCTCGAAGTTTTCATTGAATTAACTCCGTCTTTCCACGGTCAGATTCGCTGCTGAGCAGTAAATTGCTGCCATACTAGGCGCATTTATTCAAGGATTTCTGGAGCCCGACTCGAACCCGAAGCTTGGACCCTTGCTCCAATGCGCATGTTGGCGATAAAAGGTTGTCAGTGAAGCTAACGGGTGTCTCTCGGCACTGCCCGCAGATAATCATGCTCAGAAAAACTATTTCGTCACTTTTCTTGCTCAATTTGCTTCTGCTTCGCTGCAATCTTGCGGTTATTTTTGCGCAGCAGGAGAAAGTAGAACGACTGGTGGTTTCCTATGCCGGAATAACCGGAGGTCGAGGACCGCTGTGGATCGCCAAGGAGCTCAAGCTTTTTGAAAAGTATGGCTTGGATGCGCGCCTGGTTCAGATCACCGCGGGGACGACTTCGATCAACGCCCTGATCGCAGGTGATGTGGACATGGCCATGACAACTTCTTCAGCCGCTGTGGCGGCGGCATTGCGCGACGCCCCGATCGCGATCATCGCCACCAGCGGCGCGCCGCCGTATAAGTCGGTAGCTCATTCTTCTTTGTCCTCCGCCGCGCAATTGAAAGGAAAAATCGTCGGCAGCAGCCAGCTAGGCTCCGGCGCCGATTTCGCGCTGCGCAAGCTCCTGCCCAAGCTCGGTTTGATTCCGGGTAAAGACGTGACGATCTTGCCGACCGGGCTCAGTGAATCGCACAAGAGGATACTGCTAATCTTCCAAGGCCGCATCGATGCCACATTGGCAACTATTGAAAATGTCTTCCAGGTGGAGCTCAGCGGCCAGAAGCTAAACGTACTCGCCGATTTGAAAGAGATGGGCGTTTATGTCAGCGGCACCGATATGTCGACCACCCAGCAGTTCCTAAGAAACCATAGGAACAAACTCAAAGCATTTCTGCGCGCCTATATCGAAGCGGTTTGGACGGCCATCCAAAATAGAGAAATTTCAGATCGAATCTATCGCAAGTATCTTCAGATCGACAACACCAAATTATTGGAAGCGATGCACAAGAATTATTTCATCGGCGGCAACGTTCCGCTAAAACCCTACCCGCAACTCGAATCGGTCCAATCTGACATAGAATATTTGACGGCTGCGAATCCTGGGCTCAAAACGAAGAAAGCGACGGAGGTCGTCGACACGACGATCCTTAGAGAAATCGAAAACGAAGGCTTCTATGCTCAATTGCGGCGCTGAGCCGCGGCGGAATCAGGACCGGAATTTAACCGCAAAGAATTATTCGTGACCTGTGTTCCTATCCGTGAAGCTCTTCGCGGCTCGCACAGATTTTGCTGTGGCGGTTGCTCTCACGTTTGCTAACGGCGAAGCGCACGAAGGACACGAAGGTTTCTGAAGTTAGTTATCTTAAACTTCGTGATCTTGGTATCCTTGGTGGTGAATCTTTACTTTGCGTTCTTTGCGGCCAAGATTCGTTCTTTCTTAGTTTCCTCCGTGGTGAAAAGAACGAAATGAATGTCGCGCTCGCATGAAGGAGATATGAATGAGCTATCAAGGTTTTACCGTCATCGATGCGGACTCCCATTTCCGCGAATACCTCGATGTCGATCGGACGTACCGTGACAATATCGATCCAGAGTACAGAGAAGCCTTCGAAAGGCTATCCAGTGCCGTCGCCAAGCGCCGCGCGGCCGGGCAACCGACCGACCTGTTTATGGGACCGATGGCGATTATCGAACCTTCCGACGAGTGGCGTCCGCTCGGCGTCTACGACACCTTCGGCGCCGAGCGCCCGACCGAGACGCGCTTGACGCACCAGACGGCGATCCCGCGCGAGGTCAACTGGGAGCCGGCGCTGAGACTCAAGGACATGGACCGGGCGGGGATCGATGCGAGCGTAATCTTTCCGAGTCACGCGGCCAGTTACTGCATCTTGCGCGATGTCGGATTTGAGAGCGCGCTCCATCGGGCTCATCACCGCTACATGAGTAATTACTGCGCCGGCTCGAGGGGGCGGTTGCGCTGGGTCGCCATTGCGACGATGCGCGATATCGGCGCCAGCATTCAGGAAGTCACCCATTGGGCAGAGCAAGATTCAAACCTGGCAGGAGTGCTGGTGCCGCCGCTTTGTCCGGATGGAAAGCTGCTCGATACTCCCGTGCTCCATCCGCTTTTTGAGCGCGCCCAGGACCTCGACCTGCCGATCCTGGTCCATGGCGGCGTGCTGCGCTCGCCCAATGGACCGGGCGCCACCGAGCTTGACCATGCCGGATTTATCATTCGCGCCGTCTATCAGCCTTGGGGCGGGATGACAGCGCTCAGCGCGCTGATCGGCGGCGGCGTTTTCGAGCGCTTTTCTAAACTGCGCGCAGGAATTTTCGAAAGCAGCGCCGGCTGGATGCCATGGCTGATCGAGCGCCTCGACGAAAGCTACGAGTCCAAGCCCAATCTGGTGCCCAATCTAAAACGAAAACCGTCCGACGTTCTCGCTGAGGGACGGCTATTTCACTCGATCGATCCGGGGGAGCGTTACGTCGCTCACTGTGTCCAGGAACTCGGCGAAGACATCTGGCTATTCGCAACCGATTACCCTCACATAGGGGTTGCCTTTCCCGACGGCGCTCAGGCCGCGGTCGACCGGCCCGGGCTTACCCAGAGCGCGAAGCGGAAAATCCTCGGGGCAAACGCGCAACGATTATTCCCACGGCTCGCTTGAGCAGGTTCTCCTTGGTCATGTTGAGCCACATGAATCGCACGGGCAGAAAAAATGCGCCCAGAGTCACGCTTGCCCGTTGGCGCTAGTTTTTCTAAGATCGCCACAGGTATTGACAAATAATCACACCAAGGAAGCGAGGGCATAGGGATGCTAACTAGAGAAGAAAACGAGCTCGTAACTCGGGTCGGATCCGGAACGCCGATGGGAGAAGCCATGCGCCGTTATTGGATGCCGGCTTTGCTGGCAAATCAGCTGGCGAAGCCTGACTGTCCGCCGGTGCGGGTTAGACTCCTGGGCGAAGATCTAGTTGCCTTTCGCGATACGCAAGGGCGGGTAGGCCTAGTCGAGGAGTACTGCCCGCACCGGCGCGCCTCGCTGTTCCTGGGCCGTAACGAAGAAAACGGGTTACGTTGCGTCTATCACGGCTGGAAATTCGACGTCGAGGGTCATTGCGTAGATATGCCGAACGAGCCAGCGGAACACAATTTCAAAGAAAAAGTCTCGCTGAAATGGTATCCCACCACAGAAATGGGCGGGGTGATCTGGGCTTACATGGGTCCGCGCGAGACGCAGCCCGAGCCGGTCGGCATGGAGTGGACGCGAGCGCCGGACAATCATCGCTTCGTTTCTCAAACCCATGAATACTGCAATTACTTGCAATGCGTCGAAGGCGGCATCGATACTTGCCATGGCTCTTTTCTCCACAACAATGATCTTGCCGATCTCGCCGCATTTCACCGCATCGACCGAGCGCCGCGCTTGGAAGTGGAACGAACTAATTACGGTTTTAGATATGTCGGCCTGCGCGATATCGGCGAGATCGGCACTTATCTGCGGCTTTACCAGTTCATCCTGCCGTTTCACCAGTTCCGCTCCCAACAAATCGTCCGCAGAAAAGGCAAAGGCAGCGGCAA
>VBKY01000162.1 GCA_005879255.1 Deltaproteobacteria bacterium
TCCAGTCCGCCGCGGGTGGGGCGCCGTCATCATTGGTGTGGCGCTCCAAGCGCTGATCGTCTACGGGACGCTTCCCGGGTGGGCGCAGAGCGAAAAGCCTACCGGTGAGGTAAAGCGGCCCGCATTGCAAATCGGATCAGCCTTACGGTTCAACGAGGATTGGTCGACCCTGGAAGGGGTGGATACGACCAGGACCGATGATTTCTGGGACCGCCTGAAATTTATCCCATTCACCGCCGATCAGAGCATCTGGCTGAGCATCGGCGGCCAGGCCCGGGCGCGGCTGGAATACTTCGATAATTTCCAATTCGGCGCCTCGGCGCCCAAACGCTCGGATACTTATCTCTTGTCCCGGTTCCGGCTCAATACCGACTTGCACATCACTCCCTACTTCCGCCTCTACTTCGAAGGGAAGAGCGCGCTGTCGACGGACCGCGATCTTCAGGGTCGCAATAGCACCGGATTCTACGATCAGGCCGACCTCTTTAACGGTTTTGCCGACGTCGTGATTCCGTTCAACAAAGACGCGGGCGTAACCCTGCGCGGCGGCCGTCAGGAGTTGCTCTTCGGCTCCCAGCGGCTGGTGGGGCCGGGCGACTTCACGCAGGTGCCTCATACTTTTGACGGCGCTCAGGCGATCGTTCGGATCGCCGACTGGACCGTCATTCCGTTTTGGACTCAGGCGGTCATTGTGGACAAGTATAAATTCGACAAGTCGAGCCCAGACCGTCAGTTCTTTGGTCTCTACACCACCGCGCCAGCGCACCTCCTGCCCATGAACCTCGATCTCTATTATCTCGGCGCCAACAACCGAACGGCGACCTTCAACTCGACCACCGGACGAGAAAATCGGCATACTCTTGGACTGCGTACGAAGGGCAACATCGGTCAGACGAATTGGGATTTTGACCTGGAAGGAGCCGGCCAATTCGGCACGGTTGGCTCGGGAAATATCGGCGCTGGCATGTTCACGGCCGTGGTCGGCTACACCTTACCTATTATTAAGGAGTGGTCACCCCGAGCCTATTTCGAGTTCGACTATGCGAGCGGTGATAGAAAGCGCGGCGGCGGCGTTGGCACCTTCAATCAGCTCTTTCCGAACGGCCATGGGTATCTTGGCTACATCGACTACATCGGGCGCCAGAACATCATCAGTCCAAATGCCGGTATTGCCATAAGCCCGATACACGATCTTACGCTCACGCTGCAGCAATATTTGTTCTGGCGCGCCTCCGATCGTGACAGCATCTACAATAAGTCCTCCGCCGTGTTCCGGGCGGCAGGCACTACCCATGAGCGCTACGTCGGCGCGGAGACGGATCTGCTCGCCACTTACAACTTCACGCGCCATCTGCAGGGCTACGCGGGCTACAGTTTCTTCTCCAGCGGCGGATTTATCCACAAGACCGGCCGGGACAGAGATAGCAACTTCTTCTATGCGGCGCTGCAGTACACCTTCTGAAAAACGAGGGCCAACGTCTCCACTAAAAAGAAAGGAGGTGAAAAAAATGAAACGCATTCAATTATCTCTGTCTCTGCTGCTACTGGTAGGAGTAATGGGTTACACCCCCATTGCGATTGCTGCATCGGCTCCGGCTCCTCATCAACCGAAAGGTGTTAAAACGGGTGTCATTGGGGCAGTCGCCCTAAATAGGGACGGCACCTGGTGTCACTTGCGGTTCCCGGCGATACAAGGTCGCACTTTGAGTACGGATAAGCCGCAGCTAAAGCCTGCCACGACGGCAGATATCATCGATTTCTATGGGCCGTGCGACCATGACCCATTGGGAAAGGATGAAATCGAATCCCAAATAAGGCTGCAGGAAGAACGTCGTAGGGATTGAGCAGTGGCTACAGGAAGTGGAGGGCACCGTCTCTCCACTTCCAAATATCGACGCGTATAAATTGGATTTAAGTGTCGGAAAGCCTCGACACCCGTCGAAAAGCGCGTCGAAACGTTTGACATTTTCTCCAGCAGTCGCGGGTTCAGCAGTCTAAATTTTTCCTGTATCCATCACATCACTTGCGACGATTTCGGCCCAAACCAACTTTGGCAGGCCTTCACGCGCCACCTCCTTGGCTATGCGGGCTACAGCTACTTCTGCATCGACATGCGAACGCCGGAAACTTTCCACAAGCGGAGTGTCGTCATTTAGACACGTTACGATATTTCGACGCGATCAACCGGCACCCAATCGAAACGTTGTCGCGTCTGAACTGAAAGTTCCTCAAGTTCTCTCACTTTATCGCAGGACAATTTCTTTACCTCGTTGGCACAATCCCCGCTCTCCGTTTTTAGCAGCTGATCACTCTTGACTTGCTCTCCTGCCCTCTGGAGGCAAATTCTGCGGATTTGACCAGCGGAAAAACCTTGTATCGTCATGTCGCAACTCCAAACAATATCCCATCTAGTCTCAGTATGGAACGATAACAAATGAATTCTCTCGCTCGAAGGAGGCCAATAAAATGGACAGAAAGCTAGACATAATGGCGTTAGCTGGGATCTTATTCCTCTTGATCCACACCGCGAGCGCCTACGCGCAGAACCAGGCGCGCGCTGATATCCAGAACGCCGAGGGAAAAAGTGTTGGCACCGCTTCCCTTCGTGAGACGAAGGATGGGTTGCTGATGACTGTAAACGTCAAAGGGCTTCCGCAAGGGCTCCATGCGGTCCATGTTCACTCCGTCGGAAAGTGCGAAGGTCCTGCTTTTACGAGTGCCGGCCCTCATTTTAATCCGATGAACAAGAAACATGGTCTAAAGAACGCAGCCGGTCCGCACGCAGGCGATCTGCCTGACATGTATGTGGAGAAAAACGGAACGGGGCGATATGAGGTGCTCATAGATAGTATGACGCTCGGCTCCGGAGAGACGTCTATCTTCGACGCTGATGGAAGCGCGATCATTATTCATGTTACTGCAGACGACAATGTTACCGATCCCGCGGGTAATTCTGGGGATCGGATCGCCTGCGGCGTGATTACAAGAGCTGCGGCGAAGAAGATGTAAAGGTGCGGCGTTTAGGCTTCACCACAGAGCCAGCCACAACCGTGTGAAAAGGAGCGCCCATGCAACGACGAACAAACGCCGTCCGTCTTTGCCGGGCTAACTGCCATCGTTTTCTCCTTGATCCACTGTGAGCGACCGTGCCCCCTCTTCTGTGAGTGCCCGGACTGCCCATAGCACGAACAACATGTCCACTTTGACGCCCCCCTTGGCTTGTACGTAAGCGAAGGTAAGCGGTGTGAGCATCTTGTCGTGCCCGTCGTCACGAACTACGATAGCTAGCTTTTCCATAAAGCATCCTTTGAATTCAACCGCTAGCAGCGATACGTTTTCTACGCCTCCACAACGAGTTGGCCGTCAAGCCGGACGGGCTGGGAAATATTAAAATAGTTGGGCGAAGTCTTCATCACATTTTCGTGGATTTCCCTGAATTGCTCGGCTGTGCCGCCGCCTTTGATCCTTACCACGTATTGAATCGACTCGTAGCCGGGCTTGACATTTGGGTCGAGGCCGAGGAAACCGCGCAAATCCAACTGCCCGGAGGTCTCGATCTCGACTTTGCTGAGCGCGATCCCATTCACGGCAGCGCCCGCTACATAGCCCACCATGATGCAGGCATTGAGCGCTGCCATCAGATATTCCTGCGGGTTAGGAGCGGTGTTCTCGCCTAACAGCTCTAACGGTTCATCGACATTGATCTTGAAACGTCGCTGAACCTGCTTGCCGCCGATCTTGTAAGCATCGATGGACGTCTCCGAGCGCGTCTGGCCCTTCCATTCAGACTTCACCCGGAACTCCACCAATCCCTTGGCGGGATCATCTTTGACCTCCTCAATGATGTTTTTGAGGCCGTCAATATCGATGTCATTGACTATGTTTCCCTGCTTTATTGCGGTCACAGACATGTTTAAATCTCCTTATTTTTTGCTTCTTGGGTTTTCGTTCCAAATCTTACAAGACGTCGTTGGTTCACGCATTGAACACCGATATCGAATTAGCTGCCGATCCCGTCGGCTTGTGCAAAAGGTAATCGTCACCTTCAGCGGGCACAAGTGGCCGTGGCTTCCGTAGCATCGGAAACATGGAAGGTGACGAGCCAACCTGAATTGTGCCGAGCAACTCGAACCCATGTCGCTGATAGAGTGGGACACTTTTTGGGCTCGACGATTCGAGATACGCGAGTTTGCCCTCGCCATCGCACCGTTCAAGCGCATGTTTCAGCAGCGCCGAGCCGTCGCCATTGCCTTGTTTGGCAGGATCGACGCCGATCATTGGCAAATACCAATGAGGCTCGCACGGATGGTAGCCACCCATCTGCTCGAGAAAGGCAAATATGTTTTGTTGGTTCTCCTCTGCAATCGTGCGTTGAAGCAACGTAATCAGCGCATTTTCATCAGGGTGAATGTCCGGCGGGAGCCAAAGTGCCGCGCCTGAGTATCCATTAATCTGGTAAGCGCTGTTGTATTCAAACGCCTTGCCGGCGAATGCACTTACGAATCTCGGAAGATTCGTAAGGTAGTCATGCGGATCGGGGTAAAACCAACGGGCTACGGGGTCCGAGCTAAACGCTAGCACCACCGTGCCGATAGCCTGATCCGCATTTGACGGCGTTACCGTTTTGATCGTTGGCTTGATCATAGTCGTTTCTCCTTACATAGACATTTTGTTTTATTTGGCGCGGAACTCCAGGCCGAAAGCGATCACGCACACTTGTCGTCTAAATGACTTCGCGCTTGTTCTTAGTTCTATGAGTGACCATAGGAAATAGCCACATAGAAAAGCATGAGTGCGAATAGTAAAAAGCCGTCCATGACGACATCCTCTTCAAGGTTTGACGTTCTGATTCAAATGAAAAACATTTTCGGGATCGTAGCGTCGTTTGATCTCCACCAGGCGACCATAATTGGATCCGTAAGCCGCGGCGACGCGCTCGCCCTCCTCAGCGGTCATAAAATTTACATAAGCGCCGGCCGACGCATAAGGCGCACTGGCGTTAAAAAACTCGCGCGCCCACCCAATACACTTCTGGTCATCCTTCGCATCATCCCATCGCCCGTGCACGTTCAACACGAACTTCGCGTCCCGGTGGCCGTAGGCCATTGCGTTGGGGGCGACGCGGTTCGGCGCGCCGGCAATCAGTCCCATGAAAATCTCGCACTGCGGGGAGGGTAGCTTCCCGGCAAACTCAATAATCGAATTAAACGCTCCGTCGGCAAGTTCCGTAAAATTGTGGGACTTCCAGTAGTTTCTTGCGCCGGGCGTCAGCAACGGGTCAAATGCTTTTTGCCAAGCAACATATGGCTGGGCGCCGATATGCTCACCGTGAGCATCGCCGAACGCGCGCACAGGGGCGATGAGTTTCTCTGATTCCGCGACGGCGCCAGAGTAAAAGATAGGCAGCACAACGACTTCCTTGCCGTGTACATTTTCCGGAAGAAAAGGCAATGGCGGCGCCTTGCGCAGCACAACCCAGACATTGAGATCCTCGGGTGCCGAAGCCACAAATTGGCGATATTTTGTCAGCACCTGTTTTGCCTGGTTGAACGGAAAAACGATCAAGCCGGCAACTATTTCGGGACCCACAGGGAAAAGCTGGAATTCGAACTGGGTGACGACGCCAAAATTTCCCCCGCCGCCGCGAATCGCCCAGAAAAGATCTGCATGGTCGTTTTCACTTACTCGTATTTTCTTACCTTCGGCGGTGATAAGGTCGACAGAGATGAGATTGTCGATGGTCATGCCGTATTTGCGAGTCAGCCAGCCGAATCCGCCGCCCAGGGTTAAACCCGCAATGCCCGTCGTTGAATTAATCCCCACCGGTGTGGCTAGACCGTGAGCCTGTGCCACTTCATCCAAATTCGCGAGGATCGCCCCAGGTTCGACATAAGCCCGCTTTTTCACGGCATCCACACGGACGCTCTTCATTTTTGAAAAATCGATCGTGACACCGTTGTCACACAAAGCGTTGCCGGCGATGTTATGTCCGGCGCCGCGAATTGAAAGTTCAAGTCCGTTTTTCCGCGCGAATTTGATTACCGGTGGGACGTCGTCAGCCTGCGCGCACTGCACGATCGCCGCCGGTCGGCGATCGATCATGGCGTTCCATATTTGGCGAGCTTCCTCGTAACCGGGATCATCGGGAACTAGGATGCTTCCCTTAATAAGACCCTTGATCTCTTCTCTCGCCTTCGACGTCAGCGTTGTCATGATATTCGCCTCCTCGCTAATTTTTGTCACCGGAATGAAGGCGTGTTTTCAGCCTTTGGGTGTAATCTTGCTGGTGAATGACTGGGCCACGATCTTGCCGTCCCGCACAACGAACGTGTCCGTGCCCACCTCGTACACGTTGTCGGCAGTCTCTGCGGTCCACAGGATGTAAGCATAGTCGCCCTCGACGAACTGCTGCTTCATGGTGAACACTGCGCCGGGTTTTCCAAACTCCGCAATCATTGCCTGGAACAACGGTCTAATCGCGTCGGCTCCCCTGAGCGGTCCGTCCGACGTGAACAGGACGGCATCCGGAGCATAGTCAGATAGGATGCCCTTGAGATCGCCCTCGCTAAAACACTTTAAGTGGTTGTCTAGAACGTCTTTCGTCAAAGCCATTTCTTTTGTTGTTTCTGCGACTGACATAGCTTTCTCCTAAATTTTTTATTTTGCATTCTTGTTCAACAAAACATTGGTGCCATTGCCTCGATCTGTTTTTTTCCCTCAGGCGAGATCTGCTCGACCGTGGCAAGAAAGTTCGGATGGGTCATGCCGGTGCCGAGATAGGTCCAGCGCATGCCCTTCAGCACGGCGTTGGTCATCTCCTCGCGCTCGCTCTTCGAGAGCTTTCTTCCCGTCGCTTGAACAAAACTCTCCGTTTCGAATTCTGCTTGCTGCTTGGCGCCGTTATCGAGAAACGTTCCAATTTCGCCGTACTCCTCAAAGGCCTGATCGATCTCTTTTGGGGTAGCACCCTTCACGACCGACTCGATGATCAACGTGTCGAGTTTGGTGTGCTGCGACTCTTCCATCCAGTGGTGCTTGAGCAAGCTCTTGAACTGCGGATCGAGGTTCTGATTATCTCTGACGCCCTCAATGTAGTGCCTCAGAGTCATCCACTCGATGTGGAGAATCGCGATGCCGACACCCAATGGACTGTGTGAGAGAACAAAGCGACTCACGTCTTCGGCGGGACCGATGAAGTCGCAGTTGCTGCCGAATCCCGCCTCGAACTCTTGCCGAAAGCGCTTGAAAAGGTGGATATGCTTGGCCTCTTCGCCGGCGAACTGGAGAAGGGCCCGCACACGGTAGTCGTCTCCG
Source organism: Deltaproteobacteria bacterium (assembly GCA_005879255.1). Next base: position 7,315 of record VBKY01000162.1, read on the forward strand.
GAGAGTTGAGGCCGAGCATGGTCCACCACGTAGGGGAGAATGAACTCCTCGACGAGACCAAACATGGCGAGATACTCGTGTCCCCGGATGTGGTTCAGAGTCAACTGTTCCTCAGGGTTGAGAAAAGAAATATGCTTCACCTGAGCCAGTGACTCCGGCATGAACGGTTTGGTGAAGTCGAGCTGCTTGTCACCGCCAATGATATCGTCCACTTTCCAACCGATTCGCTCGGAGGCTGCGAGCGTCGCTTGGTATGAGTAGTTGTGTTGCATTTTCCTTTCCTCCTTTTCTGCGTGAATGTGACAGAAATCCCTTAGAGCAGCTCTCGTGCCATCTCGTTTAAATTGGATGTGCTGCAGGAAAACCAATGAGTTAGCGAAGTCGGTCGTTGTTGGAGCAGTTGTGAGATTTCACTAGTTGCGAGATCTCACGTCGCCGGATGTGAAATATCACGTCTAGGGTTGAGAAAACGATTGGCGGAATTATTTCGGGTGCGGGATGCGCAGCGCTCTTATGCGGGAGTTCAGGGTCGAGGGGTTCATGCCGAGCAGCGCGGCGGCGCCGTCCTTACCGGCAACGCGCCAGGCGGTGGATTCCAAAGCCCGCAAAATGTTTTTTCGTTCTACTTGCTGAAGCTCACGAAGTTGCAGGATCCGCTCGGGCACTTCCTCGGTCAGCGTTTGTTGCACTTCGACGTCGCGAATCCTATCGCCTCCGGCATCCGGTAAAGCGCGGTCGAGGTTAAGACGGCCATCTCGAGAGGTAATGACCGCTCGCTCTATGACGTTGTGCAGCTCGCGCACGTTGCCGGGCCAAAGGTAACCCCTGAGTCGTTTTTTATGTTCATCAGACAACGGTTCGATCCTGCGCCCCAGGCGTTGGGCGGATTTGGCCGCGAAGGCGGCAGCGAGCAGGAGAACGTCATCATCGCGCCCTCTCAAAGGCGGCACTTCGATGGGGAAAACGTTTAATCGATAGTAAAGATCTTCTCTGAAGCCGCCGCCTTTTACGGCTTGGTTGAGATCGCGGTTCGTCGCGGCGATTACCCGAACGTCCACGTTTCTCGTGTGGGAGCTGCCGACGGCTGCAAATTCGCCTTCCTGCAGCACGCGCAAAATTTTCGCTTGCAAGTCGAGCGGCAATTCGCCAATCTCGTCGAGAAAAATCGTTCCGTGATCCGCCAGCGCGAAGCGTCCTTCCCGCTTTTGAGTCGCTCCGGTAAAGGCGCCTTTTTCGTGGCCGAAAAATTCGCTCTCCATGAGCGCCGCTGGGACCGCAGCGCAGTTGATTGTAATGAGCGGCTTGTCGCGCCGGCGGCTGGCGCCATGGATAGCCCGGGCAATCAGCTCCTTGCCTGTCCCGGTCTCACCGAGAATCAAAACCGTCGTGTCCGTCGCCGCGACTTGCTCCACGTCTTCTAAGACACGCTTCATCGCTTGACTCTGCCCGAGAATTTCGTCGAACCCGCACAGGCTCTTGATCTCTTCGCGCAGATAGGCGGCTTCCGCTGCCAGTGAATGAATCTTTCGGTCGGCTTCAAGTCTTTCGTTGATGTTCCGCAGAATTAGAGAGTAAAAACTCTGCCGCTCAATCTCGAAGCGCGACAAAGTCGCTTCGGCCGGAAACGCTTTGCCGCCGATCGGCAGTGCTTGCAGCCCGCCGGGAACCCACAACGATCGGCGTTCTTGCGTGAGCGCGCCAAGATCATGAATGAGACCCCTGAGCTTGTTTCGGCTCTCTTCCGCGATCAGCCTGCTGAAATCATGCCCCATCACCTGATCGGTCGCGCAAAGAAAGGCTTGCTCCGCCGCGGGATTCATCCGGGTCAGCTTCAGGTTCTGATCGAACTCGATGACCGCGTCCATGGCGCTTTCGAATAGCCGACGCAGTTTCTCCTCCCGCTCCAGAACTTGCTTCTCAGCGCGCAGTCTCTGCATTTCCGCGGTCGCGCGAGCGGCAAAAATGTTAAAAAGCGCCAGGACTCGTGGCTCTTCCGGAATGGGACGTCGGTCGATCACCGCTAGGTGCCCCAAAATTCTGCCGTCAATACCCTTTAGAGGGATGCCCATGTAACTGACCGCACCGGTCTCTTTGATGTCCGGATCATCAGGGTATAGTTCAAGCAAGTTGTCGGGGAAATGGACTAGACTAGCCGTGTCAATGACTTGTTCGCACGGTGTTCCGGCGATATCGACCTCGTAATTTTGGATCCACTGCCCGTCCATCCAAAAGGCAAGAGCCCGAAGCCGGCGGCTCTCCTTGATATATTCGGTGACCCAAGCTCCGTGGGTATTTAGCGCTTTGGCTAGGTTTTCAACGAGCGCAACAAAAAAACCCTCCCCGGTCTCCTTCGCCGTTCCTTCCAGAATACTTCGGAGCGCAGCTCCTTCATCGAGGCCGCCGAGAGGAGGCGCTATAGGACGTGTCTCGGACATTATATTTAGCTATTGCAACCTGTGGGGCCGGAGCAAAAAACGGACGCTGTTCCGTAAGGTTTCATCGTGTTGCCGTAATATCCGAGACCAGCATGCTCATGTCAAGCGCACGAAAGTGAGGAAACACTGCCAGAATTTCTCTTGACCGAGGATGGCGGCGCGCCCGTTTCTCACCCAACTTTAATTGTGGCAGTGCCACGGACGCGGGTCACCGACTGGTAATGAGCACGACACCGGCGACCATCAAGGCCGCACCGAGAACGATGCGCAGGTTGACGGTTTCGACATTGCGTAAAAACACAGCGCTAAAGAAAATGGTGAAGAGGGGAGTGGTATTGAGCAGCGGTATGATGACCGAAAGTTGGCCACGGCCAAGCGCAATGAAATTTGCCACTTGCGCCAATGTAGCGATCAGGGCCGCACAAAAATAGAACATAAACCCTTCGCGCGGCATGCGTAATTGATGAGTTCTTTTGGTCGTGACCATAAAACCGAGTAAAAGTATGAATGAGACCGTCGTGACCACGGCCACCGCGACAAAGGGATCGGGGATAATCTTCAGTGCTTGCTTGCGCAGGCTTTGAGAAATAGCGGAAATCAATCCGGCACTGATCGGAAAAATCGTATCGATCAGCCGCCATTTAGTGTCGCCTTGTTGCTTTCCAGAGATCAACCAAAGACTAACGACGATCAGGATCGTGCCGAGAAAGACCAGCCAGCCCGGCTGTTCGTCGAAGATCGTGATTGCGATGGCGGTGGCGAAGAGCGGCTCGCCGCCGCGCAGCGGACCGGCGCGGGCGACGCCGATGCGCGTGATACCCTCGTAAAAGAGCGCGCGGGCGAAGAGCGGCTGGATGCATCCACTGATCAGGTAATAAATCATTGCCGGCGACTTTAAGAATTCGAGCGAAGTCGTAGCGACGAGATAGGTCCACATGCAGCTGATCGACACTGCGTAGCTCACAAACATCGCGGCGAAGATATTCGATTTCCGCAAGCCGAAGCGGACCAAGACCGAATCTGCCGCCCAACCCATGGCAGAAGACATGGCGACGATTTCAGCAAACAAGTCTGCCGTGCTCTCCGTTGATTTGATGGAAGTTTCACATAAGCGGAGGGCTATGACTTTTGCAACCACAGGCCAGGACAAGGGGATCATACTTCTTTCAGGCGAAGAGCAGTCTCGCTTGCAGTACAGGACTTGGCTGTCTAAGATCAGTCGTCGTTGAATTCATTACCTACTCAAAGGAGGTCACGTGGAACCACAGGCAAAGGTCGTTCAGTTAAAAACGCAACTCGTCAAAGAGGGTCACACACGCAACATGCTCGCTGAAACCAATCTGATGACGCTGAGGATTCACTGCTACGCGCCGGGCATCGGTGAAAACGCGCTGCATTCGCACACGAAGGAAGATCACATCTTCTTAGTGCTGCAGGGAACGGCGCAGTTCAATACCGGTAGAGACGGAAAAACCATCGTCAATGCGGGGAGGAACAATGCCGTTGTTTTACCGGCGGGTTGCTACTACCAGTTCTGCAATTCGGGCAATGAACCTCTTATTATGGCGCGTGTCGGCGCGGGGCTCGACAAAGCGGACCAACGGCTCAACCCGGACGGCACAGCGATACCGGGTAGGACGCACGAACAGGGCGCGGCGAAACCGGTGCTGATCGAAGGAGCCTTCTTCGAGTAATCTTTAAGAGCGGAGTCGAAGGATTTATGAGGGGACAAGCCCGCACGCGTGGGGGGCCGCGCACGGGCTTGTGCTGGAGAGCTTCCCCATGCGGGGAAGTTCGGGGGAACGCTTAGGCGATATCTCGCATGTGCGAGAAGGTGTACTGCAACTTTCTCATTTCAGCGTTGAACCAGCGTTGGCGGCGGCGGTGCCGTGTCAGGTGCGGTTTTAACAGTGACGTGGGGTACATTTTCGCGCCGCATTTCTCGCATCGCACCGCGCGAAGGTTTCGTTTCTCTATTGAGATGATCTTAGATTCACTCTGTAACTCTGGCTGCATGTCCTTCCTCCTCGGATACTTGCACAGTGTCGGAGCAAGGCACATGCCAGCCGCTCAAGGATAACTTTGAAAGCTATTTAATCGAGATCTTGTGGCCAGAAGCTTAATAAGGGGAGGGGTCTTTGTCAGACACGAAGTGTCAACGACATGCCACGGGTGACATTAAGAACGTCATAGTAATATTCTGCGCCACTCTGATGACAAGGGATGGTAGAAGTCCGGCGAGTAGCAGGGCCGGATGATGAGAGTCAGGCAACGGGTCTTCGCTCGCTGCCAGTTGAGCTTCTAGGCGGCGTGTCTGCTCGCAGCTGAGCGTAAGTTTTGTTTACAGGTACTGGTTCAAGCCAAAAAATTCAGCAGCTGTGCCGCCCAATAATTTGTCAATGTCTTGTTTGGTCAAGCCTTCCCGAGCCTGCAGCATTGAAACAGTATTGGGCGAGGTCATGTCCGGATGCGGAAAATCGCTGCCGATCATTAGACGCGAGCTGCCGATGCGTTTGACAACATTCGCTAGAATCGAGTCTTCCCAGCGCAACGAGAAATAAAAGTTATTGAAGCATTCCTTGGGACGCCGCCGGGCTTTTTCACGCGCTGCCGGACGGGCATCGTAGGCCATTTCCAGTGAGAGGCCTGTCAATTAAGCCTACGAATACTTTTGAGCGACAGTTTTTCGAGCCGCCTCAACAATGCGCTCTTTGTCGGGTAGAAATTGTTTCTCGAGCGCCGGACTGGCGGGAACTGGCGCGAAAGGGGCGGCGACGCGGACAATAGGGCTGTCAAGGTAATGGAAGACTTCTTGTTGGACACGCGCGACAATTTCAGCGCCTATGCCACCGTGCTCCACCGCTTCGTGGACGACGATCAGTCGGCTGGTTTTCTTGACGGAACTTACCATGATCTCAATATCGAGCGGCGAAATACTCCGTGGATCGATCACTTCGGCGGAAATTCCGTCTGCCGCTAAGTCATCGGCGGCCATCAAAGCCGGGCTGATCATGTTCGACAGCGCGACGATCGTTACGTGATCACCTTGCCGCAGAATCTTTGCCTGGCCTATCGGCACGATGTGTTCGCCATCGGGAACTTGTTCTCTTGTCCAATAAAGACCGCGGTGTTCGACGAAGACCACCGGATTGTCGTCCCGGATTGCTGCCTTGAGCAGCCCTTTGGCATCGGCCGGAGTTGCCGGCAAGACCACCTTCAGCCCGGGAACATGCGCGAGCCAAGCTTCGAGACTCTGCGAGTGATGGGCGCCCATCGCGCCACTGATGCCGCACTGGACCCGAACGGTCAACGGGATCTTCAGTTGCCCGCCGGACATGTAGTGCAACTTTGCAGCGTGGTTCACCAACTGGTCCATCGCCAGCGTGATAAAGTCGATGAACATGATCTCGACCACGGGTCTTAGGCCCGCCGTCGCGGCGCCGATGGCCAGGCCCATGACCGTGCCTTCGCTGATCGGCGTGTTGACGATCCGATTGGCGCCGAATTCGTCTGCCAGTCCTTTGGTAACGCCGAAGGGACCGCCGAGAGCGACGTCTTCGCCGAAGACATAGACCGACGAGTCGCGGCGCATTTCCTCAGAAAGACCCGCGCGGATGGCTTCCAAGAAAGTTTGATATGGCATCGTTGCTCTGAGGCGTCAGAGAACGTTATTCTGAGCCGCAGGCGAAAAATCTTGTCCGAAGACGAGACCCTTCACTGGTGTTCAGCGTGACAGTGTCGGGACATAAGGCCATGATCGAGCTCATCCAGCGAGATTTGCTGCGGCAAATCTTCCATCCTTCTTTTTCATGCTGTCACTTGCATGTCCACTTCGGTTGCTGCCGGCCAGGGCGAAGATAAGGAAAACTCGGCGGCCTTCTCCACTTGCTCTCGCGCTTCGCTCTCGATCGATTCAAGTTTTTTGTCGCTGATGGTTTTTTTGCTTTTCAGTGCCCGTGAGACGCGTGCGATCGGATCTTGCCTTTTCCACTCGGCGAGCTGGGACAGCTCACGGTATTTGGCGGGGTCGCCCTCGTAGTGACCGCGCAAGCGATGGGTAAGACATTCAACAAATACTGGCCCCTTGCCCGCGCGGCATTTCTCAACGGCGCGCCGCATCGCTTCGCGCACGGCAAAGAGGTCGTTGCCGTCGACGGTGCTTGCTGGAATGGCGTAGGTTTTCGCATGCTGCGCGAGGCGCTCGACTTTGGTGTGCGTCGATAGCGGCGTGAACTCGGCGTAGCCGTTGTTCTCGCAAATAAAAATGACCGGCAGTTGCCATAGACTGGCGATGTTGAGCGACTCGTGAAACGGACCTGCTTGCCCGGCGCCGTCACCGAAGAAAACCACGGCGACTTGGCCTTTTTTCTTCTCCTTGGCCGCGAATGCTGCACCTAACGCAAGTGGAATTGTTCCGCCGACAACGCCGGTCGCCGTGATAAAACCCGCTTCCTTGGCCACGATATGCATCGAGCCGCCCTTGCCGCCGCAGTAGCCGGTGGCGCGCCCGGCGATCTCGGCCATCAGCCGATTGATGTCCGCGCCTTTGGCAATGGCGTGGCCGTGGGAGCGATGACCGCCGAAGACGTAGTCGTCGTTGCGCAACCAGCTGCACGCGCCCACCGCGACGGCTTCTTGGCCGATCCCCAAGTGCAGTAAACCGACGATTTGCCGCTCGGCGTACAGCGCGGAAACTTTTTCTTCGAAAGCTCGGATGAGCCACATCCGGCGCAAAAGGTCGATGACGTCCAATGAAATTTTCTTAGCCATGGGGCGAACAAATTAAAGATCGAAGGGGCTAACGCTCAACGCGGGTGGTGGTAAGCTCAAAGGATGATGTGTCATTCAACCGGAGAAAGACTTCTCGCTGTGCGAGAAATGCAAGATTTATCTAACGTCCTTAAACGCGAAACCGTCTTCTAAGCCACCGCCGCTCGGACAGCGTCGATGATGCGTGATTCGGAGGGACCGATGTACGCTTCAAGCGGTGGGCTATAGGGCACGGGAACGTCCAGAGTCGAGACCCGGCGAATGCGGGTTTTTAGTTTGTCGAAACCGCTCTCAGCGATGCGCGCGGCGATCTCGGCAGCGACGCCGCAGCTCTGGTGGGTTTCGTCGGCAATGACGACACGATGGGTCTTTTCAATCGAAGAGATAATCGTCGCCAAGTCGAACGGGACAAGAGTTCGCGGGTCGACGACTTCGACGTCGATGCCTTCTTTGTCCAACTTCGCGGCAGCTTGGAGAGAAACCTGGACAGTGTACGAGGTGGCAATCAAAGTGACGTCGCCGCCTGGCCGTTTCACATCGGCGACGCCGAACGGAATCGGCTTATCGGTTTCTGGAACTTCGCCGCGCGTGTCCAGCAGCCGGGTATGATCGACGAAGATGGTCGGGTTGTCACTGGCGACGGCGGTTTTAAGCAGGCCTTTGACGTCGCGCGGTGAGGAAGGAATGGCGATTTCCAGTCCGGGGCAATTCCACAGCATCGCTTGCGGGCTGCCGGAATGCTGCGCCGCGCCGCCACCACGTAGGCCGTGAAAGAGATGAAAGACCACAGGTACTTTGGTTTGACCACCCGACATGGAAAACGCGTTGGCGGCTTCGTTGGCGACTTGCGGCCAGGCTTCGTAGATGAAGCTGCCGGTGCTGAGATCGACAATAGGCCTGAGTCCTGCCATGGCGGCACCGGTCGCGAGCCCGCAGAAACCCAGCTCGGAGATCGGCGGCGAGATCATGCGGTCGGCATATTTATTTCGCAGCTTTTGGTAAACGTGACGATGCGGACTCAAGCTCAGAAAAGTGCCGTTGATTAGATGCACACGCTGGTCCGCCGCCATGATTTCTTCCAACGCCTCGAATTTAGCTTCGTAATAAGCAAGTTCCCGCATAATCAATCCTCAGGCTGCGCAATTCGCATAGGGCTGATAGCTTATCGCATATAGTCGGAACCATACGCTATAAGCCCTACGCTATATGCCAACCTAATCAACATCTAGTCAGGCGAAGAAATTTCTTTCGGCCTCTTCCGGTTTTGGATAGGGACTGTTGACCGCAAACTCCACCGCCGCGGCAATCTCGACTTTGACTTGGCGCTCGATGCCGGCAATTTCATCTTTGGTCGCTTGATTGGCCGCCACCAATTCACGGATAAAGATAAGTAGCGGGTCACAAGATTCGTACCACTTGCGGGCTTTTTCGGGCACGCTGCTGACGTCCCAAGCGAGCGAAGTATCCGTCGGTTGCGGCACGGTGGGCCAATTGGTTTCGCTGCCTGGATAGCGAACGGTTTGTGCTTCGACGAATTGCGGTCCCTCGCCGTGGCGAATTTTCTCCGCCGCTTCCAAAATCGCCGCATGGACAAGGCCCGCGTCCATGCCATCGATCTGCTGCGCCGGAATTTTATAGGCCTTGGGCAAATCCGTCAGAGGATACGCCGCCATCGACGTTGACTGCGCCGCGGCAACGGCCCGACCGGCGCCGTACTTGCCGTTGTTCTCACATAGAAACAGCACCGGCAACTTGAAAAGCGATGCCAGGTTAAACGCTTCAGGCGCGGCGCCTTCTTCCAGTGAACCATCGCCAAAGAGACAGACCGTGATTCGGCCATTTTTCTGCGCCTTCGACGCATACGCGGTTCCCGTCGAGAGCGGAATGATCCCGGCGACGACGCCCGAGCTATGAAGAAAGCCTAACGACGGCGCGACGGAGTGGAAAGAACCACCCTTTCCCTTATTCAAACCGTCAGCACGTCCCAGGATCTCCGCGTAGAGTCGCTTAGGTTCGGCGCCACGGGCAAGCAGGTGGCCATGGTTTCTGTGCGTCGTGAAGAGATAATCATCGGAGCGTAGACATGAGATCGCCGGCACGCCGGTTCCTTCTTGGCCGACGTAAAGGTGGTAGTGGCCGCCGAACACGCCTCTGTCGTGGAGCGGTACCAGATTCTCTTCAAAGTGACGGATGACGAACATCCGCCGGCACAGATCCAACAATGATTCGCGCGGTAGTTTTGGCAACATATGATTGTGACTTATTGCAAAAGACGGGGGCTTGTCAACGTTCACTGGTCGGATTGACAACAGTTCAATCACGGGACTAAATGCCAGTAGGAGTGGCATTCGAAGCGGAGGCATTTCACGTGATTTCAACACGCTTTTTGCTGGGAATGTTGGTCGCGAGTTTGTTCGTCTCGTCGTCAGTTCTCTTCGCCCAATCCCGTGCGCTCAAAAAGGTCCAAGTGGGTGTTCCTGCGATCAGCATGGGAAACATCATTATTTACTTTACCAAGGAAGCCAAAATTTACGAAAAGTATGGTCTCGATGTGGATCCGGTCGCGGTGGCGGGCTCCGGCATCGCTTCGAAGGCGCTGATCTCAGGCAGCGTGCTGATCTCGCCCATCGCTACGCCAACGGTCATGACCGCGGTACTCGCCGGTTCCGACATGGTGATTTTGGCGCACACGATGCCCGGTGTGATTCAATCCCTCGTGGTGCGGCCTGACATCAAGCGCAGCGAAGACCTAAAAGGGAAAACCATCGGTGTCACGACATTCGGGTCCCTGACCGATTTTCTCGTAAAGTATCTTGCCCGACAAAAAGGGCTCAACCCGGAAAAGGATTTCGCCCTCCTTCAGATTGGTACCGATAGCGATCGATTTTTAGCATTACAACAGGGAAAAATTCAGGGCGCGACATTATCGCATCCGAACTTCATCTTCGCCCAACGGTCGGGATTTCACGTGTTATGGGATTTCTTCAAAGAAGTCGACTATCCGTGGAGCGAGATCGCTACGACCCGGACACAGATAAAGCAAGACCGCGACCTGGTGATGCGCTACATGCGCGCCCATTTGGAAGGCATAGCCCGCTTTAAGCAGGAGCCCGATCTGGCGAAGAAAGTAATCAAGAAGATGCTACGACTGGACGACGATCCGTTAGCGCAGGAGTCTTGGGAGCTATTTGCGAAACATCGTATCGCCGCGCCCTATCCCAACATCAAGGGCTTGAAGACGAGCTATGAATACGTCGCCGCGACGCGTCCCGACGTATACAAACACAAACCGGAAGAATTCGTCGACTCGAGCTTTGTCGAAGAGCTCGACAAGAGCGGCTTCATCAAGAAGCTCTACGAGAAATAATTCTTCCCTATGAATGTGCGAATCGGGATCGCGCTTGGGCAATGGCCGAGGCGAGAGCTCCAACCCGAAGCGATCCTCGATCTCGTGGATTACTTCGAGGCGCTGGACGTCGATTCGCTGTGGGTGAGTGATCGAATTGTGTCCCCTGCTCTGACGCTCGAACCGATCACTTTTCTTTCCTATATCGCCGGGCGGCTACGCAAGATGAAATTCGGCACCAGCACGTTGGTGCTCCCTACCCGCAATCCAGTCGTTCTCGCCAAAGAACTCGCCACGCTCGACTTTCTCTCCCAGGGGCGATTGTTTCCCGCGTTCGGATTGGGCGGAGATGATTCAAAAGACCTGTTGGCCGTTGGCGTAAGCAGGAAAGAGCGCGCGCAGCGCGCCGATGAAGCGATCGTTTTAATGCGCCGTTTCTGGACGGAAGAAAATGTCACCTTCGAAGGAAAATTCTATTCCGTGCAAAATGTCACGATCATGCCGCGCCCGTGGCAGAAAAACGGCCTGCCTATCTGGATCGGTGGACGCAGCCAAGCGGCGATGCACCGCACGGGGCGGCTGGGCGACGGCTGGCTCGTATCGTCTGTATCGGCGGCCGAAGTGAAAGCCGGGATCAAAACTATTCGCGCCTACGCTGCGGACGCTGGTCGAGGAGTGCCGGAAGATCATTACGGCGTGCTTATTCCGTTCTACTTCGCCACGGGCGCCGACAACGCTTGGGAGATTGCCGGACGTTCGATCCGCCCGCGGGTCGACTTGCAGTCTACTGAGTTCACTGCGTTTGGCAATCCTGATCAAGTACGAGCAAGAGTCGAAACGTATATCGCCGCCGGTGCGACCAAGTTCGTCATGCGCCCCTGCGGACCATTCGAAGGGTGGCGCGAGCAAGTTGCTCTACTTGCCAAAGAAGTAATTCAGCCGCTGCAGACGCCGACTGATTGAAGTACCCCCGCAATGCTGGGAGATGTCGCCACCCCTTATTGATAATTTTTTCTCAAGTTGTCACCCCCGAATGTTTTTGTCGGGGTCCAGTTCCGGTCTCGCCTGGATTCCCGATAGAAGCATGCGGGAATGAGTGCGCCCGTGAGGGCGCCACATTAGCACGGTGAAAGTCCGTGTCGGAGTATGCCACAACTCCGTAGCCGAAGGTAACTGCGTTGCCCCTAGGCAAGGTGGGGAGCAACCGGAGGCGAACTGTTGGTCCGTAGGATAACGAACTCGATTCGGCGGGGAGCTGCGACGAGCCTGCTCATTCATGGCGAA
>VBKY01000514.1 GCA_005879255.1 Deltaproteobacteria bacterium
GGGCCGACGTCGGCGAGGCCCGGCCAGATAGGGACGTCTGGGAAAGAAAGGTGAACTTTCTTCTTGGTCTCGACGATTCTCGGATCTTCAAACTTGCGAGGCGTGAAAGTGTCGAGCGTCACCTGGTGGTCCACCACTGCGGCGGCGATGCAGTAGGGCATGCTGTATTTGGCCTGGTATGGCGTTGCCGGCTCGGAGAAGGCGAGCACGCGCATGGCGCGCTCCGAAGTGCCCACGTCGACTTCGGCGATGTCCTTGTCGTTGAGGCGGTGCTCTCCTAACAGTTGAAACACTCCGTCGAGCGCTCGATGGGTGTGATAGCAGCTTGGATATTTCTTTAATCCAATGCCCGGAGACTCGATGTAGAAGGGTTTGCCCAGACCGTCTGCCATGCGCTCTGCGTCGTAGTGGCCTGGGCCGACCAGTGTGTCGTAAAAACCGTTCTTCGCCTCGATGATGTTGGGGTTGGCCGTGATTCCCTCTTGGTGCTGCCGTGATTGGCCGATAAGCCGCAGGCAAAGTTGGCGGCGATGCCCAATGCCATTCTCGTCTTGGATACATCCAATTTAAGCAGCTTGGCGCAAGCGGCAGCCGCGCCGATGGAACCGTACCAAGTCTGGTGATTCAAGCGGGCCTGCATGAGCTTGAAGTCGGCGTGGAGCGCGAGCTTGCCTTCGACCTCAAGTCCCACGATGTAGGCAATGAGTATATCCCGTCCCGAGGCGCACCAATACTCACCAAGGCTCAGTACGGCGGGCAGAATCAAGACACTGGGGTGACCGATCTTCACGCCGCAGTCGTCGTAGTCCAGTGCATGGGCAACGACGCCATTGACCAGGGCAGCGTCTTGAACCGAAACTTTGAGTCCAGCGCCAAATACGGATGCCTGGGGTGGCCCGCCGAGCTTGGTTACGTAACCTGTGATGGTTTGGCTGACGGGCTCGGCAACGCCGGCCAGGGCGGCGCCCAGGCAGTCCAGCGCCGTGTGCTTGGCCTTCTCCACGGCGTCGCGCGAAATATTTTCGTAGCCGCTGTCTACTATGAACCGGGCAATTTTTTCAGTCGCGCCCATTTTTCACCTCTTTAATCCATCCCGTCATTCGATACCGGATATTTCCTTCATCGCGCGCTGTGCAGCTGACACCCGTGGGGATAGAATTCAGATCGGCAATATGAAGGCGTGCGAACCGCCGTTACGCGGCCGCACCGACCGCCTTAGGGGTTTCCTCCCGCTGACGCACCGTTTTTGGAACCTTCGATGGGTTGGCTTTCGAGATATAGCGTATCCGGGCTAATATCTTGTTCGTGCGGCCATTGCACAGTGCCGTAGGCAATTCTCACTTGTTTGAAATATTTGATGTCCTTAAGCTCGTTGAACATGCCGAAGTCGAGGTAGGGCCGCGCGTCGAATCTTCTGGTGCTGTTATCGTTGAACTTTAGGTCGAGAGAAAAATCGTCGTTTGCCTTCACAGCGACAACCTTTTTCATCGCACTTCTCCTTTATTTCAGCGGCTCGATGCGAAAAATTGCCTGCCCATTAACTGCCAAATGCCAATCTCTCATTAACTCTTCTTGGTGAATTTCAATCCAAGCCTCTACCAACTTGAGTTTAGCGCTTCGGAGAGTCCCTTCTAAGATGCCACCGTCTGGGATGGAAATGACCGCTTCGTCGTCGCCACTTTCAACATGCACGTGCGGCTGGTGATGCTTCTTATTGTCGAAATAATACATCAGAACGACAATTCCATAAAACATCGAAACAACAGGCATCGGAATTCATCTCGGTCAGAAACTCGAAGGGCGGGTTCAAACCCGCCCTTACAAGTCGAAATTCTTTTTCGGTTAATTTTTCTTTACGCCGCGACCTGCAGGCTGTGTCCGTTGCCGTTCCCTAAGACAGCGCCGGGCAGCGCGCCGCTGTGACCGCCCTTTTCGACGAGCACCTCGCCGTTGACGATCGTCATCTCGATACCGATCGCCTTTTGAATGTAGCGTTTCTCGTTGGCCGGCAAGTCTTGCACCATTTCCGGATCGCACTCGCGGACGGTCGCCGGATCGAACAGAACCAAATCCGCCGCCATGCCGCGCCGGAGCAGGCCGCGGTCGTGCAAGCCGAAGATCGACGCAACCATGAAGGTCAGTTTCCGCACGCCCTCTTCCAGACTCATGATCTTCTTCTCGCGCACCCAGTAGCCGAGCAAACGGGTCGCATAGCCGAAGCCCGCATCGTAGATCAGATGCGCGCCGGCATCCGACTGGCCGACGAGAACGAACGGGCTGCGGATGATTTCCGCCACCGCCTCTTCATCGCCGTTGTTGCTCGAAGTTTGGAATTCGGTGTCGAGGCCTTCTTCCAATGACAAATCGAGGAAAGCATCGATGACATCCTGGCCGCGGATCTTGGCGATTTCCGCCACGCTCTTTTTTTCCAGGTGCTTGTTCGCCGGCGTCGCTGCGTTGATCAGATAAACCAGATCCCAGCGGCGCGAGAAGCGCGACGATTTCTTTTCCTCCACCGCTTCGTAGCGCATCTTCTTGCGCGTCTCAGGATCCTTGATGGCGGCGATGCGCGCTTCAAGCGGCAAGAAGAGAATGGTTTTCCAGGTCGGCAGATCATCGAAGACTTGGGCGTTTTTCATCGTCAGACGGTTATTGAACAGCCGCGCGTTGCACAGCGGATAAGATTGGACGCCGCGGTCCAAGGATTCCTTCGCCAAGTCCAATAACAGTCGCCATTCATTGGGCCTGTCCCAGCGGTGCGCGATGCTCTGCCAGATGACCGGACGGCCGGACCGGCTGGAAATCTCATCGAAGAGCTGCACGGTCTCGCGCGCGGGCACCGACACTCCAAGGGAGCCGCGCGAAATCTGCACCGCGCCCTGATTGATCTCGCCGAGCGCGCAAGCAAGCTCGATGATCTCTTCGTCGGTGGCAAAGCGACTCTGAATCGGTGTCCCGTCGGCATACATGTGGACGGGATTTTGATTGGTCGAAAAGCCCATGGCGCCCGCGCGCACGCCGGCTTTGAGCACTTCTTTCATCTGGTGAATTTCCGCCGGCGTGGCGGCGCGCTCAAGGGAAGCTTCTCCCATGACAAATTGGCGCAGTGCGCAGTGGCCCATCAGCGCGGCGACGTTGACGCCGAGATTGCCGCGCAGGCGATTTAGATATTCGGGAAAGGTCGTCCAGCCCCACTGCACGCCGGCGCGCAACGCGGGCAGCGATATCGCTTCGACGCGCTCGAAGCTTTTTAGAATCGTTTCACGGTCCTGTTCCTTGCAAGGCGCCAGGGCCAAGGCACAATTGCCGGGAATAACCGTCGTCACGCCATGGAAACACGACGAGGTGGCGAGAGGATCCCACAACAGTTGCGCGTCGAGATGCGTGTGAAAGTCGATAAAACCCGGCGCCACCGCCAAACCGTCGGCGTTGACAACCCGCTTCGCGCTGCCGTTGATTCTGCCCGTGTCGACGATCCGACCGTCTTGCACCGCGACGTCGCCGAGATAAGAAGGCAATCCGCTGCCATCATAAATCCGCCCGCCTTTGATCAGAATGTCATAGGCCATTAGAGATCCTCCTTGGCGTTTCGAACATTTGGCTGAGCTTACAGAGTCGCATACACGGATGTCAACCAAAGCCCGGTTGGTAATCCCGCCTGATTGCGCTATCGATAGAAACCGGTCCATTTCAATCGAGGTGCAGATCTATGGCGATGCCCCCAGACGAACCGAAGAGTCCCGAACAAGTACAGCAATGGGTCGAGAAGCACACGCGACAGCACGACCGCTTCGCTCATGTCGCGGCAAAATACGATGACCATCGCGCCACGCACGGCTGCTACGATG
>VBKY01000515.1 GCA_005879255.1 Deltaproteobacteria bacterium
TTGCCTTCACGCCAGAAGCAATCGATATCTCTGAAGCCGGCGCGTTTGAGCAGACGAAACTGCTGCAAGAGATTGGGCGCCGCGCCGTCCATCTTAGCTGCCCGGCCGCGAGTCTTCATTTGCAGGTCCTTGTAGTAACGCCGCAGCGCCGGAGTAGAAAAGTTGACCCGCTCGATATTCAGGAATAGTCCTCCAGGACGAAGTAACTCAAAAATCTGCCCATAAACCGGGCCAATGAGTTTGAGTTTTCTCAAGTTGTGTATGGCACGAGCGCTCACGACGGCGTCCAATTCACGCGGTAGCTCGGCTATCCATTTGTCAGCGCCGAAGTCCGACTGAACAAACGAGGCTCTGTCTCCAAACGCATCGAGACGCTGTCGAGCCAATCTTAGCATCTCATCAGATCCATCCGAACAGATCACGCTTATCTCTGGAAACGTGGCGAGAAGTCCCTGGACCGCAGCCCAAATCCATCACCTGGGATCGCCCGCCGATAAACACGGCGAGCCAACTGATCGCCGCATTGAATTGAGCCTCCCTTTCCGCTGCTCTCTGGCTATCCTTTGACACCCACTCTTGATCGTATTCCTTTGTGCCCCAATCGTGTTCACTCTTTGCCATTGCTGTCACTCCTGTTAGTTCGTGTCGATGTTACACTCCACCCTCGCCTTTTCCAAAAAACTCAGGTCCGACACCTCCCGCAACGATACTTTCTTGCTGACTCCTTTTGCTGAGGCAAGCACTTCGCTCTGATAGCGAATGCCCTCTTCTGTAATAGCACAAGTGTAGCCGCCGTTGCGCATATGAATATCGTAGTTTCCTTCAGCGTCCTCGCGACTCAAATGACTGATCCGTTTGCACGCCAGCTCGATGGCTTCTTGACGATGATGGTTCAAATAGTCGGTGGCTAGAACCACCGCCTTCACGGCCTTGAAAACTGTATCCGGCTGTTCGTGAATGAGTCGAGCGGAAGTACAAAGTCCCCCGCCGTGCCAGCGCATATATTCTTCCGGGTACGGGATCAGGCGCCAGCCTGCCTTGACGGCCCAGTAAGCGTATTCCTCACGCGCGATGACCGCGGCGATGGCAGGATCCTCGAACGCCCGAATGCGGTCAAGCGCGTCGCCGCGAACAATCGTGATATCCGATCCGAGGATCCAACCCAACTTCTTGGAGAGATAGGTGATCTGATTGTTGGAGGCGCCTCCACCCACCATGACCCTTTTGCCTTGAAGGTCGTTCAACTCGGCAATCTCCTGGCGCGCGGCGCAAAAGTATAGAGTGGTCTGATTACTGCACAGCGCTTTCACGTCACCCCAGCCGCGCAGAACTGCTTCGACCGTGGTAGAAATAGAGGTGTAGAAGTCTAGATCGCCCGCCAGGCACAGCCGTACTTTCCTTTCCTTGGTTTCCCTCACATGAATGCAGTGGAGATCGACACCGGCGCGCGAAGAAAATCCCAGATCTTCGGCTGCGTAGAAGGGAAGAAAATTCGTCGTGGGGTAAGGAAGCGCTAACAACATTCTGTGCTCCTAGGGCGCACTGTTTGCGAGCTGAGTTTGGGAAGCGAGCGCATCACGATGTTCAAGATTCAATGTCCCAGCCTCAATCTTACAACTCGTTGTCGAGACCTTGAACCTCGAACTTTGACTATGAGCTCTGAGTCCTCCCACCGTCTCGGGCGAGAGTTTTCACCGCGTTACCTGGCAACGGTCGGGAGGCACGTGGACATACACCCGCTCTCCTGGTTGAAACACCTGATGCGGGTTGAGCATTGCGCGAAAATTTTTCCCTCTGATCTGGACCTCGCCGTCGATAAAATTGCCCAAGAAAAGAGCGCGCATGATGGTACCTTCAAAAATATTTTCGGAGAACTGGCTCGGTTCCCGGGAGCAAGTCATGTCCTCCGGCCGGATCATAACGAACACCGATTCATTCGAGCTCACTTCGGTGCTGCTCAGGTCCACCGCAATCGGCCCAAACTCCGTTTCAACCGAGCCGTTGTTTCCCGTGCGCACGACCCGTCCCTGCAAAGCGTTGGCCGTCCCGAGAAACTCAGCGACGAGTTTGTTTTTGGGCCGCACGTACATCTCGTATGGCGTTCCTATCTCGACCAAATTGCCGCCCATGATGACGCCGATCACGTCCGACAGCGCCAAGGCTTCGACCTGATCGTGGGTGACGAAGAAAGTGGTAATGCCTACGGAGCGCGCCAGCTCTTTCAGCTCGACGCGCATCTCTTCACGGAGCTTGGCGTCCAAGTTACTCAACGGCTCGTCCAGCAGCAGAAGCCGCGGCTTGCGCACGAGCGCCCGCGCCAGCGCCACGCGCTGTTGCTGGCCGCCGCTCAACTGTGTCGCCGGCCGGCTTGCCAGGCCTTCCATTTGAACCATTGTCAAAGCGTCGGTGACATACTTTTCAATTTCCGACTTGGAAAGCTTTTTCTTACCGCGGTTGCCGTACAGCAAGGGAAAAGCCACGTTGTGAAACACATCCATGTGCGGCCAAATCGCGTAGGATTGAAAAACCATGCCGATCGGCCGCTCTTCGGGAGGAACTGCGATCTGCCGCTTTGCTGAGAATACGCATTGACCGCCGATATAAATTTCGCCGTCCTCCGGCTGTTCCAGACCGGCAATGCAACGTAACGTCGTGCTCTTGCCTGAGCCGCTCGGTCCCAGCAGCGTAAAAAATTGTCCGTCCGCGATGTCGATACTGACGTTCTGAACTGCCCGAACTTCGCCTTTTTCCACGATAAAGCTTTTCTTTAATTCATCGATTTTGAGCATGTTCCTCGCCTTCAAATTCAGTGCTGGGCTGCAAACTCTTTACACGATTAACGTGATCTTGAGCAAGGGGCAGTGATGTGAAGCGCCAGAGGGCGCTAAGTCGAGTTCCGGATGTCGCGCCAAAAATGACAGGCCACCCAGTGTTGTCCTCCATGCGCCCCCGCGCTCTCCAAAACCGGTTTCTCTTCATGACAGCGCTTTTGGGCGTAGGGACAACGCGGATGATAGCGACAGGCTTGCGGCGCATTGAGCAAACCCGGAACATCACCCGCAGTGAAACTCACCGCGCTTTTGAGCTGGTCGCGAGCAGTGTGGTCAGGACGAAGCACGGAAGCGAGTAGTCCTCGTGTATACGGATGTAGGGGACGACTGAAAAGCGCTTCTGACGACGCAGTTTCAACAATTTGCCCAAGGTACATCACAGCCACCCGATCGCTGAGTGACCGAACCACTGCCAGATTATGAGCGATAAACAGGTAGGCGATGCCCATGCTTTCTTTCAAATCCTGTAACAGGTTCACGATCTGAGCTTGAATCGACACGTCCAGAGATGAAACCGGCTCATCGCAGATGACCATTTTCGGTCGCGTCACCAGCGCTCGCGCGATGCCGACGCGTTGCTGTTGGCCACCACTCAATTGCGCGGGACGTTGATTCGCATAGGACTCGGCGAGGCCAACTTGCGCAAGCATTTCCCGGACAATTTTTTTTCTTTCATTTCGTTTCGCGAGCCGGTGCACGCGCAACGGTTCCTCGACAATCCGGCCGACACTCCACCGTGGATTCAAGGAACCGCGCGGATCTTGAAAGACGATCTGCATTTCACGTCGCATCGAGCGCAGTGATGCGCCGGCTAACTGCGTCAATTCATGACCACAAAACCAAACTTTGCCCGCCGCAGGCCGAATGAGCTGCAGGATGGCGCGCCCTAAGCTCGACTTGCCGCAACCACTTTCACCGACCAGACCGAGCGTCTCTCCGGGATATAGTTGAAACGAAACCCGATCGACTGCCGTGAGCGCCCGGTTCCGGCTCAGAAAAAAACGCACTTCAAGGTCTTCGACCGAAAGGAGTGGCTCGTTTTTCTGCTCAGCGACAACCAAAGGTTC
>VBKY01000486.1:0-2358 GCA_005879255.1 Deltaproteobacteria bacterium
TGTTGGCCGAGATCGCCCGCCTCGAAGGGCGAGACACCGATGCAATGCGGCTGTACGAGCAGGCGATTCAATCGGCCCGCGACAACGGTTTTGTGCAGAACGAGGGCCTAGCCCATGAGGTAGCCGCGCGGTTCTACACGGCGCGCGGCTTCGAGACTATCGCCAACGCCTATCTCCGGAACGCTAGGTACTGTTATCTCCGCTGGGGGGCGCTCGGCAAGGTGCAACAACTCGACCAGCGCTACCCGCGGCTGCGCGAGAAAACGGCGCCGTCTCCGCCGACGGCGACGATCGGCACGCCCGTCGAGCAGCTGGATGTCGGGACGGTGGTCAAGGCTTCGCAGGTGGTGTCGGGCGAGATCGAACTCGGCAAGCTCATCGAGACGCTCATGAGGATCGCGATCGAGCATGCGGGCGCCGAGCGTGGTCTGCTCATTCTCCTCCGGGGCGATACGCTGCAGATCGAAGCAGAGGCGAGATTCGACCGGAAGGCGGTCGAGGTCACGCTCCGACCGGACCCGGTGACATCGGCCGCACTGCCCGAATCCCTTCTCCACACCGTGATCCGGACGCGGCAGAGCGTGATCCTTGATGACGCCTTGGCGCAGAATCCATTCTCGGCAGATGAGTACATCTGTCAGAAGCACGCCCGGTCGATCCTCTGCCTGCCCCTGGTGAAGCAGGCCAAGCTGACGGGCGTGCTGTATCTCGAAAACAATCTAACGCCTCATGTTTTCACGCCGGCGCGGATCGCGGTGCTGAAACTCCTCGCTTCGCAGGCCGCAATCTCACTGGAAAACGCCCTGCTCTATACCGACCTGCAGCAGGAAAACAGCGAGCGCAAGCGGGCCGAAGAAGAGCTGCGGAGAAGCGAGGCCTATCTAGCCGAAGCACAGAGACTAAGTCATACGGGAAGTTTCGGCTGGAACGTTGCCACGGGAGAGATGTTCTGGTCCGAGGAAACTTATCGAATCGCTGGATATGATCGAGCATTTAAGCCGACGTTCGAAGAAGTGTTCCCAAGGGTTCATCCAGAAGACGTCGTGCAAGTCCGAGAGGTTCTCGATCGCGGAGTGCAGAACGGAACGGATCTTGATTTCGAACATCGATTCCTCATGGCTGATGGATCTTCCAAACATGTCCACGTTGTCGCACATGCGATGAGAGGTGAAACGGGCAATCTCGAATACGTCGGCGCAGTGATGGACGTCACCGCGCGCAAGCAAGCGGAGGAGGCCTTGCGAAAGTCGCAGGGAGAGCTGGCCCATGTCACACGGGTAATGACGATGGGAGAGCTCGCGGCGTCCATTGCTCACGAAGTCAACCAGCCGCTCGCGGCGATCGTGACCAACGGCAGCGCTTGCCTGCGCTGGCTGATGGGTGATTCGCCCAACCTCGACGAGGCCAGAAAAACGGCGCGGCGCGTCATCCACGATGGGAACCGGGCGAGTGACGTCATTAGCCGGATTCGAGCGCTTGTGCGGAAGACGGATCCGGAGAAGGCGCAGCTTGATATCAACCAAGCCGTTCAAGAGGTGGTTAACCTCACCGAGCACGAAGCAGTGCGAAAAGGAGTAGCGCTGCGGACGGAACTGGTCGGTGATCTTCCGTTTGTGCTCGGCGATCGGGTGCAGTTGCAACAGGTCATTCTCAATCTAATAATGAACGGCGTTGAAGCGATGTCATCGGTGGGCGATCGACCGCGAGAGTTGCTGGTCCGTTCGCGTCAACATGAATCGGATCAAGTGCTCGTCGCCGTTCAAGACTCCGGTATTGGGATCGATTCACAGAATCTCGATAAGATCTTCAATCCTTTCTACACGACCAAATCACAGGGCATGGGCATGGGACTGGCGATCAGCCGTTCAATTGTTGAGAATCACGGCGGCCGCTTGTGGGCTCTACCGAACGACGGTCCCGGCGCGACGTTTCAGTTCACTCTCTTGAAATACCACTAGGATCGCTATGACCGAGACCAAAGCAATGTTTTTGTTGGAGGTCGTATGAGACTTTCCTGATACGACCGTTTTTAGACGTTCCCGACATTGATGTTCCGGGCACATCAGTTGCTTTAGTTCCCTGGCATAGGGAAATAGGAGAATCGCGAATGAAAGCCATCGAGAACGACATTAAAGGAGCGCATGAACATTATTAATGAGCGCCTTATGAGCACGACTGGCAGTACCATACCGAGGACGCCGTCCGTCTCCAACCGGGGGAGTCTGTGGCCTTGGCAGGAGACCTCGATCTCATATTACTCAGCGCCAGGCTTTTGTTCGCGAATGGACAGACTACGGAAAGGACGGTGGCGGCCGTGCAGCAGCTTGCCGAGGCGCTCGGTTTTCGAGCCACCGTCTT
>VBKY01000486.1:2371-10592 GCA_005879255.1 Deltaproteobacteria bacterium
ACGCATCGACGACGATACCGGCTCACGCTACGAAATCATCGCCATCGAGCCCTTGGGCGTGGACATGAGCAAGGTCGCCGCGACAGTGGGCGTGATCGACAAAGTTTGCGATGGTCGTATGGATGCCGAGGCGGCGCGATCTGCACTCGAGGCGATTACGCGATTTCCACCCGTCTCGGTCGCGCGCTTCGCGTTGCTGACGGCAGCCGGAGCCGCGGCGCTCGGCGTGATCTTCGGCGCGGCCCACCTGGCCGGCCTGGTCCTGATCGCAATCAGCGCCGGCGCCTGTCTCCGCCGGTGGCTGGCGGGGATGAGCCGCAACCCTTTCCTGCAACCCTTCTGCGCTGCGTTGCTCGCGGGTGCCATTGGTGCGATCGCCGTCCGGCTCCAGCTCAGTTCCGTGCTGCGCCTCGTAGCGGTCTGCCCGTGCATGGTGCTGGTTCCGGGCCCACATTTTCTGAATGGCACGATCGATCTCGCCCGCGCGCGCATCGCGCTGGGCGCCTCGCGGATGGGCTACGCGAGCCTGATCACCCTCATGATCTGCACGGGGCTGCTCCTCGGGCTTTCATTCGGCGGCGTCACCCTGCCTGTTTCAGGGCCCTCACACCCGGTACCGCTGGGGTATGATGTGATCGCGGCAGGCGTTGCCGTCGCGGCTTACGGTACGTTCTTCGCAATGCCATGGCGGATGCTGCCGATTCCCATCCTGATCGGAATGCTCGCGCACGCCTCGCGCTGGGCAATTATCTCGATGGCAGGTGCCAGCGTAGAGACCGGGGCGCTCGTCGCCTGTCTGTTGGTTGGGACCATCATCACACCGATCGCCGATCGGCTGCGGCTGCCTTTTGCGGGGCTCGCCTTCGCTTCAGTGTTGTCTCTGATTCCCGGTGTGTTCCTGTTCCGAATGGCCGGCGAAATGGTCGACCTCGTCACGCTCGGCCCACAGGCACCTCAGGAGCTCGTCGTGCAGGTGGTCGCCAATGGAACGACGGCCATCCTGATCATCCTGGCGATGACCTTTGGCTTGATTGTTCCGAAAATGTGCATCGAACATTGCTACCCCGGTTTTGCCAAACCCAATCCGGGAGGCTCAAGGGGAGACCCCAGTGCCGGGAAAGTTTGAGACAATGCGGCCGACGACGGCTTGCGTCGAAAAAGCCTCGACACTGTCGAGAGGCGTGTCGAACGGCCGACACTTTATCCAGCGGTTGCGATCTAAGCAGTCTAAAATTTTTCTTGTATTCAATCACTTCTCACGATCTCGGCTCAAACCGAACCTTGGCCAATCTTTTGCGCATGTCTGCCGAGAGAGGCAAAGGGCGCGGCATCTTATCACGACTCCAAGCAAGTCCAATGTCCGTGGATTCAGTGCTGTGCTGGCTCCATGCAGGCCAATTTGGGGCAGCCCCCGTCGGTCTTCGGCGGGCAATCGGAGATAGCAGACCGTGAAACTAGGATGTGAAAAAGGAGATAACTATGAAAGTGATATATTTTTTGGCAGGACTCTCGTTTAGTGTCTGGCTCGCCGGGTGCGCGACGATCCGCGGCGGAGGCGATGTCGACCAAGGAAGGCAAGCGCTGTTTGAGGGCAACTATAAAGCCGCCCTCGGCTTATTTCAGGATGCCGCGCAAGTAGACCCGAACTACATATACGGCACCGAGCTACGGGAGGGAGTGTCGAGCTATCTGGGCAGAGCCCAATACCTCAACGGGAACTATGCGCAAGCGCGTCAGACTTTGGAGAAAGCGCTTTCGCAGCACAAGGGCGACAATGTCGCACGGCTATACCTGGGTCTTACCTTGTATCGTCTAGGGGACCAAAAGGCGGCACTGACGAATATCCAAGCCGGTATGAACGGAATTAATAACTTCCTTAATTACATAAACGAGACCTTTCGATTTTCGTTTGGAAAAGACTGGGACGCGAGCGGAGGAATCCGGTCGGGCATAAAAAGCGATCTTGCGATGATCTCCAGCGGAAATATCGACTGGAAAAAACTCATTGCTGATGGAGAGTCGCTAGGGATACGCATTGAACGAGAGCCAGACTTAGTGCGGCTGCAAGAAGAAGACCGACCCCGTCGTTGATCTAACAGTGAAAGAGTATTCGGGTGGGGAAACGTTCAGCGTCATTGCTGTTCCTTCTCTCACCCACGTTTCGGGGCCGCCTATGAATAACGAAAAAAAAATTTTGCTGGCACTTTTGGCTTGCCTCGCCGTGGTGCTGATCCCGCTGATGATCACTTACGCGGGCGCGGCAAATACATTATCGACGAAAACCGCTGCTCAGCCGCCGATTCCCAAGGCGGGCCCATTGGCCCAGCCGAGATCGCCCCAACAGGTGGGTCTTCCGGCCGACCAGACGCGGGCTGTCATACCACCGGACAATCCGCAAACGCCTCAGAAAATCGCTCTCGGTCAGAAACTTTTCTTCGACGGTCGTTTGTCCGCCGATGGCACCGTCGCTTGCGCCCGCCGGTCCACACGCAGGTGATCTGCCTGACATGTATGTGGAGAAAAACGGAGCGCGGCGCTATGAGGTGCTCATAGATAGTATTACGCTCGGCTCCGGAGAGACTTCTATCTTCAACGCTGATGGAAGCGCGATCGTCATCCATGCAACGGCTGACGACAATATCGCCGATCCTGTGGGTAATTTTGGAGAGCGGTCGGCTCAAGGGCCAATCTCAAGGCAACGGAGGCCCGCTACCGGCAAACCGTTGCCGTATCCGGGAATTATCTCCGCCTCGCCCAGGCGCAGTACAAGTTTGGCTTGGTCGATTACCTCATCTCATCGACGCCAAGCGGATGCTCCTCGCCAACCAACTGTCGCTAGCGCAAGCCGTCAATCTACAAATGGGCGCCAGCATCCGTCTGATCAAAGCCCTCGGCGGTGGGTGGGATGCAGGCGCGGGCAGTTCGCCTTTAAGCAGAGAGATCTCGTACGGTCTCAAGTTTTCCAAGAACGACTGGATTCAAGTGTCGTGGAGCCTCGACATATGCCGAAGGCACGTGGAAACCTCGACACTTTCTTCGGCGGTCACGATCTTGGTTTAAAGCCGACTTTGGCAGGTCTTTTGCGGATGCAAGAGAAGGCAAATCCGAGTCTGCCAATTCGGCGAGGGAGCGAAATCCAACGCACCTGAAAAGGTAAATAACTATGAGACTGATATATTTTCCGGCCTGGCTCTTCGTCACTGTTTCGCTCTCTGCCTGCGCGTCTTTCCAGAGCGCGGGCGATGTCGCTCAAGGAAGACAAGCTTTGTTCGAGGGCAACAACCAAACCGCCCTCGGCTATTTTCAGGCTGCGGCGCAAGCCGATCCCAATTACATCTACGGCACCGAATTGCAGGAGGGAACTTTGAGCTTTCTCGGCCGAGCTCAATACCTGAACGGCGACTATGCGCGGGCGCGGTCGACGTTGGAAAAAGCGCTTGCGCGGCACAAGGACGACAATGTCGCGCGGCTTTACCTCGGGCTTACCCTGGCTCGCCAAGGCGAGACGCAGAAGAGTTTGAAAGATATCGACGCGGGCATGGAAGGAATCTATGACTTTCTCAATTACATAGCCGACAATTTCAGGTTCACGTTTGGCCAATACTGGGACCCGGGACGGGATATACGCTCCGCCATTGAAAGCGCCCGCGCCGTGATCGCGAGCGGCAAGATCGACTGGCCGGCGCTGATGGCCGACGGCGAATCGATCGCGATGAAGACCGAGCGGGAGCCGGATCTGGCGCGGCAACAACAACAATTGCAACGACACCTGCACCTCGATTGAAGAAAGGAGCTCTGCCGCCATGGCAAAAACCAAGACAGAATTGCGCGAATGGATATCGAGCGGCTTCACCCGCGTCGAGGACGTTGCCTATGTCGGCCTCGGTCTGGTGCTTGCCGTCGCCGCTCTGGTCCTGCTCGTCATCGTCGCGCTTTCGTTGGGACAGGCAATCATGTCAGCCAACCTGCCCGTAAAAATTGTTGAGCTGCTCGATCAAAGTCTGCTCATTTTGATGATCGTCGAAATCCTCTATACTTTGCAGGTCTCTTTCCGCGAGCACACCCTGGTCGCGGAACCTTTTCTCATTGTCGGCCTCATCGCTGCCATTCGCCGCGTTCTCATCCTAACCGCGGAATTCTCAAAGCCCGCCGAAATCAATGAAGCTGCATTCCACAACGTGATGTTCGAGCTGGGTCTTTTGACGGCCTTAGTCCTCGCCCTGGTATTCTCTCTTTTCCTGCTGAAGCGGCAACACATCGCCTCCGGCGATCACGCATGAGGACGGCTTATACAGCGCTGGCAGAGATCTTTCTTGCCTTGCCCCGGATTGGAAATGACTTATGAACCGGGAGAAACCGCGGCCGCACGGCTCACATACTGAAAAGTCTGCGAGCATTGCTGCGACCGTTTGTGTCTTGTGCGGCCAAGAAGCTCCGCCCCGCCGCGGAAGCGATTAGGCGTTAGACTCGATTAGCAGGGGCCACAGGAGGGCGTTTTATTCGCGCGCAAAGACATCCAGGAGATCACTCGCTTCATCACAACTGAGTCCGTACTGTTGCATGAGTATTTCCGCCGCATCCTGGCGGCGCCCTGCAAGCAAAGCCTGTCTCACCTTAGCGGGAATCTCTCCTTCCGCGCGGAGCAAGTGAGCTGGACCTACGTGACTGACGGTCTTGTACATTAGCGCGCTTCATGTTCAATGAATTCGTTTGGACTATTCAAGAATATTCTCGGCTATTGCCGGCGTCTGGCGCGGAGATAATTCAGGCGCTCTTGAAACCAAGTACCTCGTGGCCACTCCCATTTTTGCGCCGGTAGGTCATCGCCGTCATATCCGCCGTTATTTACTCTGCTTTGCAGAAAAATCAGTTCCCATGAAGTCATAAGTATTCCTTCTCCCGTGCCTATTTAGTCCTGCATCTTCGATGACGAGATCGCAAGTCGGCTTCGTCAACCGAATCACCTTCTCGTGCGAGATGGGCTCATGATTGTCCACCCGACCTAGGCTCTAGCCGGCTATCCTTTTCTGTCTCCAACCTTCGGCAGGTGTATTATTTGCCAGCTTCTTCTGTTTCCACCGCCGCATCCCTTGGCGGACATATTCGGGACTGAACCCTAAAGTCTCACAGACGTTCGCAAACGAAAAAGTCCAATCGTCGTGGTTTGTCATGATCCACTCCTCCGCTTCGTTGAACAGCCTTTTCCCTTTTCCGCTTCGCGCCGTGAGATAAATCTGAAAGCAAGTAACGGCATCCTCCAACATCGCCAAGATGAGCCTCTTCTCCGGCTCGAGGCAGGTCTTTCGGCGAAAGTTCTGGAAGTATTGAGCGGACACAAGCGTGTCCGGTTCAAACAGCGAGGTGATTTTCTCCTCCATATTGAAAGAACTAGGCTCCTCTATGGATTTCGAACTTTGAACTTTCGATGCCATGACTCCCCCTAATTTGGGACGGGATCCGAAGGGATCGGTCGACCTTTGGATCGATTTTTGATTCTTGGCCAATGATTCCGTTTGAGACCACGCGCCACAAACGTGCCCACCACATCGATTACCGACGTTTGGCCAGACGCTTACCTTCGGCTTTGATGCCATTCAGGTCGGGCTCCGCCGCGTTCGCTAGGGGCGCCCGCCGCATGCCTCGAATGGCGACGCTGACCCATAGAGTTGTTCCGGTCAGAAATAGAACCGACATGATCAGTGTATCGACGTTCATAGGATCCACCGCCTCTCTTTTCTTCTTTGTGCAGATACTGATGGCAACGATCGTGCCAGAGTACATCTTGTTTTTATCATCTATAAGCGACGAGAATCGGGGAGTTACATCCCATCGCGCATTCACCTCAATCGGACCGCAGCAGGAGCGTGTCGAGCTATCGGCACCCGCCGAAATATCGACGGCCAGAAAAGTGCGGCAGTATTATTGTGGACGCTACTGCGCGAGTGATTGAAGGGAGAGACGACTGGGCTTGTCGATCCACTAAGCTCGTACGTGGGAGGCGACCGAGCGCGAGCACACGATACGAGCGCTGCATGAACCTGAACCCTATTCGATGTTGAAAAAAACACTTATGAATAGCGAAAGTCCGGAAACTTAGGGTGCCGCCGCAAGGCGGATCGCAGTTGGTGGTGATAAAAAATCGCGACGCATGTTCGACAGGTGTCGAATAACAGACGGTTTACTCGAACCGGTGACGCCGAGCCGGCGATGCTCGATTCCAAAGAGCGGTGCGTCGCACCGACAGATCACCAGCAAAGGTGCTTGGCATATCGATTGCGCACCGTGTTTTCAACAAGGACGAAAGGAGGTGAATCGAATGAAAAACGTAAAAACACTTTTAGCCGCTCTGATTCTTCTAGGTAACGTCACGGCGAGTGGCACAGCTCTAGCCGCTGACGGTATTGTTTCTAAGACCGAAGATGTGCCGAACAGCTACTGTCATATGAAGTTTACGGCGATACGGCCACGGACTCTGGCTGGCGATCAACCGCAACTGAAGAACTCGAGCAGCGGAGACGTCATTGACTACTACGGCGCGTGCGACGAGAGCCCCAGCGGCAAGGACCAGGTCGTCGAGCAGAAGCGCGATGCACAATTCCGTTTCGGCAGAGACTACGAAGACGGCAGTGACTAATTGTCGGACATTGGGAGCATTCTCGTCGTTGCACACTGAGTATTTGCACCTAATGGTTGAAGGGGGGAGTAACGACCCCCCTTCACACCGTTGCCTGGATCAACAACCACCAATCACGACAGAATTTCAATGACCCCGAAGCGCCGGCTCAAGCGTTAAAGACTGCATGACTTTCGCTCAGGCCGAGCAGACCATTTGGCTGCGTTGCTACTCCAAAATTGCCCGCGCGATCGACAAAATTGACACCTGCGGTTGTGTGAACCATGCTCACGCTGCCATCGGCGTCAAAGATAATTGACTCGCCCAGCCGTTCTCGCGTCAGCTGTCAGATTTGTCTATCCTCCGTGCACAGCAGGAGATTTCAATCCAGGTACTCACGCCAATTAATGGGCCCTCGAGGATGGTCCCGATAGAACCTCTCACTGTTCTGTAATACCGAGCATCCAGAAATCACGATGCCAGATAGGAAAATAAAAAACGCAATGTACTTCATGATAGGTTGTTGTTGCGCTTTTTGGGAGCAACGCTTGTTGTTCCTGCCGCGCAACGATTGGCTTGTCCTTTTTCTGCTGTGCAGTTGGTTAGAGCAAGCCGACCTATGATTCGTCGCGATTGATGATGATTTCGATCGCATGCTTGAATGACACAACAGTTCTCATTTACGACGCAGCGCGGCAATTCAGTTCCAGACGACTTCTCTGTGAATCACAATGTCATCACCATTTTCATCAACCTCAATGATTGGATCACACCAACACGACGCAGATTCAACATGAACCAGTTGATTGATGACTTCGGTCCAAACTAAATCACGGCATCCGAGCGTCCGATGAGAGAGCATAAAGTGTCCTCCTTCACGAGATTTTCATTAACGGTTCTCTGCGATTTGACTGATGGAACTCAGAACCCTTACCGGTGCCGGTCGTGCCATTCCCAATGCCGTCTCTCCCAACCGTAGTGATTGCGGTAGACAGAACAACCGGCCATCGTGCTGAGCGCCAAGAGCAATGACAACGCAATAGTTACCTTTTTCATTCGATTCACCTCACCTGATTGAGAAGATTGGCAATCGGCGTGCCAACCAACGGCAAGCTATTTCTGAGCGCCCGGACGCGATTAATCATGGACCGGACGACGGCCCGAGTCGTCATATCGACGGATGTCAAAATGACGACTGAGTAACGTCAGTTTTCCTTTTACGAAGTCATTATGAGGATCGCTGGCCGAGTCAATTCGTGAGCTTGCATGAGGATTGACCAGCGCCGGTGCGGCGGCGCATTGGAACAGGATTTGCCATTACAAAGCATGATCGCTTGGGACGCGCACGCAAACGGCTACGGATCTACCGGCGACAAAAATACATTCTTTCTTCAGTGCGTGTTCTGCCAGAGGTGATGCGCCAGCGGAATAGGCGCGAATCGTTCTTGGATTTTGTGTGACTCATGACTGAGAAATTGATGCAACAAACTGAAAAGAACGACTCTCAAAAACGGACTCGTCCCGTCACATGGGTCAGACACTGGAAGATTGGTTTGTTGGCGGTCTGTCTAGTGGCAGTGATTGCCTACGTTTTCTGGAGCAATTCTG
>VBKY01000487.1 GCA_005879255.1 Deltaproteobacteria bacterium
AATTTGCATTTGTAGTTGGCGCCACGCTCTTGGCGCTTAGCTTAGCGTTCGCCACGCACGCCGGTCAGAAAGAATTACAGAAATTAACGGTCGGCTACACCCCGATCGCCGGCGCGTCGCTGCCGCTCTTCATCGCTGTGCAGGAAAAAATCTTTCAAAAACACGGCTACGATATTTTCCCCGTGTTCATGGGCGGCTCGCCGCTGATCAATGCGGCGATCCTCGCGGGAGAATTTCCTATCGGCTACACGGGCGGGGGTGCGATCATCTCAAGCCGTCTGGCGGGGAGTGATCTGATCGCGATCGCATCGCCGTTGCCCGTGCTCACCATCGACGGTTGGTCAAAGCCGGAGATCAAATCGATCGGCGATGTCCGGGGGAAGAGAGTCGGCGTCACGCGTTTCGGTGCGTCGAGTTATTTCTCGGCGCTGTCGATGTTGGACGCGGGCGGGGTCAAACCCAATGAGGTAACCTTTATCCAAAACGGCGGCGTAGGCGAGTCCTATGCCGCGCTCGTCGGTGGCCGCGTGGATGTCTGCATGATCGGATATCCCTTTGGGCTCAATGCCAAGAACGCGGGATTCAATCTGCTCTTCCGGCCTTCCCAGACCGAATACGGTCTGTTTCCCACCGCGGTCATTGCGGCGCGGGAGTCGTGGCTCAAGGACACCAGGAACCGCAAAGTCGCAGTCGACTTCTTGCGCGCCCTCAATGAAGGACAACAGCTCGCCAGAGAAAATGCTGCGGCAACCAAGCGCGCGCTCAGGAAATTTACCCGAACCGACGATGACGCGTTACTGCAAGGCAGCTTTGAATACTACAAGGACGCCTTCCCCAGCTCGCTCAGAGTCATCGAGAAGGCAATGGCCAATGCGCTGAAATTCGTCGACCATCCCAAGGCCAAACAATTCGACGTGAGACAATCCTTCGATAACAGTTTTGTCGACGAAGCGATGCGACAGTAGGCGGTGAGCACGCAGCAACAGGCAACAGTAGGAGCAAAGATTCATGACGGCAAAAATCTTCACCAGGCTCCTGGCAACTATCCTCCTGGTTGCTGCTTCTTTCGCCGAGGCTCAGCTGCCAACGAAAGTCCCGCGGATAGGATACCTGAGCTCTACCTCCCCTTCCGCTGGCTCGTCCCGCATCGAGGCCTTCCGTCAGGGTCTGCGCGAGCTTGGGTACGTCGAGGGAAAAAACCTTGTCATTGAGTGGCGATATGCAGAAGGAAAACTCGATCGCCTCCCCGCGCTCGCGGCTGAGCTAGTGCGTCTCAAGGTCGACATCATCGTCTCGGCTAGTCCTCCAGTAACCCGTGCCGCTAAAGATGCAACTGTCACGATTCCCATTGTCATGGCCCATGATCCAGATCCCGTTGGCAATGGTTTCGTCGCCAGCCTTGCGCGACCTGGTGGGAACATCACCGGCCTGGCCTCCTTTGCGCCCGAGCTAAGCGGAAAACGACTAGAGCTTTTGAAGGAAATAATTCCCAAGCTCGCCAGGGTGGCCGTCCTCGGGTATTCAACCGAACCAGGCTACGCACAAGTGCTAAGAGAGATCGAACTCGCCGCAGGGGCGTTCAAGGTGCAGTTTCAATACCTGGATGTTCTAGATCCCAAGGATATTGAGACTGAATTCCGAGCCGCAACCAAGGGGCGTGCTGACGCAATCCTCGTAATGAATAGCCCCATCTTCATTGCTCACCGAAAACAAGTTGCAGACCTCACGGTAAAGAACCGGCTCCCGGCGATATTCTACTCGACAGAATTTGTGGAAGACGGGGGGCTCATGAGCTACGGCGTGAGTTTTACCGACTTGTACCGACGCGCCCCTACGTATGTGGACAAGATCCTGAAAGGCAGAAATCCTGCCGATCTTCCCGTGGAGCAGCCGAAGAAATTTGAGCTCATCATCAATCTCAAAGCCGCCAAACAGATCGGCCTGACGATTCCGCCCAATGTGCTGGCGAGAGCGGATAAAGTCATCAGATGATTTTGGATTGGCGATTTTGGATTTTGGATTAAGGAGGACAAGCGTATGACCAAAGTTTTCCGAACCTCTATTCTTCGCTCTGATTCCGGCAATCTAAAATCCAAAATCGAAAATCCAAAATAAGGATACGTTATGCCGAACAAAATTCTGATCGTCGATGACGAGCCGTTCAATCTCGATCTGCTCGAGCAAGAGCTTGCGGATTACGATTATGTGATCGAAAGAGCCAGCGACGGCGTCGAGGCGCTGGAAAAGGCCGACGTTTTCAAGCCCGATGTGATATTGCTCGACTATATGATGCCAAAGATGAACGGACTGGAAGTGGTGAAGCGGCTGAGACAGAACGAAGAGCACAAAGGCATTCCCGTTATTCTTCTTACCGCCAAAGCGACGCAAGAAGATAAGATCGCCGGTCTCGATGCCGGTGCGGACGACTATGTAACCAAGCCATTCGACTCCTTTGAGCTCTTGGCGCGGGTGCGGGCGATGCTGCGGATCAAGCAGTTGCACGATACGCTGGATGAGTGGAATCGCACACTCGCCGACAAAGTGAAGCGGCAAGTCGATGAGCTCGAACGCATGGCGCGGCTCAAGCGCTACCTTTCGCCACAAATCGCTGAAAAAATTCTCAGCGAAGATGACCATCTATTCAAAACTCACCGACGGGAAATCACGATTGTGTTTCTCGACCTGCGCGGTTTCACCGCCTTCTCCGACAACGCCGAGCCGGAAGAAGTGATGGACTTCCTGCGCCATTACCATTCGGAGATGGGCACGTTGGTTTTCAAGTTCGAGGGCACATTGGAGCGTTTCGTGGGCGACGGGATTGTGGTAATTTTCAACGATCCAATTCCATGCGAGGATCACGTCCACAAGGCCGCGCAGATGGCCATTGAAATGCGTGATCGAGTGAAGGAGTTACGCACGGCGTGGCGAAAAAAGGGCTACGATCTGGACCTGGGTGTCGGCATCGCCGCCGGCTATGCGACCCTTGGAACTATGGGCTTTGAAGGCCGAATGGATTACGGTACGGTGGGCAATCTGCCAAACCTGGCGGCGCGACTGTGCGCCGAGGCGAAAGGCGGTCAAATTCTCACTGACCAAAAAACTATGAGCCGGCTGGAAGAGGCTTTCGAAGCGGAACCGATCCAAGAGCTTAATCTCAAGGGAATCAATCGGCCAGTCGCCGCCTTTAACATCATGGCGCACAAGTAAAAGAGTTCGATGAACCGGTTAAACTCGCGCGACAAGCATCCACCACCGCTCTTTCGAGTGCGGTTTTGGGGTGTCCGGGGAAGTTATCCGACGGCTGATCCGAGCACTCTTGGTGTCGGCGGCAATACCTCCTGCGTCGAAGTCGCGGTCGCCGGACGCCGGCTGATTTTCGATGCCGGAACGGGGATCATTCCGCTCGGAAAGGAGCTTTGTAACGGCGCTTTACCCATATCGACCATGTCATGGGACTGTGTTTTTTCGAACCTCTCCTGACGGCCAAGGCCCATTCGTTTATTCTCGGCCCCGGCGATACCCGCGGGGCACTGAGGCGAAGCCTTAGACACTTGACCAACAGCCATCTGTTTCCGGTTTCACTCGACGAGCTCAAAGGAAAGAAAGAAATCTTCTCCCTCGCCGGGGGGGAGGTGATTCGGTTTCGGTCGGCAGGCAAACGACCGAAGACCGGGGGGAATCGCACCACCGACGGCTCCGATGCCAACGAGGTTATCGTAAAGACGCTCAAGAGCCCGGCGCACCCGCTAAACGGCGTGATGCTGTACCGTGTTTACCACAAGACCAAGAGCGTTGTTTACGCAACGGATATCGAGCAACAGGAAGGCGGGTATCCAGAAATCATCGAGTTTTTCCGGGGCGCCGATCTATTGATCCATGACGCCCAATATCTCAACGAAGAATATTTCTCGCGCGCCAAACCGCGCAAGGGTTGGGGCCACAGTACGCTCGACATGGCCATCGACGTGGCTAAAAAAGCCGAGGTCAAGCAGCTCGTGCTGTTCCATCACGAACCGACTCACGATGATAAGACTATGAAACAAATTGAAAAGCAGGCCAAACGGCTGTTTCGATCTAGCGTGGTTGCCCATGAAGGGATGGAAATTGATTTGCAGTAATTCATCCACACCCCCCGCGCTTGAAAAATTAGCTGTTGCCGCAATCACCGCCGGCGACACTGATGGCCGCCTCAACATGCTCCCACTCCTCGCATTGATAATGGCCTCTTTTCTTATGGTTCCGGTGCTTGCGCTGGCCCAGTCGCGAGTGGGGATTCTGGTGCAGGAAATGGGCCGCTCCCAGACCCAGGCACTCAAAGGCTTGAGCGAGGAGCTCAAACGTCTCGGCTATCAGGAGCGGAAGAATCTTTTCCTTGAAACCCGCAATGTCAAAGGCAACCGCGCCGCTCTGCAACCGTCGGCCGGCGAGCTACTGACACAAAGGGTCAATCTGATCTTCACCACCGGCACCAGCGCAACCCGCGCGGCAATCGCAGCGACCAAAGATGTTCCCATCGTGTTCGTCCATCCAAGCGATCCAATTGCGTCGGGGCTAATCAAAGGCGCCGGGGAGCCAACGAAAAATCTGACCGGCGTGGCGGCCTATGCGGCGCAAACGACTGAAAAACGGTTGGTGCTGTTTAAAGAAATCGTCCCGAGCGTGAGAAAGATTCTGATATTTTACGACGCCAATAACAGTTTTTCCCGAGAAAACCTCAAACTTGCCGAAGGCGCCGCGAAAACATTGGGCCTGCAGGTAAGCTCTTATGGCATAAAATCAACAGACGAGTTAAGGACCACCCTCGCGAGTTTACGCCGTGAAAACGGCGCCGCGATCTTCCAAATTGCCGACGATTTGTTCGAGAGCGAGGCTGAGTTTCTCTTCGAAACAGCGCGCGAAAAGAAGCTCCCGACAATGTTTAATGAAGAGGCATGGGCAATAAACGGCGCGCTGGCTGCCTACGGCCCGAGCTATCTAGAGATGGGCCGCCAAGCGGCTCGACTTATCGATAGAATCATGAAAGGTCAAAAGCCGGAATCTTTGCCAATCGAGCGGGCATCGAAGTTTGACCTGACGCTCAACTACAGAACCGCCACAGTCATCGGACTGCGCTTTCCGGAAGAGATACTCAAGAAGGCGGAAAAAGTCATTCGATAGTTTAGTCTCAGCCATGGAACCTCTCGCTGACACCATTCGCAGTATCCCTATATTCTCCGGGCTTTCGCGCGAGGATGTCGCCAAGGTTATGGGCAAGATGGAAGAGACCTCGTTTGGCGCCGGAACAACGATTTTTTCCCAAGGCGACCAAGGCGACGCGTTCTATTTGATCCAATCGGGCACTGTGCAAGTCGTGTTGGAAAGCCGCACCGGAAACTCGGAAATCGTCGCGATCCTTGGACCGCAGGATTGGTTTGGCGAAATGGCCTTGCTTTCCGGTGAGCCCCGTTCGGCCACGATTCAAACAGTAAAAGATACTACTCTCTGGCGCCTGCGCCGCGAGGATTGGGATGAATTGATCGAGAAACACTCGACCTGGTTGCTGCAGTTCTGCGCCACGCTCAGCAAAAGACTTTCCTACGTGGATCGCCAATATTCGACCGGCCGCGAAGCCTTTAATTCCTTGGCGGAAGAATTCTACGCGTCGCGATCTCCGGATGAACAAGAATTTTTTCGCCAGGCATCGCTGCTGGACACGCTTGATGAAGATACGCTGACCAAGTTCTTCCAAACCGAGTCACTGCCGAAACTTCTGGCCGAGCTTGGCAGTAGCCAATTTCCACTGATTCGCCACTTGGAAAATGGCAAATATGAATTGCACAGCTTCTTTCGCGACTTTTTGCGCGAAAAGTTACTGGCCGTCGAGGGCGCCGACGCCAGGCAGCGGCTCCACGCCCAGTTTGCCGAGAATTATGAAGCCATCGGCAATTGGCAGGAAGCGATTCATCACGCCGTGCAAAGCCAAGACTGGCCGACCGTAACCCGACTGTTAACCTCGGAGCATGATCACCTGGTGGCCGAGTCGCCGTTATTCGTAAAAAATACCCTCGAGAGTTTTCCCGCCGATCAATTCTTGGCCGACCTGGGGTTGGTCAACTTACGCGCCAGCGCGCTGATTCAACTCGGTGACATGGCGGGTGCTTATCGAGCTTATCACGACGTCTTGGCACAAAAGGCCCATGGGGCGCTGGGAAGCGATACCATCGCCGGTCATCGGCGCATGGCGGAGACGCTTGCACAGCGAAAGGAATACACGCAGGCGATCAACCATCTGCGTAGCGCGCTCAACCTGATCGATCAGGAAAATGCCACTTCGGACGGTTATCCCGACCTCCTTCAAGAGAGCATGGGACCAAGTTCGCCGGCGCTGCCATTGCCAGGCCATCGCGCACGTTCTCGGCCCGTCGGTCAGCTGCGATCTTGGAGCTCGCTGCTGCGATCATCGTCTTTCGGCAGATGGTTCG
>VBKY01000488.1 GCA_005879255.1 Deltaproteobacteria bacterium
TTCTACCGCCTGTCGCTGCATTTGGTCCGACTGTTTCCGCTGAGTTTTTATTGGCAGATCATCGCCACTGGCATCATGGGCGTGGTCGTGATGGCGCTTATTCCGCAACAGACCGCGCGCACAGTGATCACCAGTCAGATGCTCGTGAATCTCTCCGAAAGCCTCGGCTACAAAACCCCATCAAATGCATCGACCGGTCTATTCGTCGCGAGCTTTCTCGGCTTGGGCCAGTTGGGCTTTTTG
>VBKY01000489.1 GCA_005879255.1 Deltaproteobacteria bacterium
CGATGAGACGCGGATTCACGGCGAAGGCCCGGGTTAGTCCGTTTATGTCACTGATCCCAGCGGAAACCGAATCGAGCTGTCGAAAGATTAGATTGAGAATCTATTTTCGACAACTCGTCTCTGACTTTTCGATGAGTCTGTCATTGACAGAGGCGAGCTCATCCGGTGGCACTCAACTTGGACAACCTGGTACTTTATTTCTAGGGACTCCTGTCTCAGTGTTGTCCTAGGACGATTTTTACAAAATTCGAGAAGCTTGGATTATTGAGAACCATGGCGATCGCAGCGGACGATCTGTTTAAGCTTTTATTGGCGCTTGTGTTGGGAGGGCTCATAGGTTGGGAGAGAGAGCTCTATGATAAACCCGCCGGTTTCAGGACGAATACGCTGATCTGTGTCGGCTCAACTCTCTTCACTATCTTCTCCTTAAAAATTGGAACCATTCCCGGAACTGACTCAGCTCGCATTGCCGCGCAAATTGTATCGGGCATCGGCTTTTTGGGGGCCGGAGCTATTATACGCCGTGGAGAAGCTGTTCTGGGACTTACCACCGCCGCCACAATCTGGTTCGTCGCTTCCATAGGCATGGGGGTCGGCGCAGGCTATTATTTGACAAGTTCTGTCGGAACTGCCCTGGCTTTAGCTATTCTTGTTTTATTTCGAAAATTCGAGAATCTGGTAGACCGATTCCACACTACTCGGACCTATCATGTAATACTGTCGGCTGACGATGAAGCGGTCAGAGAACTCAGTTGTGCTCTCGATTCGTGCGGTTTAAAAGTACTGGGTAATAAACAGGTGAAGTCTGACAACCGCTATTTCTACGAGATAACGCTTTCGGGGAGGAAAGATCAGCACAATCCCCTGCTGGAAACTCTCTTAAAATCGCCGACTGTAAAGGAAGTGAAATACTAGCTCTTCTGCTCCCGCGAACAAATTGTGCCACTCGATCGTTAGTCTGTAGACTGGATGAAGTAAACAATACCCCGAAATCCACTCGGATTCTCTTCACTCTTCATTTTTGAGGGGGCTTTAATCGTTACGACGGCTGTTCTCATCCAGCCGCAACACGGGCCGCCAGCCAACGCGCCGTGCGGAGGAGGCGCGCGTCGCCCAGTCGCGGTCCCACGAGCTGCACGCCAATGGGTAAGCCACTGGTACTTTGCAAAAGCGGAAGACTGATCGCGGGCATGCCGCACAGCGTCCACAGCGTGCAGAACGAGGGATCGCCGGTGGCGGCAAGTCCTTTCGGCGCGGCGCTCGGAGCAGCGGGTGTTAAGATCGCGTCGTAGCGCTGCTCAAACAATTCGACAAAACTTTCGTGAATCGGATTGATGCGTGCTAGCGCCCGTTGGTATTCAATTGCGCGAATTTCATGGCCGCGCTCGATCAGCGTCCGCAATTGTTCCGATAGGCGATCGCGGCCTTTCCCCCATTCGCGTTCGAGATTGACCGCCATTTCGGCGGCCATAATGGTTTGTTGCCACCGCCACGCATCAACGGCGGACGGAAATAACTCGACTTCCTCTACCTGGTTGCCGAGATCTCCAATGATCTCAGAGAATCCTTCCTTCGTCTCATTATCAGCACGTTCCCACATCGGCGTTTTGATAAACGCAAACATTGGTGTTAACGGCGGCTCTTCGGCGGCGATTTCACTGAACGGGATGCGCGCCCGTGGGCGCGTGTCGGGATCGTTTTCGTCGTAGCCGACCAACTGCTCGGCGAGCAGCGCGATGTCGTCGATGGAACGCGCGAACAGCCCGACGTGATCGAGTGTGCGCGACAGCGCGAATACTCGGTGGCGCGAAATCAATCCGTGAGTCGGCTTGAAACCGATCACACCGCAATAAGCCGCCGGTCGAATCGTTGAACCGTTGGTCTGGCTACCGAGCGCCAATGGAACCATATTCGCGGCGACAGCCGCCGCCGAACCACTCGACGAACCGCCGGGAGTATGCTCGGGGTTGTGCGGATGGCGCGTCTTACCGGGAGAAAAATAAGCAAACTCGGTTGTGACTGTCTTGCCCATGATCACCGCGCCAGCCGCACGCAACATTGTAACCACCGTCGCATCACGTGACGGAGTGCGCCCGCTATGAATCACGGAACCATATTCAGTGGGCATGTCGGCGGTATCAAAAATATCCTTGATGCCGACCGGCACACCGTGCAGCGGCCCGATTGGCTTTCCCTCCAGTCGCAATGCATCCGCCGCACGCGCCTGCTTGAGCGCATAGTCGGCATCGAGAAAGGTCCAGGCTTGAACTTGCGGATCAATCTCACGTATGCGCGCCAGGCAGGCTTCGACCAATTGTTCCGAGCTTATAATGCCGTCGCGAATCAAACGCGCTGCTTCCGAAGCGGAGAGCGAGTTTAGATTTGTGATCTCCATGATTCAGCGGTTCAGTAGTGTTAGACAATCTTAAAACATGGCGTGGCGAGAAGCGAGCAGTCCGAGGCCGCAGGGAGGAGAACACCGGAAGCGTACGTACTTAGTACGCTGAGGATGTTCGACGACTGAGAACGAAGGAATGCGAAGCTTATCGCCACGCCATCATTGGCCGTAGAGGAATTCCGGCAACCACAGCGTCATGCCCGGCCAGATGTACATGCAAACTAGGCACAAGCAGACGATGATCATATACGGCATCATGCCGGCGAAAATTTGGTTCAGCGTCACGTGCTTCGGCGCCACGGCCTTCAGATAGAACGCGGACATCGCTACGGGCGGCGACAAGAAAGCCGCCTGGAGATTGACCGCCACCATGGTGCCGAAAAGGATCGGGTCGATCTGAAAGTGGCTCAAGAGCGGGATGAAGATCGGGCAGAAGATGATGATGATCTCGGTCCACTCGAGCGGCCAGCCGAGCAGGAAGATGATCAATTGCGCCATGAACTGGAACCCCATCGGCGAGAGGTTCATGGAGAGCACCCAGCGCTCGATCAGTCCCTGGCCGCCGTGCAGCGCGAACACGGCGGAGAAGAGCGCCGAGCCGACAAACAGCCAGCACACCATCGCCGTAGTCTTGGCCGTTAGAAAGGTCGCCTGCTTGATGTTCAACCGCAGCTCCGCCGAGGCTCTGAGATTCATGAGCACGGGTATGACGGTACCCAGGAGCGTTCCTCCGATCGAGCCCGCCACGAGCAGCGACGCAAAGTCTTCGCCTTCCCACCATCCGAGCGCGACTCCGACGATGGCCCCCACCAGACTCCACCACCAAACCTGACGCTGATATTTGGCCATAACCGCGAGGTAGAGCGCGCCTAGCGCGCCGATCGCCGCGGACTCGGTCGCGGTGCAGATGCCGAAAAGAATCACCGCGAGGACGACGACGGTTAGCACGCCGAGCGGCACTACGGAAACCACCAGCTCCTTCAGGATCTCGAGCCCTTCGCCGTCCATGCGCCAGAAATAGTAGGCGAGCACAAGCACGGAGAATGCGGCCAGACCCCAGAACCACTCAAAGAAGTGCGCGGGGACTTTTCCCGCCCCCGCGACGCCCGGCTCAGTTACAGAACTCATCTCCTCGGGAGGCCCGTCCGCGCTCCGCTGGGGCTCGCTGCTCTTCAGCTCGGTCTCCGACTCTCCGAGTTCCTGCGGCTTCTCTTCAGCAGGCGCAGCTGCTGCAGCCTGCGGGGCCGGATTCTGCACCGGCGCAACCACCGCAGCGGGGGCGGCCGCGGTCGTCACCACCGGGGCGTTGTAGATGAGGACATACCACCATGTCGCGCCGAAGGTGGCGACGGTCAGCGCCACCGGCACCGCCGCCGAAAGAACATCCTTC
>VBKY01000504.1 GCA_005879255.1 Deltaproteobacteria bacterium
ATAGATATCGCCAGGAAGAATCTTCGGGCGCTCGACTTTTGGCGGCGTGCTGAGGCGCGGTCGACGATGACCTGCTCTGTGATCTCCGTATTTGAACTGCTGGCTGGATGCCGGAACCTTCGTGAACAACGCGCGACGCTAAGAAGTCTTGCAACCCGTAGAAATCGTCCACGTTGAGAGCGGTGATTCTATTCAGGCGTTACAGTGGTATCGGTCCTACCACCTTTCCCGAGGCGTTGGGTTCCTCGATTGCTTTGTCGCCGCGGCAGCCCGCCGTTTGGATTGCCAAGTTCACACAATAAATACGAAACACTTTAGGGCTATTCATGATCTAAAGACTATGCGCCCTTATTAGTCTTACAATAGTAGGAAATTAAAGGGGTCGAGAGTCTTTCTCAGGCTAGGAGTTTCGACTAGTCGGCGACCGCCGGGTCGGACCAAGGCAACTTCTTGATTTGACAACACAGGGTGGCATAAAAGGCATTGTTTAAGAGCTGGCTTACGCCTGTTCAAGGTTCAATGTTCAAGTGTTCAAAGTCAGACTCGAACGGGAACTTGGAACACAGAAAACGATGCCGCGCGCCAATCGCCACTTTCTGCCGGGCCACGTCTGGCATATCACTCATCAATACAGCAGCCCGTTCCAATCGTTCCAGCCGTTCAACCGCTTCGCTCCATTCAAGCCGTTATTAATACTGAGGACAGTTCCAGTGGTTCCAGACGTTCCACCGCTACGCTTAGTTCCAATCGTTTAGCAGAATCAAGAGACGCGAAATTTGTACTTTCGGGAAGCCTCGGAACGCGCGATCGGCGCCGTTATTTGCACTGGGTTTTCAAGGCAAAGAAGCGGTTCGGTCTCTTTGTCCTTAATTATGTGGTCACATCCAACCACATTCATTTTTTGCTCAAAGACACCGGCCCGGAAGAAGAGAAAAGGTGTCAGGAACGTTTTCCGCTGGTGAGCCGGGATGCAAAACGCGACTTCAAACCATTGATGGCCAGTGTTTGGGGTGCAGCTATCGTTTGGCGTGGATTGTGATTCGTGGAGGTCGTCGTAGAGGAGATTACGGCAGGCTCCAGACCGTTTTGTATCGGCCATCGATGAGTAAGAGGATTTCTAGAATGTCGGCGTCGATAAGTTTGTGCCAGCGGACGTTTTGAACGTCCCACTTCATCCAGGCGAAAACATAATATTGCCCGTAGCGGATCATCCCGACATACTTGATTTCGCCGTCCCCGACTAGCTCGTAGTACTGCACGATCTCTCCGCTAAAGAAGGTGTCAGTTATCTCGGTGGGTGGAGCAATCGCAAAAGCCCCATTCGTCGGGTAGAGATTCACAACAAGGACAAAGGAAATCAATAAGGTCTTCATAAATCGAAGTCCGCCGTCCAAAGGTCGCGAGGAGCTGTATGCCGCACAGTTGGATCTCGCGACGGTCTG
The DNA here is from genome assembly GCA_005879255.1 of Deltaproteobacteria bacterium. The sequence goes on from VBKY01000504.1 coordinate 1,443, forward strand.
AAATGGATTTTGGGCATTGGGGCACTTGGGAACTCCGGTATCCGAAGACTTGAGCAAGGGCCGTACCCCGATTTTGAAGGACGGTTTCTGTAATTATCGAGGGAACGACATCCATCTATGGTAGTTGCATTCTCGCCGACTATACGGCAATTTTGCCTGCTAAAAGTTACCTCTGGTATGATCAGGTTAAGGTGTCGATTTGTGGTTCGAAAGAGAAGAGGGGGGCGTCATAGCCGATCAGCTCCCGCGGCGTTTCTTGAACCCGTGCAACTCAATGCGGTGACAGCGGACAAAGGGGTTAAGTCCAGAGAAAAATCCCGGGTCGGACCAAGACAACTTCTTGATTTAACAACACAGGGTGGCATAAAACGCATTGTTTAAGAGCTTAGATGTGGCTTTCGAACTGAAGTTTGTTCAAGACGTTCAAAACGTTCAACCGCTCCGCTCCGTTCAAGCCGTTCAACGCCGGAAGTGGTCAAGGATTCAGACCAAGACTTGTTTGAAGTTTGCGCGCGACCGACGCCGCTACTTGCATTGGGTTTTCGAGGCGAAGAAACGTTTTGGTCTGTGTGTGCTCGATTACGGGATCACGTCTAATCATGTACATCTTTTAGTCAAAGACACGAGACCAAACGTAATTGCTCAGAGCATGCAGCTCATCGCAGGGCGCACTGCGCAGGAGTACAACCAGCGCAGGGCTATGCAGGGCGCGTTCTGGGAAGATCGTTATCCCGCCATCGAGATCGACGAGCACCTGGTCCGTTGCCTTGGGAGCAGAGCTGAGGGTCAGACTTCGATGACTCGACTATCTTGAAACCGACCTTCCTTCATCGCGCCCGTGCTCCGGAAGAATTCTCTTTCATGCCGTTCTCCGAGCGCCGTCCGTGCGGCATCCGAGCGCCGTTTTTGTCCGAGGCTGAACTTCCACGTTTTGAGAATTCTCGAAACGTCGAAATGCTCTTCGTCGCATCCAGTTTGGCGAAAACCTCACGGGCGTTGTATTCTGTCCACCATGGCGTCGGGCACGAACCGCGATGGAACATATCAGGTTCCGGCCAAGGAGCCTTGATTGAAGCTTTCGGGGATTATCTGGCTCGAAGAGATCGTTGAAAAGATCGAGCGCAAACATCACGTGACTCAGGATGAAGTGAGAGAGGTTCTAAGAAGTTCGTCGCATTTCAGATTCGTTGAGAAAGGCCACCGCCAAGGAGAAAACGTTTATTCTGCATTGGGCCAAACAAACAGCGGGCGCTATCTGATTGTGTTCTTTGTCCGCAAGAAAACACGGCAGGCGTTGCCGATATCGGCGCGGGACATGACCCGTGCCGAAAGGAGAAGATATGAAGAAAAGTAAGAGTTCGATCTCAAAAGCTCGCTCGTACGCGGAAATCGGAGAGTTCTGGGACAAACACGATTTGAGCGACTATTGGAGCAAGACAAGAAAGGTGAAATTCGACGTGGTTCTCGAACCGGAAGCGACCTACTACCCGGTTGCAAAGGACTTATCCGAGAAAATTCAGTCACAAGCGCGAAAGGAAGGGGTGTCGTCCTATGCGCTGGTTAATAGTTGGTTGGACCAGAAGCTAAAGGAGAAACGGAGGCGAACTGGGTAGCGAAGCCAAACGTAGATTATCAAAGTTTTCATACGAACTCTCA
>VBKY01000505.1 GCA_005879255.1 Deltaproteobacteria bacterium
CTCCGGTTAGCCCCGAGGCTGATGGGATTTTTTCCCGTCTGCCTCAGGTCCTCCGGATCCGTAAACAAAAGTTTGAACGCGTGAGCTGGCAGCTAGCGGGTTGCTGAAAACTCTGTGTGCAGGCTGCTCAAAAAGATCTCAGAGGCGAGGCGCGCGAAGAATCGACGAGCGGAAGCGTACATAGCCAGTACGTTGTAGCGAGGCGATTGAGCGCAACGAAGCATATGAGGCTTTTTCAGCAGCCTGCTAGCTAGAGATCGGGGCTAATCGAGCTTGGGGATGCCCGCAGCAAACCACGCCCCTGCGACCGTCACGCGGATGAGGAGCACGGGGCTGGCGCAGTCGGGCGGTGGCGCCGGGTCCAGCACATCGTCGATCCGGAAGTCGCCGTTGGCCGCCAGCGGGACACCGGCAGGATCCGTGCTGAATTGGGTGAAGGGTGCCACGGCTGCACAAATCAGCGTCGCGAAGACGCTGGCGTTGCCGTTCGTGCCAATGGTGTCGCCTCCGCCCAGCAGCAGGCCCCGACCGTCGACGCGGATACGCCCGTCGACCTTCACGTCCGCCTTGAAAGCGGAGATCACCCAGATTTGGCCGGCAGGGGCGACGCCGCGGACAATGTTCCGGGTCACGTTAGGGAAGGTGCCGTCGGGGTTGGCTGTACCCGCCACGTTTGCGACAGGAATATCACCGATGGCTCCCTGGAATCTCACCAACGTATCATCGGCTATTACCGACGAAGCAAAGAATCCTCCTATGAAAACCATAAGAATAGTTGCGAACAAACTCTTTTTCATGACTGCACCTCCATTTTTATTTTTTTACTAAATAGAAAGCATCTCGGTGCTCTGCGACTGCGCTGGCGCCCCCCAGCTCCTTATTGAAGTGATTTCAAGCCGGACTACATCCTCATGACCGGGAGCCGTGGCGTCACCGGTTGGCGAACTGATAGAGCCGCTCATCGTAGGGCGCGCCGATGAACGGCTGGATATCGTTCCGGAAATCCAGCGTGTGCTGAGTGCTCACGTGGGCGTCGAATGCCTGCTGGTTTGCGAAGACCTCGATGAGCTGAAAATGGTTTGTGGTCCCCGCCTGGCTGAGCAGGGCGAACGTCTGGACCCCGGGATCGCTGGCGCTGTCGCTCACAAATGTATCGAGCGCCGGAAGGGCCTGGCCGACAAACTGGGGATCGATATCCACGTGCGTGATCACGAAGATCTGACGGGACTCCGCGTGGCCACTGCGAGGATTCACGGTCCCCGCGAGCAGATTGCCGTCCCGTTCATCGAGCGGCGCCTCCAGCAGAGGCGCTAGCCGGGTGAAGATGGCCTGGGTCGCCGGCGAGCTCTCGAAAGCCGCGAACGTCTGCGCACTGCTCCAGATCTCGAACAGGGCGAAGAAGTTGCGGCGGTCGACCTGCTGCAGCACATCGAAGCGGATGACACCGACACTGGCCAAGCCCTGCGAGGCCAGATCATCGAGCACTCGGCCGCCAGCCTTGGCGTCCGCGGGCTTAAACTCCACATAGACGACGACATACTGCAGCTGGACGGGCTGAGCCCCCGCCGGGCCAGCGAAACTGGAGAGCGCTGCGACAAACAGGAACACGAACATCGATAGCGGGATCCATCTTCGTTTGCCCATGATTTTTCTCCTTATCCTCTACGACCAACGCGTCGACACACAACCGCGGCAACCGCACGCTACGCGAGCGTACGCCCCAACGACATTTCTTCCCCTTACGCTGCGGCCCGCTTTTCAGTGCACACAAAACGGCAAAACCATGGCGCAAGTTAAGTGCCAATCGGAACCTATTCAAAAAACCAGAACAAAGCGCGATGAGGAATTACGAGCTTCGTAAATTCGCGAAGTCTCGTTCGAAAATTTGCAGATTCTCGCGAGCAGCCGAAGCTGAGGATCTAGTCCGGCTTGAAGCGATTCTTTTTGATTTTGAGCGCCTTAATCTTTGATTCCAGTGTGGACGACGGAATTCCTAATTTGGCTGCCGCCCCGGAACGGCCTGAGACTCGGCCCTTGCTTTCAGCCAATGCGGCCTCGATCATTTCCTTTTGGCGGTCTATCAGTTTTCCGGCAGGAGGGCGCAATGGTGGATTCGGCTGCAGTGGTTCCCTCGACAGCCAGCTCTCGCCGGCGGTCGCAGTTGCCATTACTTAGGCTGCGGATCAGGTTGTGGAGGATGAGCCACGATTCGCTCGCCAGGTGCGGGCGTGGTGAACTTACTGACGGAGCTCTCCACCCCATCGCTCTTGCCGTTGCTCTCCTCCGAGGTAACCCTGTAGTAGTAGGTCATCTGTGGCTTGAGACCTTCGATGCGCAGGCGGAACGTCGTGTATTGATGACCTTGGTTCAGCCTGATGGGAGTTTTTGCCGTCTGGCTCAGGTCCTCGGGATCCGTACCGTAGCGCACGATGCCGTAATGCACGTCCGAACCCCCGGGGTTGTTGGTTGTCCACCTGATAACGGTCAAGCCGTCGCGAGCCAACTCAAGCTCTGGCCCTTTGGTGATCTCGACGCGTTCGGCTTTCTTCATTGGAGGAAGTATCTGAGCGGCGGTTGGATTACAGTAGAGCACGGTGCAGACGGTGGCTGTGATCGCCAATGTCAGAAACAGTCTGTTCATGGACACACCTCCAAATGCTGCACCTTGGAAAGACAATTTAAGACGTATGGGGGTCGCGCACGACCCCCATACGTCCGTCTCGCTCGGCTTGTCCGCCTTGCATCCGCCGTTTAGCGTCTCCGCCACTACGGAATCGGCGCACTGGGCAACGGCGCGATACCGCAGATCTCTGGTGCGCAGGGCGGAAGAGGCGGAGTCGGGATAAGGAACTCATTACCTTGGGTCGATGCCGAACCTCCGGTCATGCACTGACCCGTGAAGGTATCGCTGTTTGGGTAAGGTCTCGTGAAGCCGTCCGTGAGGGTTTGCAGGAAGGCTACGATCTGGTTCTCCTGCTGATCCGTCAAGGCGAGATTACCG
>VBKY01000506.1 GCA_005879255.1 Deltaproteobacteria bacterium
CATAGTCTCTTACTGTTGCCTCGTGCCTCGAGCCTCACGCCTCCCACCTACTGTCAACAAAAGACCTGACCGCAACGGGTTTGCCTCTTGCAACCTGCCTTCTAATGGGTGCCCCCTCCCCGCCTTTGTCGGGGGTTCATTCCTTCAGCCGTGGGCAGAAACGCAAAGCGTTCGCACCCAGGATGTTGATCTTGGCCTGCTCGGAGATTTTCTGCTCCTTGATATTGGGGACGCCGTCGGGCCAGCAGGTCCCGCTGTGGGGGTAGTCCGTGGCGAAGAGGAAGAAGTGGTCGCCTAGCGTCTCGACGGCGTAGGCGATGTGCTCCTCGTCCGACTCGATCGAGCAGAAGATTTGACCCGAAGCCAGGATCTCCGAAGGCTTCCGCTTCAGGAGCGGCGTCTGGTAGGAGCCAGGCTTGTAGCTGCCGTCGAATTTCTCGAACATGTACGGCAACCAGCCGCCGAAAGCCTCGAAGATGCCCGCTCGCAGCTTCGGGAAGAGGTCGAAAACACCGCCACCAATGAGACCGGCAAGGGCGTACTGACCACCCCAGCTGTGGTAGATGGAGTTCGGCGCCTCAACCCAGGGGGTGAGGGGCGGGCGGTTGGCGCCGCCATGGACCCACACAGGAAGGTCGAGTTCTTGGGCCAACGCGAAGATCGGCCGCAGCCGCGGGTGGTCGAGCATGGCCCCGTCGGGGCAGGCGCGCGGGACGAACGGTCCCACGTAATGCCTGTCGTTCGCAACCCAGTACTTGATCTGACTGAGCGTCTCATCGATGTCGCGCAGGGTGGAGTTGCTGACCCAGCGCAGCCGCCCCTCGGATTCGGAGCAGTAGCCGGCCATGAAGCGGTGGTACGCCCGCTGCAGGGCGCTCTCGAACCCGATGTCGTCCAACATGCAATAGCCGTCGGACTGGCTGGAGAACATCACGCTGATGTCGATACTCGCGGTGCTCATGTCCCTCAGGCGCGGGGCGGCGTCCCAATGGCAAGATGGGTCGATCTCCCGGCCGGAGTTGCTGACCTCGCGGCCACGGCCGTTGGGGCGCTCCTCTCGTGGCGGCGCGTCGAAGGCGTCGTAGATGCCCATTGGGTGGCCGGGCACCCGTGGCCAGAGCACCCCGCCGAGGCCGACGTCACCGGTCCGCTTCTGGTTGGCTTTGACCGCCGCGCTGAAGCGCTCGTATTTGTCACGATATTCGGGGTCGATGTTGTCCTTGTAGGTCTTGTCAAAGTCCCAGTACTCGCGGATGTGAGAATCCGCGTCGATGACGAAGTGGCCGTTGAAAGCCATGGGCTTGCTCCTCTCTTTTCTGTCAGGACCGCGAGATGCCGAGGAACTCAAGGATGTTGTCTGCCTCCATCTTGCGCCGCTCGTCGGCCCGAACGCCGCCCATCTGCCGGTCCAGCAACTCGCGGGCGTACGGCCAGTACGTTACCACGTGGGAGAGAACTTGCACGTTTTGAGAATTCTCAAAACGTCAAAATGAGAAACGCTAGGCTCTGCCGTAGCGTGGGGCTCTTTCCTTTACCAGGAAACCGATCTTCCGTTTGTTCGGCTCAGGTGGCGTCATGAGCTGGCGAATCGCGTCGAAGACCACTTTAAACTGTGCGTTGTATTTTTTCTCCAAGTCGGCCCTTATAATACCGAAGCCCGTTCCAGTCGTTCCAGGCTTAATACTGAAGCTGGTTCCAATTGTTCCAGCCGTTCAAAACGTTCCAATCGTTCAACCGCTCGGCTCTGTTCCAAACATTTAACCGATTAAAAAGATAATGGGGGAACTTCCACGTTCGGAAAATCTCGAAACCGAAATTAGATGGGATCTCTTCCTACTTCGGATCTGGGATACCCAGTTGGCGGCAAATCTTGCGTGCGAGGAGATCGGCGATCTCAGTATGTCTTGGAACCGTTGTAACGCGGCGTGGATCGGCGAGATTGACGTACTTGCTATGTTTTGAACCTTCGTCGGCGAGAACACATCCGAACCGTTCCAAGTGTCAGATGAGCTCCCGTCGTTTCACTTACACCTCGAGTTGTTCGATCACGATTTTGTTTTTGGGTAGCTTAGATAGATCAACTGGCTCGCGTATCATACGCACCGCATCGATGAGATTCTCACGGGCCTCTTCTAACGTCGCGCCCTGTGTCAGCGCGCCAGGAATATCATCGGTCCACGCCACCCACCATTTACCGTCTTGCACAAAACTCGCCTGGATTTTCATAAAATCAATCTCCTATCGGCGTTAATCTTACGCGAAACGGCGGGGCGATGCCAATCCCGTTCGTCACGCTGAGAGGCGGAAACTTGCCACGATTAAATCGGATTGGGTTTCAGTCATTCCAGACATTGAACCGCTTCGCTCCGTTCAAGCCGTTAGGCTTTGTTCAAAGTTCCGGTTCAAAGTTCAAGGAGAAATTCGGAGGCCGGGGAACTTCCACGTTTCGAGAATTCTCGAAACGTGGAAATGAGCGGCGGTTATCGCCGTCCGTACGCGGCGGATTTTTCCTCCACCAGAAAGCCGATCTTTTTCTTTTTCGACTCCGGCGGTGCCATGAGCCATCACTTTCGCCTCTTGGCCGGGCGTTTGATGCCATAACGTCCGGGCCGTTCTGCGACTCGCATGGAGCGTTTTGTTTCGGCCAGCTCGCGTAAGGCGCGGAGGATTCTTTTACGCCGTTTAGGCTCAAACTCATGGCCGTAAAAGCGTAAAAATAAGGCTCTGGTCAGGGCATCCGGGTTCTTTTCAGGAATCGAGGCGATGACCAGTGCGCGCGCAGTCGCGTGCATTGAACATCCCATTTTCAGGCGCTCCTCGCCGGATCGCTCCATGAGCATCCGGCAAAATTTCCGTTCCACCTCCGACGGCGTGTCTTTCACTTCCTCACCTCCCGATAAAGAGAGGCGACGCCGAGCGCCTTGGCCCAGCGGCTGAGATAGCTTCGGTTCAGCCCCTTAACGTATTGCAACAAATTTCGTACGTCGTTCAGTTGCATTTCCGACCGGGAATCCTTAGCCCACGCAAGCTTTGAGAGGATCAAATCCTCCGCCGCCACAAAATAAACTTCCTGATCCTCGAGGACGGCCCTTTTCCTCCTGGCGAATTCCCTACGACGGTAAGGACTGTCCTTGCGGACCACGAAATCGACCTTGACGACATGCTGATGCTGAATCAGGTTAAACATTCCTTTGGCCCTAACCGCTTGCTCAACCGTTTGCGCCTCGAGATAGTAGTCGGTTTCGAACAGCGAAATAAAGCGCGCAACGTCTCGTTCCCCCAACTCCACTACAATATCGATATCGCGCGTCATGCGTGGGACTGTGTAGAAGTTTGCGGCTATCGATCCGGTAATCATATAAGCAATGCCGGCTCGTTCGAGGCGTCCTGCCACCTCTTTCAAAACGTCCAGCTCCTCGTTCATGACCTCTCGTCCCCGCAGATCCTTTTGTCCTGCGAATGTATCAGGTCACACCTTTATTTAGAACATAAAGCTGACACATCAGGTCACGACCTCTTCCTTCCTGATTCCCTCCTCTTGACCCGACGCTTGATTCCATAATGCCCGGGGGTGCTGCGACTCGCATAGAGCTTTTCGTTTCGGCCGGCTCGAAGACGACGCGCACCTTTGCATGCAAGACGTCGGCGACGCGGCGCAGCATGCTTAAGGAATGGCCTTCGTAGCCGGGGGATTCCAGCCGGCTGATCTGTTGCTGAAAGGTCTTGAGCAGTTTTGCCAGAT
>VBKY01000507.1 GCA_005879255.1 Deltaproteobacteria bacterium
GCAGATGTTGAATAAGAAATAGGAACAAAATACTTAGCCACAAAGGTCCTAGCCGGCTGCGCCGCAACCAAATCGGAATGTCTCGCGCAGGCGCAAAGGCCACCAAGAAAAAAGCTTTGTCATTTCGACCAAAGGGAGAAATCTTTCTTAGATCGCTAACGTTTTGCTCGGATGACAAGCCCGTCACTTGGCGTCTTGGCGCGAGTAAATTCCAGATTGATTCGCGAAAAATTGCGCAAGGCGCGGAAATTTTCAAGCATAATAGTACAAGAACACAGAGAAGGAATTTGTTTTTGAGACCGTGTAATTAATTATGCTCACACGCGAAGAAAATGAATTCTTGACTCAGGTAAGCCGCGGCACGCCGTGTGGCGAGCTGTTGCGACGATATTGGCATCCGGTGGCCGCCGCCGCGGAGTTCACCGAAGAGAAACCGATCAAAGCGGTCAAAATTCTCGGCGAGGAGTTGGTCGTTTATCGCGACACGAATGGTCGCTATGGATTGGTCGGCGAACACTGTCCGCATCGGTCGGCGTCGCTCGCTTACGGACACGTTGACGAGGAGGGAATTCGCTGTCCATACCATGGCTGGAAGTTCGATAGCGCCGGCAAATGTCTCGAACAACCGGCGGAGCCCGCCGACGGCACGTTCAAAAATCGGATCAAGCATGTTGCCTATCCGGTGGAGTATTTAGGAGGGCTCATCTACGCCTATCTCGGGCCGGCGCCCGCGCCGCTCTTGCCGCGTTGGGATGTGTTGGTGTGGGAGCACGGCAAGCGCTGGATCGTCAAGGAATCGATCATCGACTGCAACTGGCTGCAGCCCATGGAAAACTCAGTGGACCCGTCGCATCTTTATTGGCTGCACGGCGACACGGCGCATCTCGCGCCGCGGGTGAAAAAGTATGCCGAAAAACACGAATTCATCGTTTTTGAGTTCGGTATCAAAAAGCGCCGGACCACTTTACCGCTGGCAACCGGAGGGGAGCCCGCTGTCGATGAACATCCTCTGCTGTTTCCCACGGTGCTGCGCCACGTGGCGCCCTATGATGAGGGCAATGGGCATCGGCACAACTTGCAGATCCGTGTGCCCGTGGACGATCATCACACGCAAGTGTTTCGCGTGAATTTCGTGCCATCCGAATCCGCAAGGTCTCCGGCCGACGCGCCTGTTCCGTTTCGCTTCACGCCGCTGAAAACCGGCCCGCGTGAGTACAAAATGAACATGGTTTCGGCGCAGGACTCCATGGCCTGGGAAACCCAGGGTCCAGTCACCGACCGCACTCGGGAACATATCGGCGTCGGCGATGAAGGAATCATCGTGCTGCGCAGGCTTCTCAAAGAGCAGATCGAACGGGTACAGCGGGGACTCGAGCCGATGGGCCTGATCCGTGACCCGGAGAAAAACAAGCTGATCGACCTAGGTGTGATCAACGAACGCATCGGTCTCCATCGCCGACACTGCGGCGACGAACAACCAAGCAAAGTCGCTTCTTAGAAAAATTCGGATTGCTGCTCGCGTGAAATTTCTGTTCGAATTCCAAGCCGTTTCGACTCCGTCGTTTAGTCCCGCTGCGGATTCGCGGTAAGCCTCATCTCGCGCCGTTCAGAGCCTGAGCAATTTATTCAGGGCTCCAGACAAATTGTCTGTCAGCTAGAATTTCCGCCTCCCGTGCTCCTTCCTTTTGCCCCTGACGATTAACACATGAAAATTCCATACCTAACATAAGTAATTGATTTTAAAAGATTTTTTCTGGAAAGTTCTTGCATAGGTGGGGGCTCCCGATTATATTGAACTCGCTGGGCAAAAAAAATGTGCCGGTGGTAGATCGAGATCGACAGCGGAGGATTCGCGCCATGTTGACGAGAGAAGAGAACGAAACACTAACGCGCGTTGGACCGGGAACTCAAGCGGGAGAATTGTTACGCCGGTATTGGTTTCCCGTTGGAGTTGCCAGCGAACTCACCGCTGAGAACCCCACGCAAATCGTGCGGATTCTCGGCGAGACGCTGGTGCTGTTTCGCGACAAGTCGGGACGAGTGGGTTTGCTTAACGATCGCTGCTCACACCGAGGCGCTTCGCTCTGTTACGGTCGCGTCGAAGAGCGCGGGATTGCCTGCCCGTACCATGGGTTTCTTTATGACACCAAGGGCAATTGCCTGGAAACTCCGGCGGAACCCGCCGAGAGCAAATTTCACCTGACCGTGAAGCAAAAATCTTATCCAGTGCAAAAGTTGGTTGGGCTTTACTGGGCATATATGGGACCGGAGCCAGCACCGCTGATCACGAATTTCGATATCTGGTTCAGAAAAGACGGACATCGAAAGATCTTCATTCAACCGCAGCTCGATTGTAATTGGTTCCAGGCGATGGAGAATTCGATGGACCCGGCGCATTTACAGATTCTCCACCAAGACACCGCCAATCGCGGCCGGACGATTCAAAACAGCACGCGTGGCTTGACCGACGATGTCCAGGAATTCAGTTTTTACGAAGTTTCCTACGGCCTGATGAAGCGGCGGACTTACAAGAATGGCATGATCGACGAGCATCCGGTAATTTTTCCGAATATTTTACGCCAGGGAAACGTTGGACAGATCCGCGTGCCGATGGACGATACGCACACAAAAGTTTATTTTGTTCGATTTTTTCCAAGCGAAAATGGCGAGATCGTCGAGCACGAGGAACCGCCGGTGGAATATATCAAGCCGTATAAGAATCCGCCCGACGCGCTGCATCCCTATACGAAGTTCCGCATGGACATGGTGCAGGCGCAAGACCATATGGCTTGGGAAACCCAAGGCCCGATCGCGGACCGCACCACTGAGAGGCTGACCAGCTCGGATCGTGGCATTATCATGCTGCGCGAGGTGACGTTCCGCGAGATGAAAAAAGTGCAGCAGGGTCTAGATCCCATGGGTATCATTCGCGATCCGGCGAAGAATCCCTTTATCGATACTCATTTGCTGGAATCCATCGCTCAAAGCGGTGAGGATCGCGCGCCCCGCGCCGTCAACGAATAGCTTGTCCAGGTTAGGCGCAGGAGCGCTTAACCTGGAATTGCAAATTTCAGATTTCAGATCTCGGAGTGGTGAAATTCACGGCTAAGTGCGGATAGTTGTGGCCACGCCCTCTCTGTTGTCTACCGAGGGGCGCGGATTTTTCAGGGCTGAGCTTCGCGTTTCGGGTTTTGAGTTTCGGCTTCACTCCATCAAGAACCAGTACGTAGCGTCATTCTGTCCGCGCTTATAAGAGCGAGTGGTAATTCTTCGCTTGCCTTAGCCCCACGGCGAGATTATGATCCACTCGCTTTATCGTTCGTTCAACCTAAATTTACTTTTAGCAGAGGAATAACTTTATGGCTGATCTATCCAAACTGCGTGAGCAGGTTGCCCAGTCCTGCCGGATGCTCGGCAAGCTCAATTTGACCAAAGAGCCGAGCGGCCACGTGAGCGCGCGGGTGCCGGGCGAAGAACGAGTGCTGATCAAAGCGCGCGGGCCGGAGGAGTCCGGCTTACGTTTCGTGTCGGCGCGCGACATTATCACGGTCGATTTCAACGGCAAGAAGATCGTTGGCGACGACGGCCTCGACGTACCGCAGGAAGTGTTTATTCACACTTGGTTGTATAAAACCCGTCCCGATGTGCAGTGTGTCGTGCATGTACATCCATTGACCGTTGTGCTGTTTACGATTTGCAATAAGCCGATTCTGCCGCGAACGAAAAGCTTGGCGAAGAGTTCGCCAAGGCGATGGGCGAGAAGCCGGCGTGCCTCATGCGTGGGCACGGGATCACCAGTGCCGGGCCGAACATCGAGGATGCAACCTTGACGGCGATCAAATTAAACGATGCCGCGGTAATCAATTATCAAGCCAGTCTGCTTGGCACGCCGGAGCCGATCCCGCAGGAAGATATCGACTTCCTGGTCGGCAGGTCGCGCGGCGGCAGTAGCCAGTCGGTGCATGCCGGTTCCAACTGGCGCTATTACTGCAAACTTCTTGATGAAGAATGACTGCGGCCCGTTCAAAACGTTTCGGATTTGAGGTCTAAGTCTTTGACGCCAAGTCGAAGAAAAGCTGTGCGGGATTTCTCTGCATCGGCAAGGACGCAG
>VBKY01000500.1 GCA_005879255.1 Deltaproteobacteria bacterium
CTTTCGTGATCCTGATTTGGGAAGACGGGGCATACGGCTTGATCAAGTGGAAGATGGAGCTCGAATTGGGCCGCTCATCTCACATGAGTTTCACCAATCCCGATTTCGTCAAATACGCCGAGAGTTTTGGCGCGAAGGGCTATCGCATCACGGCTGCCGATCAACTCCTGCCGGCGCTGCAGGAAGCATTGGCTTCCAATACGGTCTCGGTGATCACTTGCCCGGTTGATTATTCCGAAAACACCAAGCTCACCACCGCGCTCGCAGATTTAGCGGAACGCGCTTAGCTGTTTCTTGGCAGGAATAAAATGCCGACACGGCGATTCGAGATAGAGGACGCTATCCAGCAGAGCATGCATTGTGTCGATACTCCGATTCTCAACGAAATCACGGTAGCAGCCACGCAGCCAACGATAGAACAAAACGCGCGGTGGCAAAGATCGTCAACCGCCGTTCATTAACGATGATCTAAGAAGTTCGAGGAAGGAGCACTCTATGAGTCAGTTCACAGGAAAAGTTGCATTAATCACTGGCGGCAATGCCGGTATCGGCCGTGCCGCCGCAATCGAGTTTGCCAAACAGGGCGCGAAGGTCGTCGTCAGCGGACGCCGCGAGAAGGAGGGGCATGAAGTCGTCGCCGAGATCAAAGCCTTGGGCGGCGAAGCGATCTTCGTCAAAACCGACGTCTCGAAAGCGAGCGATGTCAAAGCGATGATCGAACAAGCACTGGCGAAATTCGGCCGGCTCGACTTTGCCTTCAACAACGCCGGCATCGAGCAGTTGCTGACACCGCTTCCCGATCAGAGCGAAGAGAGTTACGATCAAATCATGGACATCAACGTCAAAGGCGTTTGGCTCTCACTCAAGCACGAGATTCCGGCGATGCTGAAAACCGGCGGCGGGGCCATCGTCAACAACTCGTCCGTTGCGGGACTGATCGGCTTTGCCATGGGTGCGGTCTACATTGCCAGCAAACACGCCGTCAACGGGCTGACCAAATCGGTCGCGCTGGAATACGCCAAACAGAACGTTCGAGTCAACGCCGTCGCGCCCGGGGCGATCGAGACGCGAATGTATCGCGACTTCGTGGCGGGATCGCCTGAAGTAAAGCAAATGCTGGAAGCCGCGACTCCCATCGGCCGCGTCGGCCAGCCGGAGGAGATCGCCAGCATCGTAATCTGGCTCTGTTCCGCCGGCGCATCGTTCACTACCGGACAGATTTTTGCGGTTGATGGCGGTTACACGGCCCAGTAGGTCAAACAACCGGTCAAGTTTGAAACCACCAAAACAACAGCAGCAAATCGAATAGAAACTGGAAAAGGTTGGCGAAGGGTTTTCCATCACTAGAATCGAGTTGGAGACCGAGGCCGACATTTCTGGCATTGACGACGCGATATTTCAAAAATATGCTTGTTGGGCGAATGCTTTGTTGTTTCTGTCCCGGCGAAATCATGTACCCTCGTTAAGCATGACCATGATCAAATCTCTAGCGTTCAAGAGGACCAGATGAAAAGGCACGATGTAATAGCAATGACGCAGATGTTATTCGTCGCGCTTGTCGCGGGTTGCGCAACGTCTAGGTTCGGGACGATTCCTTTGGTACCCGAAAATCTAAGGACCCCGGCGACCGAAGTGTTATCACTTGAGACAGAGGCCACCGGTGTGCAGATCTATGAGTGCAACGCCAGCAAGGATGTGCCGACACGGTTCGAGTGGGTCTTCAAAGCACCGGAAGCTGACCTGTTCGATAGGGCAGGCAACAAGATCGGCAAACACTATGCAGGCCCGACCTGGGAATCGAATGATGGAAGCAAGGTGGTTGGTGAAGTGAAGGCGCAAGTCGCTGGTCCAGACTCCGGGGCCATTCCATGGTTACTGTTGAACGCGAAATCAACTTCGGGGACCGGAGTCTTCAGTCAGACCAAGAGCATCCAACGTGTACATACCGTAGGCGGCAAAGCGCCCACCGAACCCTGTAGCCAAGCGCAGGCGGGGAAAGTGACTCGGGTAGGCTACAAAGCTATGTATTACTTCTACGTTGCTAAACGGTAGGCAGGAAAATGCGGCTGACCCGGCGACCGAGAGTGTCCCGACCTAACCCTTATATATGCAGACCAACTGGAAATGTCGTCAGATGGACGCTGGCTTTGCTATCAACCTTGTTCGGGGCTGCTCTAACGAATCGCAACCAGGTGGCTGGCTGCTTCGGTGAGTGACCGTGAACGAGCCAAGCAAGTCGAAACCTTTGCCATACTCCGTCGACAATGAGACGGCGTGGAGTCTATCGGGCCAACACACGGGACTTACCGATCTGCCGCTCGTCGCGGTTATGAACTTCAAAATCAGCCCTTCGTGATGGGCGCCCGTTTCGTATCGGCTGCCTTGCAACAAGGCGGGAGCGTCATGATACTCTCTCGCCATCATGCGGCAGCGTGAACTGAAAGACTGCGCCGCAAGGCGCGTTTAGCGTGGCCCAAAGCCGGCCACCGTGTGCCTCGATGATCGAACGGCTGATCGCCAGCCCCATCCCCATTCCATCCGGCTTCGTCGTATAGAAGGGGTCGAAGAGATGTTCTAAACTCTCCGGGTTTAGCCCTACCCCTGAATCGCGCACAGCAATCAACACTCGGTTCAATCCGTCTTTCTCAGTGCTGACCCCTAACTCTCGCGTCCCTTCGCTACTCCGGTTCATTGCTTCGATGCCGTTGACGATCAGATTCAGGAGTACTTGTTGAAGCTGGACTCGATCTGCAAGCACCAGCGGCAAGCTATCTGCGAGTTGAGTCTGCAGCGAGACACGATTCATGTGCATTTCGCTGCGAGCCAGGGCGATGACCTCTAGGATAATGTCGTTGATACTGAGCCAGTCCTGCCGCGGGGGAGATTTCTTGACGAGGGCGCGAATTCGCCCGATCACTTCGCTTGCACGGCTGCCATCACGGATGATGCGCTCCACGGCGGCTCGTGCCTCATCCAGATCAGGCGATTGGCGGGCGAGCCAGCGCAAACAGGCATTGGCGTTGGTGATGACAGCGGCGAGCGGCTGGTTGACTTCATGGGAAATAGAGGCCGTCATCTCGCCCAGAGTCGCCACCCGCGTGACATGAGCCAGCTCCCCCTGCGCCTTGTGTAGCGCTTCCTCTGCCCGCTTGCGCTCAGTGATATCATTGTTAGTCTCCAGGACCGCAACTGGCTTTGCCCGTTCGTCCAATTGCAGCGCCCAGCGGCTCGCCACCACGACCTGTGTCCCGTCGCGCCGCGTGTGGATCAATTCCCCCTCCCAGCGGCCTGTGCTCTTTAGCTCTGCTGTGATCTCTTCCAACGGTGCCGGGAAGATCGTCTGCGTGAGATGGTGAG
>VBKY01000501.1 GCA_005879255.1 Deltaproteobacteria bacterium
GGTGCCAGGGTTTCCTAAAACAGATACGGTTAATGACTACGCTGACACTCAGCTCAAGAAGGATGTGTTACGCTTCTATCAAAACAGCCGACCCGGAAGTTCCGTTTACTTTACCCAGAAAGGTATACCCGAGGAGGCGGCTGTCGCGTTGCGGCAGGCGTTCAGGAGGCTATGGAGCGATCCCCAATTCGCCAAGGACTATGAACGGATGACGGCGGAGCCTCTGGAAGCGATCTCGGGAGAAGAGATCGAAAAATTTCTCCAAGATGTCCCGGATGATACGAAGGTAAAGTCAGTGATGCAACAATTGCTTGGCGCCGGGCCGATTCCGCCGGCGAAGTGATGCGATCGCGATTATGGATTCGAAGCAGCACGAATCGCCTCAGCGTGACCGCATTCAAGGAAGGATACAATGGCTTATTACAAAGACATTCGCGAGCTCATTGACGGCCTTGAACGTGCGCATTTGCTCGTGCGCATCGATCGTCAAATCAATAAAGACACGCAGCTCCATCCGCTGGTCCGACTACAGTTTCGCGGCCTGCCCGAATCGGAGCGCAAGGCCTTTTTCTTCACCAACGTCACCGATGTGTCCGGGCGGCGCTACGATATCCCTGTGGTGATCGCCTGTCTCGCCGGCTCGCGACAGATCTACGGCGTCGGTTTGCAATGCGATCCGGACAAGATCAGCCAGCGCTGGACCGAGGCGCGCAACCATCCAATTGAGCCTCTGCTCGTCGACGACGCGCCAGTGCAGGAGGTCGTGCAGTTGGGCGCTGACCTCGACAAGCCGGGAAAGGGGCTCGAAACTTTTCCGATTCCGATCTCGACACCGGGCTTCGACGCTGCGCCGTACACGAGCGCGAGTCATTTCATCACCTACGATCCCGAAACCGGAGTGCGCAACATCGGCAACTACCGCGGCATGGTCAAAGCGCGCACGCGGATCGGCATGAACGCCGGCGGTCAGCAGCATATTTCGCAGCATTGGCGTAAATGGCAGAAGATCGGAAAACCGATGCCGGCGGCGATCGTGATCGGCGCGCCGCCGAGCGTGTCTTACGCTTCGGTTGTCAAGATTCCCTACGGCGTTGACGAATATGCGGTGGCCGGCGGCTTGGCGGGCGAAGCGGTGCCGGTAGTCAAAGCGAAGACCGTGGATCTGCTTGTCCCCGCCAATGCTGAGATCGTGATCGAAGGACTGATCAATACCGAGTTGATGGAGCCCGAAGCACCGTTCGGAGAATTCACCGGATACATGGATCCACAACAATTAAACCCCTTCATGGATATTACCTGTATCACGCACCGAAAAAATCCGATTTTCGTCGCGATGCTGAGCCAATTTCCGCCGTCGGAGTCGAGCAAAATTCGCGGCACGGGGGCGGAAGGCAATGTACTGTCCTTTTTAAGAAGCAAGTTCGAAAATGTGACGAGAGTCGCGTTCCATGAATCGACGGGAAGCTGGGGACTATGCTGCGTGCAAGTCAGCGACCCTAAACCGGGACAGGCCGTGGAAATTCTCGACGCTTGCCATGAGTCTGCCGCGGTGGGGGCCAAGATGATCATCGTCGTGGACGATGACATTGATCCGCGCGATGCCGAGGGAATTTTCTGGGCGATGACGTTTCGCATGCAACCCCATCGCGATGTCCGAATCAAACCATCGCGACTTCAATCCGCCGATTGGTCGGCCTTTCCTCCAGGCACGGGAAACCCCGGCGGTGTGCACGCCGGAACTTCCGAGATTCAGTCGACGAGGATGCTGATCGACGCCACCCGGCCATGGCCTTATCCACCGGTATCGCTGCCGCGCAAGGAGATCATGGAAGACGCGCTTGGGTTGTGGAAGCAACTAGAGTTGCCGCCTCTCAACTTGCGCCCTCCCTGGTTTGGCTACGAGCTTGGCTGGTGGTCGGAGGAGAATCTCGAAGCGGGCAGGATTGCCGTTCAAGGCCGTTACTACGAGACCGGTGAAAAAATGAAGCAGGCAAGAGTCCCGGTCAAGGGTGTGGAAAACGAATAAGGCCCAGCGCGGCTAAGCCGCAACCAAAAAAATTGGAATATCTCGCGCAAAGACGCAAAGGCGCAAAGGATAAAACGGTAAATTCGAAGCACGAAATCCGAAGCTCGAAACAATATCAAATGACAAAAACCACAATGTTCCAAACAAATTCGTTTCGGACTTTGAGTTTTGGATTTCGAATTTTGAATTTTTTTCGGATTTCGATATTCGAATTTCGGATTTGGGTTATAGCAATACACATACGATAGGGAGGCTTCGCCATGGCGAGTAAATATCGGCTATTTTCCGCAGACTCTCATTTAGAAATTTCACCGGAGCGGTGGACCAAGCGAGTGCCGAATAAATACCGCGACCGGGCGCCGCGGTTAATTAAGCTCGCCAACGGTGGCGACGCCATCATCGTTGAGAACCGGCCGATGTATGTTCTCGGACTTGCGATTGCCGGCAAGCCCTATGAAAGGCACGAACTCACGGGTTTAACCTACGAAGGATCCGAGGGCGCTGGGACTCCCGATCAGCGGCTAAAAGAGCAGGACCAAGACGGGATCGACGGCGAGGTACTTTTCACCTCCGCGGGAAACCTCGGCTTTTGGCGAGGAATCCGCAACGACGATGCCTATCTGGCGGTGATTCATGCTTACAACGAATTTTTAGCAGAGGAATATTGCGCCGCAAACCGAGAGCGTTTACTGGCGATGGGCGTGATTCCGAGCGCCTCTGTCGCTGCGGCGGTAAAAGAGATGGAATATTGCAGGAAAGCCGGGCTAAAGGGAGTTGCGCTCAACACTTTTCCCAGCGGAAAACTGTATCCGACGCCCGAAGACGATCGCTTCTGGGCGGCGGCGCTGGACTTGAATATGCCCGTTACGGTCCACGTCGGTTTACAAAGGACCGACGGGCCGCTTTTCAAGTACGATAAGGAGCCTGGTGAGGTCGCTTTCGGCGGCGATCCTATCCGCGTGCTGACTCGCTTCGGCGGCAACAGCGGACTCAACGCCGTGCAGCTGCTGCTCTCCGGCGTGTTCGATCGTTATCCCGCGCTGCGGTTATACTGGGCGGAAACCCAGATCGGTTGGTTACCGTATTATTACGAGCAATTGGATGATGTTTACCAGCGCAGCCGCTTTTGGATGGAGCGCTATTTTGGCTTGCAGCAGCTCCGACAAGAGCCGAGTCAAATATTGCGCGAACACTTTTACTGGGGATTCATCTACGACCGCATCGGTCTACGCCTGCGCTACGATATCGGCGTGGACAGAATCATGTGGGGCAACGACTTTCCACACTCTGCCGGTGACTGGCCGAATTCACGACGCGTGATCGATGACATGTTTTCTGGTGTGCCCGCGGATGAGAAGCAGAAGATTCTGGTCGACAATGCTGTCGAGTTTTTCCAATCGTGCTAATCGCGAACCCACACGGAGGCCAATATGCGCATACTGAAAATTAATGATTTACCTGAACATGCGATGGACACCGCCACGCCGATCGCCGGATGGACCGGCGGACCGGTCAGCCGAACACGACAAGCCATCATCGGTGAAGGACAGTCGGAAAACTTTCGCTGCAACGTGGTCAATTTTCGCG
>VBKY01000167.1:0-557 GCA_005879255.1 Deltaproteobacteria bacterium
AAACAAAAAGCAGCTCAAGAGCTCGGCCTCAGCCGACAGGGATTGGTAAAGAAGCTGAAGCGATTAGCCATTACAGGCTGACGCAGGATTTCGGCGAGTTTGCCCTCAGGTTGGATTTTGTAAATCGTTAAGCGGCACGGCAGCGTTGGCGATGAGCAATTGTAGAGTCTCTCTTCTATTCTTGTTAAATGTCACGTCGGTGTTGTGTTTAGCCAGCCCTGCAACTGGTCATTAGGGGAGGGACACTCCCTCCCCTAATGCATGATTAGATCCGCGTTGTCATTCATTCGCTATCCCCATAGATTCCGCCAAATTTCAAACGCCGCTGCGCCTTTATCTCGTCATTTCCGAGTGGATCATGATCGCATGGTCCATAGAAATCGATGATAGCGGTCGAGTTATCATCAAGAACCGGCCGCGCCCAGGACAGACTGTCCTCGCGCATCGGCGGGAACTTCAGGTGACAATAGCCGGCGTCGGTAGCAGGAACCTTTACGACTTGGCCAGAGCCTAATTCCTCCCCGTAGGCCATCGGCACGCCCCAGAACAGCGTGGAA
>VBKY01000167.1:594-4462 GCA_005879255.1 Deltaproteobacteria bacterium
TCACCTCCTTTCTTTTCCAGATTTTCACTCTCTGACTCCTGCGAAGAGCATGCATCGTGCCAAGCCGAAACTCCGCAAGCGCATCTGCGAGAAATCAGTAATCGCGACACTCAAGGCCCTGCTACAGAATCATTTTCGCAACGAATGTAAGAAGCTGTGAAATGAAAATCGTGACTGGAGGGGATTACGAGGCGATCGTGATTCGACTATTGGCTACATTCGAAGCCATGCCAAAGTATGAACTTAGTTGTCGTTCTGTTAAGTCCGTTGTCGTGCGTTTGAGATGGAGTGCGGATGAGTCGAGAAAAAAGCAGACGCGTAGTCGCGTTTGGAAAGGGAAAAACGATCGGCGAAAGAGCATTTGGACGCGTCGAATCGCGAGATTTCGGGGACTCGGTTTAGAACTCATCGATATCCAACGAACCAGCGCAACTATTGGCAAAGGGTCAGATTCTCCCTGCGGCGTGGAAGTCCTCGAGGCCCCGCATGATCGAAGACGCGCTCCGACAATGCAACGGCAACAAACAAAAAGCGGCCCAGGTCTTAGGCCTGAGCCGCCAGGGATTGATTAAGAAATAAAGAGGCTACAGCTCTAGCGCGGTCTTTCCCGTCTACTTTCGCCCTCGCCCCTTCGGTTTGGGTGGTGGAAAATCATCTGAGATTTGAACCCCTAAACGATCGGCTAACTCCACCGCAATTTGTTTTCCCGATAGAGTTGCGGTCCTTAGCTCATCAGCTAGCCATTTTAGATGTTCAGTTTTTTGCTGGGCGGTTTGCTTGTACCAGTTCTCGAGGATTTTGAACCCCAATTCATTGAGACTTGGGTTAGACCGAAACAATTGACTAATGAGCGCCATGTGCGATCCTCCAAATGTCTTGAAGTTGGAGCCTATTAATATTTGTTTCAGAGCATAGATGTCAAGGGCAAAATTTAACCGGGTGCTGAGACTCGCTAGAGTGTCAGTTAGATTAAACCCGGGAAACGTTTAGACTCGCCTGTCTGGAATGGAGCAAATTTGGGAAACTAGCAAACGAGGCTGCGCAACAATACGTCCAAGAATCTCGAGAAAATGTTCAATAATCAAGTCGATTTCGGCCTCCTCAAACTTTCCTACTTTATAGATAACAGAGCCCATTAGTTCGCCGGGCCGTTCTTTTATCAGAAAGACTAAATCGAATGTCGTCGGCGTAAAGTCGAGCCCTTTCGTACTCCGAAGATCGTGCAATGCCTCGATGCTCAGGCCGGGCATTGTGAATAGATGCATGGGGACATTCTGGTATATAAGCATGACTTGACAAAGGTCGGCGCGATTCAATTTTTGCTCTCTCTCCAAAGCCTGGATTAGAGCTTCAAAAGGTAGTTCCTGATGAGCATATCCGGCGAGAGTTATATCTCGAACCTGCTGTGCGAATTCATCAAAACTCAAATCAGCGGAAATTCCTGTCCGTATGATTAAGGTATTCGCGAAATGACCGATCAGATTCTCGGTCTCGGATCGGCTACGATTTTCAACCAGTGTTCCTATGCGGATATCTCGCTCCCTCGTGTAACCATAAAGAAGAATCTTCAGGGCAGTCAAAAGGATCACAAACACGGTGCTCTGTTCCGTTTGGCTCAAATTCTTGATCGCCGTGAAGAGATCTCCTTTAATTGCTAACGATCTATGACCCGTAAAGAAAGTGAGTTCGTCCGCAATAGGCCGGCCCGGGCACAATTCTAAAATCGGCAAGAAGCCCGCCAATTGCTGCTTCCAGTAAGCAATTTGACCGTCGAGCAACCCGTCCTTGATCGCTTGCCTTTGCCATTGGGTAAAGTCTGCGTATTGGATGGGCAACGCAGGAAGACTGCACGGGCAGCCCGAGGAAAAAGCTTCATAGAACGCCGCCAAATCGCGGCAAAAAACGGCCATCGAAGAACCGTCGCTAATAACATGGTGTAGAACGATGAGCAGTATATGCTCCTCGTTGTCCAAACGAAGGAGTCTGACTCGGTACAGTGAGCCATGATCCAAATCAAAAGGCTGATCCGCCTCTTCTCTTACCGTCATCCATACTCCGGCTTCGCGATCTTCGGGCGGCAGGGCTCCCAGATTCAGCAAGTCGAATTCGATCGGTTGTGGTGGCGAACTGATGCGTTGAACGTGCTGACCGTTTACGATTGGGAAGCTGGTGCGCAACGCTTCGTGACGGTCGACAACACTGGCGATGCTCTGCCGCAACGCGGTTACGTTGACAGGCCCCTTCAATCGATAAACCGCCGGGATATTGAAAAGGCTTATGCCTGGAAAAACTCGTCCCAGATGCAGCAACGGCTCCTGTGCGCTGGATGGAAGAATCGGAGTTTCATCCAATCGCCGAGTTATGAGAGGTCCTGCCATCTTTTGACCGCTTTGTAAACTTGCCTCTACGGCTCGTGCTAAGCCAGCTACGGTCGGTGTCTCAAATATCGCGCGTAACGGCAACTCTATTGCGAATATCTTGCGAATCCGAGCGATTACGCGAGCAGCGACTAAAGAATGGCCTCCCAAATCAAAAAAATTGTCGTGAACACCGACGCTGTCTAAGCGCAGCACCTCGCTCCAGATTCCCGCCAGTAATTCTTCTGTGGGAGTGCGTGTCAGCACAAACTCTTGAGTCATATCAGGCCGCAAACCCCCGGGAGGCGGCAACGACCGCCGGTCCATCTTTCCATTGGGCGTGTGCGGGAGCGCTTTCAGCGACACGAAAATAGAAGGAATCATGAACTCCGGCAACTTTTCTCTCAAGAAGTCGCACAAATCATCGAGCGGGGATTTAGATTGCGTCGGAACGATATAAGCAACCAAACTCATTTCGGATTTTAGATCTTCGATTTTGGAATTTGGCTCCTTGCTCCCTGAGTCCGCATCCCTGCCAATATCACGACCCACAACTACGCTGTCTTTCACAGCCGGATGCTGATTCAGGGCCGCTTCGATTTCGCCTAACTCTACGCGATGCCCTCGGACCTTGACCTGATTGTCGATGCGGCCGAGGAATTCGATATTGCCGTCGGCGAGATATTTCGCTCGATCGCCAGTTCGGTATAGGCCGGAGTTCGAATTATCGCTGAAGGGATTTGGAATAAATTTTTCCGGTGTCAGTTCGAGGCGATTGAGATAGCCCCTCGCCAGACCGTCACCGCCGATATAGAGGTCGCCCGGGATACCGATGGGGACAGGTTGGAGATAATTATCCCGAATGTAGATTTGAGTATTAGCGATGGGCCGGCCGATTGGAATCGGTTTGTCATCCGCTGCAACCTTGGCCATCGTCGACCAGATCGTCGATTCGGTCGGCCCGTAGAGATTCCAAACACTGCCGCGGCCTAATAACTGGTCGGCCAGTTGACGTGATAAGGCTTCGCCACCGCAGAGAATCTTGAAATTGGGCTTATTCTTTAAGTCGTTTTCGAGCAGCATCTTCCACAGCGACGGAGTCGCCTGTACAATTGTAGTGCGCGAAGCTTTCATTCGAGCCAGTAACTGCCCGCTGTCACTGCTTTCAACTTTACCCGCCAGAGTTAATTTTGCGCCTCTGATCAACGGCAGGTAAAGTTCGAGAGCGGCGATGTCGAAGGAGATCGTTGTAACCGCTAGCCACGCATCTTGCGGCGAAAGGTCAATCGCTCGACCGATTGACGATAGGCAGTTGACCACCGATCGGTGTTCGATTTGAACGCCCTTCGGCTGTCCGGTCGAGCCGGAGGTGTAAATCACATAAGCGAGATTGTGAGAGTCGATTGGGGTTGTTGGATTTTGACTGCTTTGCTGCTCGATCATCGGTAAGTCTTGATCGAGATAAACCACTTTCAGCCGAAGATCGAAGATCGAGGATCGAGGATCGCCAT
>VBKY01000167.1:4527-22838 GCA_005879255.1 Deltaproteobacteria bacterium
GCTTGGGTTAGCAGAACCGAGACCTGGGAATCTTCCAGCATGAATCGCAGGCGCTCTTTGGGATAGCTGGGGTCCAACGGCACGTAGGCGCCGCTGGCTTTGAGAATTCCCATCAGGCCGACCACCATCTCGATGGAGCGCTCAACGCAGATACCGACGAGCTTTTCTGGGCCGATGCCCAGACTGATTAAGTAATGTGCCAGTTGATTGGCTTTGCGATTCAACTCTCGGTAAGTGATTCGTTTATCTTGGTACTCCAGGGCGATGGCGTCCGGCGTTCGCTCGACTTGCTCTTCAAACAATTCGTGGAGGCATTTGTCTTTCGGATAATCCGCCACGGTATCGTTCCATTCGAAAAGAATTTGGTGGCGCTCCGGCTCGGTCATTATTGGCAGCGTTGCAATGGACTGATCCGGGTCGACGGCGATTCCTTCCAATAAGGTCTGAAAATGTCGAGCCATCCTCTCGATCGGGACTCGATTAAACAAGTCTGTGCTGTACTCGATATGGCCGGCGATTCCATGTTCCTTATCAATGAGAGAGAAGGTCAAATCGAATTTTGTCATCCCGCCATCAATATCGACGGCTTCGGATCGAAGTCCCGCCAGTTCAAGGGCTGGAACCGAAGTATTTTGGAAAGCGAACATGACTTGGAAAATCGGGTTACGGGCCAAGTCGCGCTGGGGTTGTAATTCCTCGACCAACTTTTCAAAAGGAAAGTCTTGGTGTGCGAAAGCGCCTACACAAGTCTCTCGGACACGTCGAAGCGTTTCACGGAAAGTCGGACTGCCCGAATAGTCCGTGCGCAGCACCAGAGTATTGACAAATGAGCCGAGCAAATTTTCAATCTCGGGCAGTCGGCGATTGAGCACCGGGCAGCCGACTAGCAGATCTTCCTGAGCGGTGTAGCGGTAAAGCAGGGTCTTAAACGCCGCGAGCAGCGTCACAAAAAGCGTAACGCCATTCTCTCGACTCAACTCTTTAAGCTTTAGCTGCAATGTTTCGGGCAATAGGATTGATAGCCTTGATCCGTCAAACCCTTGCACCGGCGGTCGAGGCTTGTCGGTGGGGAAATTCAAGACTGGAAGCGTACCGCTCAGTCGCTGAACCCAATATTCACGGTGCGACTGGAAGGTTTGGCCTGAAACGCGGTGGCGCTGCCAGCTTGCAAAATCCGCATATTGCACAGGCAATGCCGCTAACTGCGGCTCTCTGCCGTTCAGTATGGCCTCGTATGCGGTCCATAGTTCGCGAAAAAAAATCGCCACGGATTGACTGTCAAAAACAATCTGATGCAAGGTCAGAACCAACAGATGTTGGGCGTGATCAATCCGTGCCAGTCGCGCGCGAATCGGTAGTCCTTCCGAAAGATCGATTGGCTGTAGCCATTCATTGCGAATCAACAGTTCGATTGCGCATGGCAGTTCAGCATCGGCAACATGTTCCAGATCCGTCACAGTAATCTCGATTGAGTAACTGGGCGCAATGCGTTGGATTGGCCTGCCATCTGGGGCTGGATAGCTGGTGCGCAGGACCTCGTGCCGGCGCACGATGAGATTAAGGCATTCCAACAGAACTTCTAACCTTAGTTCGCCGACGAGTCGTTCGACTTTGCACCCATTATATACCGGACGGGCGTGCTCGAATTGATCTAAGAACCAAAATCGTTCTTGGGCAAACGATAGAGGGGGCCGAGCGTCATCATTGTCCCTACGCGGGATCGTGTATTCGGACTGTCGCTCAAATCCCTCGCGTTCTAAAAGGTAGGCAAGAAGCTCATCTCTTTGGTTCAAGGCACTAGTCTTTTTTTAGAAGCTGTGTTTTTTTTTCCGGCCGCCGTTTGTTGCGCTCGTCGGCTAGCATGGTTTCGATTTCAGCGGAAGACATACCATCGACCTGTAAAAACAAAATCGCCACCTTTTCCGCCAGTTCCGCGCTCGGTGCCTTTTGCACAAGAAGTTGAGCCGCCTGTGCCACGGTACAAGCATCGTAAAACTCCGCTAAGGTAAGATTCCAGGGAAAAATTCGGCCGATCGCCGAAACGATTCGGGCGGCAATTATTGAGTCGCCGCCAAGATCAAAAAAAAGATCATGGATGCCGACGCTGTTTATACCCAGGGCTTCAGACCAAATCTTGGCGAGCACCGATTCCATCGAGGTGGTTGCCGCGCTGAATTGGGTGCCGAGTTTGGGCCGATCTAGGTCCGGCGTGGGTAATTCCTGGCGATTGACTTTGCCGTTGGTATTGAGTGGCAAGCTCTCTAGGATCATAAACTTACGGGGCACCATGTAATCCGGGAGCCATTTTTTTAGCGAATCGCGCATGCGGCTTATCGTAGGAATCTCCTTGGTGGCCGGTGTAACATACGCGACCAACTGGTCATCGCCGTAACCGTCTTTATGCGCCGCCGCCGCCGCCTGACTTATTTCCGGCATCTGTAACAACGCCAACTCAACTTCCTCGGCTTGAATTCTGTAACCGCGAATCTTCAGTCGAAAATCTTTGCGCCCCAGATATTCGAGGCATCCATCCGGCTGGAGCCGCCCCAGATCCCCGGTACAATAAATTCTCCGGCCGCGGCCATCGGGATCACCAACAAACACAGCATCCGTCAACGCCGAATTATTCCAATAACCTGGGAAAATATAATCACTGCGGACGGCAATCTCGCCGACCTCGTTCACTCCGAGGGGGTTTCCCGAATCGTCGAGAATCAAGACTTCCATATCCTCGACCGCGTAACCCACTGGCAACGCGCCGTCGGGGAGATGCGAATCATTACTAAAAAAATGAACTCGGTAAGTGTTTGTTTCAGTGTTTGACAAAACATGGAGCAGTAAGGCATCGGGAAAATGGCGCTTAAACAATTTCAGATCCTGTGCGAAAACCTGCCCACTGCCCAACCGGATCAGGCGTAAGTCGGGAAATTGTTCGGCGCCGGTCAATTGTTGGGCGAAATGACGAAACACCGTTCCGCCAGCATGGAAGATGGTAATCTTCTCGCGCTGGAGCCAATCAGCGATTGCCGTCAATTCGACTTGCTTAAGGTCCACCGGGAATATTGCCGAGCCGCTCAGTAAGGCCAGGTAGAGATTACTCAACGCACCGGCGCTGCTGGGCGGGCGCACTAGAGTCATGCGGTCCTCTGGTGAAATATGCGACGCGTTCCCCAATCTCATAACGTAATGAAGCATGTTGCGATGGTTATCCATCACTCCCTTCGGATGGCCGGTGGTTCCCGAGGTATAAAGAATTTGTGAAAGGGCGTCGGGCGACACTCTGTTTGCAGGATTTGCCTCGCTCCAACCGGCATCGAGGGATTCGAAGTCAATTAGAATGTGCGCTGAATTTAGCCATGACTTTGCCAGGCCTAGCCCGTCCCTTCCGGTTAGCACGATCTTGCTGTTGGTATCCTGAAGAATAAACTTTGCCCAAGCGGCTGAAAACGAGATGTCGAGAGGGACATAAATTTTGCCCGCTTTGATAATTCCTAAGATGGCGGCTATCGTCCCCAGATCATTCTTTACCAACACGGCAACCGGTTCGTTGCTCGCGCCGCTGCCTGACCGCAGGGCATGGGCAATCCGATTCGCCATCTTATTCAATGTGCCGTAAGTTACGGCTTGGTCGTCTACCTTGACCGCAATACGCGACGGGTCATTGTTGACTAACTCTTCAAACCGGCTGGCAATCGATTGCTCAATGTTGTTCCGGGTAAACTTGGTGAAAGGATTGTCGGGCATAACCCGAGCCCTGGCGCGCGAAACGAAGCTAGATGGTTTGTCCGTCTCCAGAACCATGGCAACTCTCGCTTCAATCCGTCCGTCAGTGAACTAGCGTGCTGAGTTCTTGCTCCGCTGCGCCTATCCAGCTGGGCATCTCCATGCAGCGGTAAGACGTGAGGGCCAGAGATAATTCAGTTCTGGCTTGCTCGATCTGATTCTCACGGCGATGCAATCGTCCTAGACTCAAGTGAATGTGAGCCTGCAGCGGACGCATGGCCAATTCCGTCGCCAATGCCATGCTCGAAGCATAATGACTAAGGGCTTCGCTGGGATTTGATGACTCTTGCTGAATAGCGTCGCCTAAGAGTTTATGGGCCCACGCTTGATATCCTCGCTCGCCGCCGTCGCTGGCCAAAGCCAACGCGCGTTGACCCTGTTCTCGCGCTGCACCGATTCGACGCTCTAGCAAACTCGCATGGCCCAGCCAGGTAAGCCGCAGCGCCCACCCCGCTTTACGACCAATCAACTCCGATTGCTCCTCGGCTTTTTCCATCAATGGAATAGCGTCGCCAATACGTCCTGCGAGAGCGTAGGCGTAACCTAAATTCGAGCCAACTTGAGTCGTCAGCACCCGAATCTCGCTCGACCCGCAGATTTTTTGGCTTCTTTCCAATGCGCTGATCGCGAGTTCTAAATCGCCTTTGACGAGGAATAAAAATCCCAAGCTACAGTACGCGTAGGCGAGGCTGTACGCATGCTCGCTCTCTTCGGCGATTCGAATGCCGGTCTCGGCGATAGGAATCCCGTCCTTGAACTCACCCACTTGCGCGAAGCATTGAGTCAACCAACTGCGACAGATCACCGAGATGACAGTGGCGGTGCCAAACCGCTCATGTTTGAAGCGTTGGTCTTTCACAACCGAGAGAGCCCGATTGAGCATCGTGATCGATTGCTCGTATTGCCCCGTATGATGGAAGGCTACCCCCATGTAATAATGGGTCACGGTATTCAGTTCCATATCGTCTCGGTTAATTCGCAGAGCGCGCGTCCCGGACTCGATGGAGCGGTCATGATCGCCGACGACCCCGTAATAGCCAACCAAAAAATTGAGCACTCGTCCCAGCCGTTTATGATCGCCTATTCTCTCGGCGATCGCTTCGGCTTCTCGCAAGCTTCGGTGGAGTTCTTCAAATTGGCCGAGAAGAAAAAGCGGGTTGCGAAGTTCCAATCGAACATCCACGGCGCGCCGCAACGCGTCACCGTCCTGCGGCAGGTGTTGTAACGCCGCCAGTGAGCTGTAGTAAAAATCCGCGGCTGCTCGGTTAGCGGAGCGCGCCGCGGCCTTGCTTGCGGATTGTCCCAAGTAATCCACCGCCTTATCCCAAAGCTCGCCGTGGAACGCGTGGTGCGCAAGTTTTTCCAGATGGTCGTGCGAAACACTTCCCTTGATTTGTTCCAACGCCGTCACCACCTGCGAATGCAGCCATCTGCGACGCTCGTGCAAGAGCGTGCCATAGGCGACCTCATTAACCAGCGCATGTTTGAAAGTATATTCCAGGTCGGGGAATAGGCTGGTCTCGTAGAGAAATTCCGCGGCCTGAAGATGACTTAGGCAGATTTTCAAACTTTCATCGGAGAGCTCGGTAACGGCACGCAGTAATGTAAAAGGAAGAGCAACACCGATGACAGCGGCGGTTTGGAGCAAATGTTTCTCCTCGATCGGCAATCGATCGATACGATCCGCCACGACATTTTGCACTGTGCTCGGAATCACAAGATCATCAATTTTCAGAGCCGGCCGGTAAGCCCCTTTTTCGCCGCTCAAGACCCCAGTTTCGACAAGGGAGCGCACGCTCTCTTCGGCAAAGAAAGGATTTCCTTCCGTGCGCTTGATCAATAGCTGTTTAAGCGGCGCGAGGTCTGGATTAGTTCCGAGCAGTTTTGACAAGAATTCTTCCGCGTTACTCGTCTGGAGGGGATCAACACGAATTTGAGAATAATAACTCTTTTCTGACCAAGCATGGTTGTACTCGGGCCGATAATTGACGAGTAGCATTATGCGGGCCAGTGGAAGACTATCCACTACCCCATCAAGAAACGCTTGGGTTTCATGATCGATCCAGTGTAAGTCTTCGAAGACCAACATCAGATTTTGTCTATGGCTTTCCCTGACACAAATCCGCTTGAGCGCCTCCAAAGTGGCACGGCGGCGCTGCTGCGGATCCATCGAGTTGAAGCGCCTTATCATCTCGCCGATATCTTGCAGCTGCTCATGCCAGTAAGGCTCGCGGTTCGTGCCAGTATCTTTTTCCTCGGGTAACGCGCCAAGCAAAGAAAAAATCGGCGGAATAGCATCTTTGAGCCTACTGTCCAGTTCCAAAAGATGCATTACTACTTGGTTTCGAATGTTCTCGCTGCCCTCTCCGTCGGCAATTTGGAAATAACCGCGCAACATTTCAATCAACGGGAGATAGGGCGTTGCCTTACCATAGGAAACTGATGCGCCCTCGAGCACAAGCCAACCTGGGGGTAACTGATGCCGAGTAAATTCGTGAACCAAGCGCGATTTCCCAATGCCTGGCTCGCCGACCATTGCCAAGATTTGGCCCTTCCCGGCTGCTGTTTCCCCCACGAGCTTCTTGAAAACCTCAATTTCTGTTCGACGCCCAACCAAAGGCGTCAATCCTCGGGCGGCGCCCGCCTGTAGGCGTGTCCGCGCCGAAGTAGCGCCGATCAGCTCGTAAGCGTCAACCGCTCGGGAAACGCCCTTCACCTGCACGGTGCCGAGAGACCTGACTTGGATAAAGCCTTCGACTTGCCGCAACGTATTGGCGGACATGAGACTTACACCTGGTCCGGCAAGTTCTTGCATCCGCGCGGCCAAATGGGTCGTGTGACCTAAAGCTGAGTAGTCGATATTAAGATCGTTACCGATCGAGCGAACGACGACCTCACCAGAATTCAATCCGATGCCAATGTGCAATCCCGACTCTTCGGACTGGCCAATCATTTTGCGGTAACGCCGCATCTCATCCTGCATCGCCAATCCTGCGTAGCATGCACGCAGCGCGTGGTCCTCATGAGCCAGCGGCGCGCCAAAGAGAGCCATGATCCCATCACCCAACACCTGGTTGACGGTTCCTTCATAGCGATGGACGGCTTCCATCATGACGCGCAGTACCGGATCGATGATCTTCTGCCCCTCTTCGGGATCGAGGCCTTCGAGCAAGCTGGTCGAACCTCGTATGTCTGCGAAAAGAACCGTGACCTGCTTTCGTTCTCCTTCAAGAGTATGCCGAGAGGCCAGGATCTTTTCCGCCAGGTGCTTGGGTACGTAGGTGTCCGGGGTGGGTGCTCCTGCGGTTGGAGCCGAAGTACTTGTCGCAGTTTGATTGATCGACTGGCCGCAATTGCGGCAGAAACTGGCCGTCCGCCGATTGGCCTCGCCGCAATTAAGGCACGCCGCTTCGAGCCGCGCCCCGCATTCATCGCAGAAAAGCGCTTGGTCACGGTTTTGAGTCTGACATTGGGGACAAATTATGGACACGACGCAGCTCGCAGATAAATATTTACTTATGTCGGTTTCTTAGTTGAGCCGTCTATTCTTACAACACCCTCACCAAATCGCGGAACCGATCGATATCATCTCTGCCCGTGAAGGACGCTCTTCAATCTTGTCTTAAGACCGGCTGACATGGCAAGAGACTGGGAGACCAGCGCGCTTGTCTTGGCGCCGGATAATGGGTCGATCTCAATTTTTCCCTTTTCCGCATCTTTCAGGAAATCTCGATCTTGAAACGTTTTCATGAAGGCCGACTCTAACGCCACCGCGCGCTTCGGCGGCACTCCCGGCGAGATCAGGTACATTTTGGCGAATTGGCTGGGAACCGCGGCGCCCAGGCGCAGCAGCTCCCGCTGTTCTTCATTCTTCGCGATCGCACCAATGGTGGGAACCTTACTAAATGGCAGATCGGGCAACGGCGTGTCTGCCAGTTGAGCGAGGATTACCCACTCGCCATTTTTGATAAGCTCAAGGGCGGAAATTTTAGCCGACGTCCAGGTGTTGAAGAATCCGTCCACTTCGCCGCTATCCATCGCTAGACGAATATCCGCGCTCCCTTTGTAACCTGAGACGACCTTGATGTTGGCTCCGACTACGTCGCGCATGAGCAACGGCGCGTGCTCAATAGTGTTATTGGGAATGCCTCCAAAAGTGGCTTGTCGCGGTTTGGCTCCCAGTAACTCTTCTAGTTTCGTGATGCCAGATCGTCGGTTAACGAGCATCAAATACACTTCCGGCACTGGAACGGCCAGATATCGAAATTTTGCCATATCGAATTGGACACCGGGATTGCCGAATAGCTGCTCTAAAATAATCGGGCCGGCGACGTTTCCAATAGTAGTTCCGTCTTTCGGTCCGACATTGAATATGTGATTGGCAGCGACGATGCTGCCTGCTCCCGGCATATTATCGACAATAACAGTTGGGTTTCCGGGAATATGTTTGCCTAAGTGGCGACCGATCACTCGTGAGTAGGAATCGTATCCTCCCCCTGCCGGAAAACCAACGATGATCCGAACCGTTTTTCCCTTGTAAAAAGCAGCAACATCCTTCTCATCAAACGGCAGGGTGGAACTCCGCGCTGCAACTGCATCCCAAATGCAGGCAAACGCCCCGACGAATACAGCAACAGACGTCAATAATTTTCGCATGGCGAAATTTACCATTCTGTTTGACCGCCGACCTTGCAGCGGTACGAATATGTACTAGCCATGGAGTGATTTGGTCATGGATATAGTCCCGACTTGAGGTGAAAGCAAGTAGCTAGTTTTTAGCAGCCAAGGCTCTTCGAAGTTGGAAGTTTGAACCCTTGGAAATTCGTCCACGCAACTCGGATTGCGCCGACTGACGCCAATTTCAGACCCGACCGGGTTGGATTTCACGGCAATCGAGGCAATTCCGTATCGGAGTTTTGATCGGGAAATGCGAAAAGGTTTCCATGAGCTCTTGTAGAGTGATTCTCCACAGGAGTCTAATATCCCACCGCACCGACTATTTGAACTCTTTAACCCTTTTACGTCGAAAAATCCGGGTAACCAAACGGCGCGATTTTTTTTCTATACTCGGCATTCAAGGCTGCCCTGTCGCCTTTCCATACCAATCGAGTGAATCCATTGAGCAGAAATGGATGTGCTCCGAACCGGTAGAGTGTGGCGTAGTCGATATCGATCAATGCGTTTCTTTCTTCCTCTGTCAGGTCACGACCTGCGAGAAATTTCTCCGTGTCCGCTTTGAAGGCATTCGCAGTCTTCATGTCCAGGATGACCTCGCGCATCACTTTGTCTACCTGATATTTGCTCATGGCAACACTCCCGCTTCGACGTCCCAGGCCATGTACGGGACCGACCCTTTGGATTTCGGAAAGCGAACTCCCGAGACGCTGGGCGGTTTCCCGTCTGCGAGTCCCATAAGCAGCACGAAATTCAAAAACCCGGGAGTCACATTTCCAGATGCCATCATGCGATCCCAGGTCGCTTCCTCGATCACCGTCTCCACGTCGCCGCTGCCGACGAGATGCATCATCCTGCGGTCAAATTCCGGGTCTGAAGAAGAACGTCCTTCTTTCGGTCCACCGATCTCTATGGCGAGGTGGCCGCTCGACAGCACACCCACGCGCTTATCCGCGGGAAGCTCCGCGATCATTTTCCGTAGCGCATTGCCGAGTTCATAGAAGCGCCGCGCCGGAGGAATGGGCGGAGCCATCACATTGGTGAAAATTGGAACGATGGGCAGATCCATTTCCGGGCGAATGAAGTTGAGCGGTACGGTGAAAGCGTGGTCGATGCGAAATTCGTCCGAAAACGAAAAATCAACGCCCATTTTCGGCGCCAACTGGAGCAGGCTCCTTGCTACGTCGACATCGATGTCAGCGCGGTAGGGGGCGATACCGAAGGTGCGCAGCTCATGGGGAAATGGTCCTTCCGCTTTT
This sequence comes from Deltaproteobacteria bacterium, assembly GCA_005879255.1. The sequence continues at coordinate 14,244 of VBKY01000167.1, forward strand.
GGCGCCTTGCCGATCAGAAACGCCGGCATGTTGTCCATAAAGAACTGATTGAGGTGATCGCTGGCAATTACAACCAAGACATCCGGCCTGCAGCCGGCCATCCGCTTTCGCATCAGTTCGTAATCCCGCGCGGCCTCAACGATGGCCGGCTCCGGGTCGGGACCCGCTATTTGTCCCGGGAAATTCGGGCTGTGCGTGATTCCCATGATCTCAACGAGTTTTGCCATTTTCCCGTCTCTCTTTCCCAACCCGTCCGCGGCTACTGGCGCGCGGGAGGAAACAAAGCCAGCGCCTTATCTGAGTTAAAAATATAGGACTCTACGAAAAGCTGCAGCGAAGCTTTGCGCCCTTCCATCGCGCCCGCGAGACAGATCCAATTCAGCATTTCGTGTTGGCCTGAGGCGCGCATCTGGTCAGGATCGAGATCACGCCACTGGCGCAAGTGCCCCGTCTTTAGTTCCGCGAAACGCTGCCGGTCCACTTCCACGTCGGGATACAAGAAGTGATGTTTAGCCGTGAGCGTGCCATGCGACCAGCTCGATGACCCGATCAGCGCCACGCGCCATGGGCTTTCCTCGATGATGCGCGCAATTTGTTTTCCCAGATCGTAGCAACGCCAAGGGGCCGGCGAAGGCGGCAGCCGGCCCTCGATAGTTTTTCCTTTTATGCGCAGATTGCTGCCGTAACAGTTCACGTGGAACGGAATAATCGGATAAGAAAACCCTTTGCGATCGTAGTCGAGATAAAGAATCGTGCGCGCGAAGGCGTGGCTGAGCACTTGAGCGTGATGCAGTCGATAGGACCAAGTCACGTCAAAGCCAGTTTCGAGCAGCTTTTCCGCGAGCAGATTGGCTGCTTCCCGATGCCCTTTAATTTTAACTACCATGTCTTTGGGCTCGTTCCACACGTTGGTGTCGGCGCCGAGGCCATCGCTCGCCTTAAAGGGCGCGCAGTCGACTTCATCGAACGCGTAAACGCAGAAGGGTGGGATCACATCCTCGCGAAAGTTTTCGTACTGGTCATCGCCCCAGATCAAGACACAATCCGGCTTGAAGGCGTCCAACGCGGCGCGGGCGGCGCGCACTCCCTCAAGGAGCGCGGCGCGATGCCTGCGCGCGGCTGTCAGTCCTTCGTCGCTGTCCCATTCCGCCCGCATTCCCGCCGGCCAATTCTGCGGGTCTTTCATCGCCGCTGGGGTAAGCTCGCTTTTGAGCAGGCGCCGCAGCACGTTGGCCATGTTCTCATCGGTAAATTGAAGATGCGGCGCGTGGGTCATGCCAATGCCGAGAATCTCTGCCATAAATTCTAACCCCTTTTTGTCAATTTCCCGCCAAACTCGTCAGCGCTCAAGACGCGCGAAAAAATTTTCATTTTCTATTTCCCTGATGACGCTGGCATCGATGTAATCGGACGCATGTTTGCCCTTCAGTTCAGGAACCAGGCTTTGGCTCAAGTACTCGATATCGGCTTCCAGCGCGTCATCCAACGGATAAGGTTTTATCGGAATGGTACCCAGATAATTCCTATGCATGGATGCGAGCAACGTCGTGTCGTCCACTCTTAAATATTTTCGAAAAATTCGAAAGGCCAGCTCTCGATCCTTCTTCCCCAACGAGATTGCTTCAACAAAAGCGCGGAAAAAGGCTTTCATCGCAGCGCGGCGATCCCGGACAACTTGGCGCGTCGAGGTCAGATCGCTCACCGACGTGCGAACCCCAAATTCAGTCGGGTCGGCCAGCACATTGACCTTCTGCCCGGTGATTTCTAGCTGGACGATATTGTCCCAACTCGCCAGCGTGGCGTCGAAGTTGCCTTGGAGCATGCCGATGATTCGTTTGTTGGATTCCGCGATGCCGGTGGGAAGTATTGTTACGTCACGCCCGGGGACCAAGCCGAGTTTTGGTAAGAATCGGTGCAGCAGCGCATCGGGACCGCTGCCGGGACGAACGCTGCCGATGCTTCGACCTTTGAGATTGCGTATCGAACCGATCGCGGGATGAGCCACCAGCCGATAGCTCGCCAAACCGTAAGTGCCGACCACAACGATCGGCGCGCCTCGGGCTGCGGCGATCGCCGCAGCCGCAGCTGGATCAGAACTAACGTGCATGTCACCGGAAACCAGAGCGCTGATCGATGGGCTGCCGGCGCGGATGTAGATGAGCTTGGCGTCAATCCCATACTTTTCAAAAAGACCGACTTCCTTGGCAATCCACAGCGGCGACCGCGTGGGAGTGGCTGAGGTATAAGCAACGTTGAGGGCTTCGAGCTTCTTCTCCTGCGCCGTTGCCGAACCTACAAGAATCGACAAGAGAGGTACTGTAAAAAGACCCCTCATGCGTTTCTTGTTGATTTTGATCATCGCGGTCATGCATTCGATCATCGTTTCATCTCTTGTATCAAATCATCGATGAAGCCGTCGTCGTCCAGCTCTTTCACCCAATGGAGATCCCACAAAGTTAAAGGATTGATATCAGCCACGCCGAATTCCGCGGTGGCGATCTCAAAAGTATTGGCGATCGCCTGCGGCGTCGGATAGGGTTTTAGCTGCAGCAGCTTTACGATCGCGTCGAACTGCCTTTCTAACTCACGGTGGTCGGTAATCTTCATCCGCTTCATCGGTTCCTGAGCGACAATTTTCAAAGCGTCATCTTTTCTGAGGATCATCAAACAGACGGCGTGAATTACCGCTTTGGCATAATCTCTAAGTAGATCTGAATTCTCTCTAGAAAATTCAGACAAACAAGCTTGGGCGTAATGAGCGACCACCGGGAGATCCGGCACCGGCAAAATCTTCAAGCCGGCGGCAAGCGCATTTGGCAGGTACAGGTCGGACATGAACGTAGCGATGCATTCGCCGCTCACGACTTTTTTCCACTGGTTCCAGCGGCCGACTTCATTATCGCCGACCATCTGGATCTTCATGTCGTTTTCCAACCCAATCATCCTGAGCCACAGCACGAGTGCATGAGGTCTGCCGGAGGTGCGGACTGCCAAGTTCTTCCCTCTGAAAGCTTCCACGCTTTGCACATCGGTGGCAACGACCAACTCCAAACCGCGCCTGAGGCTCGGCGCGCAGAACATGGTAACTTTCTTTCCCTCTGCAGCCGCCGGATATAGATACTCCAGATGCTCGATGAGCACGTCACAAGCGTCATTGAACAGCGCGGCCTCGTATTCTTTCGTCCCTTTGATAAGAATCACCTCAACGTCCACGTTATAGTACCGCCGGGCCATCTCCTTGATGCAGAAAATGACCGGTATTCGGTCCTCATCTCGGTAGGCGAGCCTTAGGGTTGGCATGACGTATACTCGAGCGACGAGTGGATCAAATCCTGTCCCGCTGAACTTTGGCTTCTCTGCGCTGAATCATTTACTCTTTTGTCCGTGCAGCCGAGCGAAAAATCCTTCGCTTTCCAATTCATTCAGAAGCGATCGATCCATGAAGTCGGCGGCTTTCTTGCCTCTCAGCTCGGTAATGCTCGCGCTCAAATCTTCGATGTCTGCTTGTATGGCTTCTTCGATCGGATAAGGTTTAACCGGGATGGAGGTTAGTAAATAGTTTCGATGCATCGATTCCAAAAGCTTGGGCTCGTCGATTCTCATATATTTGCGGTAAGCGCGAAACGCGACCTCTTTATTGTTTCTTCCCAGCCAGATTGCTTCGGAGAATGCCCGAAGAAACGCTTTCGCCCGATTGCGATGATTGGTCAAAAATTGCCGGGTTGAAGAGATGTCGCTAGCGGGAGTCGGGACGCCCAAGTCAACCGGATCGGCCAATACATTTATCTTCAGGCCTTTCAATTCCAACTGCGCTAGGTTGTCCACGGTCCCGATGGTCGCGTGAATCTTGCCCTGGAACATCAACAGCAGCCTCTCGTCCGATCTGCTCAGACCCGTCGGCATGATCGTGACATCCTTGCCGGGCACGAGACCGATTTTGAGGAGGATCCGCTGGAGCACGAAGTCGGTCGTCGTACCCGGTCGCAGCGCGCCAATCACCTTACCTCTGAGCTCTTTCACAGTCGTGATTGACGGATGAGCCATAAGCTTGTAGGCAATCGCGCCGAAGGTCGCGACCATCACCAGCGGCGCGCCCTGCGCGGCCGCCGCTGCAACCACCGATCCGCCGGTGGCGACGAAATGAACGTCGCCGCTAATCAGGGCGCTTACGGAAGGGTAACCCGCCGGTACAAAAATGGGTCTTCCGTCCAAACCATATTTCTCAAAGAGACCCATCTCCTTGGCGATCCACAGCGGCGCCCGGCTGCCGGATACCGAGGCATAAGAAACAACCAGAGGTTCAAGCTTCTTTTCTTGCGCCAAGAGGGCCGGCCCAAAAAACAAAAATAGCGTGGCGATAAAATAAATGGTTCTCATTGCTGTCCCGTTCGCGCCGCTATGCAGAAAATTATCCCAGGCCTTCCTCGCCGGCGGTCTCGGCCGCTTCATAGTAAGCGTCGTAGGTGATCCATTGTCGGGCCTGACCTTTTTTCAGTCTCATCCAAATGTCGGTTTGAGCCTCCTTGGTCGTCGCCCGGCTCATGATTACGCGTTCGCCGACTTTGCCATGTTCCTCATCGACGGCGTGCGCGTGAAAGAAATCCAGGGCCTTCTCGGGGACATGATATTTATCGCGCAAAACCTCAGCCCAAATCGCGAAAACGAGAGCGTTGATCCTTTCTCCGAGGCGCAGGTTGGACGGCAAGCCACCGATCGTCAGGCGCAACCCTCGATAGCGCTCTTCATCGATGATCAATTGCATCAGCGCCGAAGGTTCAGAGTTGATAATCTCCTCTCGTTTCAAACCGAGTCCTCTCCCATTCTGACGAAGAGCTCCGGGTGAGCCGGGTACTTGCCGCCGCAGATGTCTTCGCCCGCTTCTTCGATCAGCACTCCCAGTTGCTCGCGTATTTCGGCCAGCGTTTCCGCATTGGCGACGATGTTCGCGTCGTTTCTCAGCGTCTGCATGACTGCATGATACTCCTGCTTGATCCAACCATGCAGCTGTTTCACCGTCCACTCGCCGCGGAACAGTTTTACGCAAAAGGGATGATTGATCTTGGTGTGGTGCACCAGCACGGCTTCTTTGGCAAGGTCCAAGAATTTTTCCGACGGCAGGAATTCACATGGCGGATCGGGAAAACGCGGCCGCTTCCAAGGAGTCGTGATGGATCGGTATAAACTGCGCGCTCTCTCAATGTCTTCGGCAAGTGTCCCCATAAGTGAAATTTCTCCTTTGGTGAACCGCGAACATTCTTCAGCTTAATCCATATTCTCGCCCTTCGCGAAGAAACTATATACGGTTCATACGCAATACTAGTCCGAGCAAGTTCAGTAGGCTCTTACGCCTGAAACTAACGAGTCAGTTTTCATCGAAAAACGTCGACCAGTGGGAAACGTAGAAAAGACCAACCAGAAGCCTATTTTCTACGTCGTGCTAGTCCTTTTGATCTCGCCCTGAGCGCACCGGCTTTTCCCGCGCGTACATCCTCAGCAAACTTCTTGGCAGCGTCGTAAAATGAAACTGCCACTGGGGCCATAGTTCGCGCGAGGCCGGTCCAATTCGCTCGCGTCGAATCCTAAAACACGATGCGTGACGCCGATGACACCGTCGCAGTCGTCGCCGGCGCCAAACCCTGCGATCGTGGATACGTTCACCTCTTCAGTTATTTGTTTTGCCAAAGCGGCGGGCACACCGGTAATCAGCAGAGAGAAAGATCCGGCCGCGACCAGCGCGCGGGCGTCCTGCCAAACCCGTTCGTGCTCAACCCGCTCCGCCTGAGAACGAAAGTCGCCGCTTCCGATCGAGGCCATGGGCGTTAATCCGATGTGTGCCATGACAGGAATTCCGGCTTTCACAATCGCCTTGACCGTTTCGGCATAATCCACTCCAACCTCGAGCTTCACCGCCTGCGCCCCGGCCTCCTGTATGAATCTGCCCGCGTTTCGAATCGCGTCTTCCTGGCTTGCCTGGTAGCTCATGAACGGCATGTCGCCGACAACCATGGCTCGTTGGCTGCCACGAACGGCCGAACGAGTCATCACAACCATTTCGTCCACCGTTACGAAAGCGCTGTCATCGTATCCGAGCAAATTTCGCGCGCCGCTATCGCCGACCAGCAGGATATCGACGTTGGCTCGATCGAGAAGGCTGGCCATCGTGTAGTCATAGGCTGTCATGACAACTATCTTTTGTTTGTCCCGCTTCATTTGTTGAATCTGTGGTATCGTTACTCTCGCCATGGTTTCGCCGTTTCCCGGATTAAAGCTCCCGTCAGATCTTTAACCAACTCGTTGCTTCTGTATAGTCTCGAGAACTTTTTCCGCCGTTAACGGTAAGCTCTTGATCCTTGCGCCGACGGCGTCATGAACCGCGTTGGCGATCGCTGGCGCGACAGTAATGATCGGCGTCTCTCCAATGCTCATGCTATTGTATGGCCCGCGGCCCACCGGAGTCGCGACGACGATCTTGCGCAATTGAGGAATGTCGCGAACCGTTGGAATTTTGTAATCGCCAAAATGAAGTGTTGTCACTTTACCGTCGGCGAAGAGCATTTCTTCGGTCAAAGCGTAACCTACTCCCATCACGATGCCGCCGTCAATTTGGCCGTCGTGCAGAAGAGGGTTGAGAACCTTACCGGTATGATGAACAGACACGAACCGACGGAGCTTGATTTCACCGCTCTCCGGATCGACCTCCACCTCTGCCATCTGCGCGCACATGGACGCCTGCGGTCCGATCTCGTGATTCTGATACCGGCCTTCGACGACGATCGGTGCTCCGTAGGCTTTCACGATCTCGCCGTAGGAAACCCATTTCTTCTTCGACGACGCTCCACCGTTAGCGATTATTAATTCGCCGTGATCCACCGCCAGCATTTGCCCCGCCGCGCTGAATAGCTCTTGTTTGGCTTTGATCACGGCTTCGTAGCAGGCATTTCCATAGGTTCTCGTAGCGCGGCTCGCGCCCACTCCAGTGTCGATCGGGGCATTTGCGGTATTAAGGGTTTCCAAGGTTATCGTTTGCCAATCTATCTGTAGCTCATCGGCGACAATCTGCCTCAGCACGGTGCCAGCACCCGCGCCCTGATCTAACATCGCCGTCGATACAGTGACACTACCCTTGTCATCGATGCGCAGAAAAACTGAGCACTCGCCGCCCAGCGGGAGCCATTGAATCAGCGCCAATCCTCGCCCGACATTGGGCTTTTTGCGGTCGTAATACTTGGATTCTCGCAGCAACGCATCCAAGGTTTCGCGCGCTTTAACATGGGAGATTTTTCTGCCGACCGGGGATTCGTCACCGTCTCGCATTAGATTCATTCTACGAAAACGGCCAGGATCCATGCGCAATTCTTTGGCGATCATATCCATCTGCGATTCATTGGCAAAAACTCCCTGTGGATCACCTGGCGCTCGCATATGCCCGCATGGCACCTTATTGGTGTAAACGATTTTTTCCTCGATCAGCACGTTTTCCATTCGGTAAGGCCCGGCCGCTTCGTGGGCGCCGAAGAGATAGCCGATCGGTTTGAACGCGCCGTAGGCGCCGCCGTCGAAAACAAAATCCATGTGATGGGCGAGAATACGGCCGTTTCTCGATACCCCGGACTTGACCTTGACGATCGAAGCATGCCGTGGATTCCCAGCTATGAACTCGTCGCCATAATCCATCACCATTTTCACCGGACTTCGGCACTTCAGCGAAAGAAGATATGTCACCGGCACGTCCATGAAGTCGCCTTTGCCGCCAAAATCGCCGCCGATGTTGCACGGATGAACCAGAAATTTTTCCGCGGCGATGCCAAACGCGGTGGCCATCTGGTCGCGCAATGCAAACGGCACTTTGCTGCAAGCCCAAATCTCGGCGCCGCCGGACTCGTTCGCCCTAACGACGCAGGAGTGCGGTTCGATATAGGCCTGGTGCACGACTTGAGTTTGAAAAGTATTTTCGATGATCAAATCGGCGCGGCGAAAGCCCTCTTCAACATCGCCTTTTTTCCACGACAGCTGAACAAATGCATTGCTCGGCGCGGCGAGCTTTCCCGGCAATCCTTTATATTCCACGACCTGCGGATGAAGCAGCGGCGCGGAAAGAGCTAAAGCTTCGGTGGGGTCGAACAAAGCGGGAATCTCTTCATACGCGACGTCAATGAGATCTCGAGCCTGCTCCGCAATTTCCTCTGAATCGGCGGCGACCGCCGCGACCTTCTCGCCGATGAAACGCACTACACCGTCGGCTAGTACGGGCATGTCGTAGATCTGCCTGCCGATCTTGACGCCCGCGGCATCGCGACCTGTGATAACAGCTTTCACTCCCGGCAGAGCTAGTGCTTTACTGATATCGATTCGCTTAATGCCGCCGTGAGCGATTGGACTTCGCAGCACTTTTCCCCAGAGCATGTCGGGAAAAGTTACATCGACGGCATAGACCGCTCTGCCCGTCACCTTCTCGGCGCTTTCCACTCGCGGAACCGAAGTGCCGATGACGTTCGATTTCTTCATGGATTCATCCTTACACTGAAGCGGCTAATCGTCATTTCGACTGGTGAATTTCAACGTTCCATACCGGTTCGCAAACCCAAAAGACGCGAT
>VBKY01000502.1 GCA_005879255.1 Deltaproteobacteria bacterium
AGTCACCATAACGACATAACCGAGAACACCCGACTGCTCAAACCAATCCGGTTGACGCAGCACAACCCAACCCAAAGGGACAATCAGTAGAACCATAAGTCCATCCCCCAAGCTCGCGACAAAACAGTGCCAGAAAACTCCAGCGTTATACTCTTCCAGTCCGACATAGAGCGGCATTTGAGCCAACTCCCATAAATAGTTCAGCAAGACAGCCACGAGGAATACCAAAATGAGTGTTCTCTTTGGCATATGGCCTATAGCCTTTGGCTCACTCGCGCAGCGCTCGCTTTATGGCACGATATAATCCATACGCGATTAGCCATACGCTATTCGGCCATAAGCCATACGCTATACGCTATCTACGACCCGCCGTAGTTGCCACCCACGCCAAACCTCGTATATGGCCGGGTACACCATCAGCTCGAGGAGAAACGAGCTGATAACCCCGCCGATCATCGGCGCAGCGATCCTTTTCATTACGTCGGCTCCTGCGCCATGGCTCCACATGATTGGCAGCAAACCGAACAGAATCGCCATGACCGTCATCATTTTCGGCCGGATGCGCTTCACCGCGCCTTCTGTGATCGCCTCGCGCAGATCTTCCATATTTCGCATCCGTCCGGAACTGCGCCACTTGTCGTACGCCTGATCGAGATAGAGAAGCATGATCACGCCGGTTTCGGCGTCGACTCCCGCGAGCGCAATGACACCGACCCACACCGCGACGCTCATGTTGTATCCCAACAGATAAACGAACCAGATGGCTCCGATCATGGAGAAGGGAATCGCCAGGAGGACGATCCCGCATTTTGTCGGCGATCGCAGGTTCATGTAAAGGAGAATAAATATAATCAGCAAGGTAAGCGGCACGACATACGTGAGCCTTTCTTTGGCTCGTTGTATGTATTCGTATTGGCCGCTCCAAGAGAGCGTATAGCCGGTCGGGAGTTTTACTTGCTCGGCAACTTTGCTTTTGGCCTCCTCGACATAGCTACCAATGTCCCTGCCAGCCATATCGACGTAAACGTAACCGGCGAGTTGAGCGTCTTCATCGCGAATCATGGCGGGGCCAGAGGCCAACCGCAGTTCGGTCAGTTGTCCCAGCGGCACCTGAGCGCCGTTCATTGTCGGAATCAAGACCCGTTTCAACTTCTCGGGGTCATCGCGCAGCTCGCGCGCATAGCGCACGCTCACTGGATATCGCTCTCTTCCTTCTACCGTAGTAGTGATGCTCTCACCGCCAATGGCGGACTCGATGATTATTTGAATATCTTCGATCTTTAGCCCGTATCGGGCAATCTCCTCGCGCTTGAGATCAAAGTCGAGATAGTAGCCTCCTGCGACGCGCTCAGCGAAGATCGAACGGGTTCCGGGAACCGAATTGAGGACCATTTCCAAATGTCTACCGATCTCTTCGATTTTGGTCAGATCGGGACCGAAGATCTTAATGCCGACGGGCGTGCGAATGCCGGTGGAAAGCATATCGATGCGATTCTTAATTGGCATTGTCCAGGCGTTCGCCACACCGGGGAAGCGGAGCTTCTTGTCCATCTCTTCGACTAATTTTTCCCACGTCATCCCGGGACGCCAGTCGGACTCCGGCTTCAACATGACCGTCGTCTCTCCCATGCTGAAAGGCGCCGGGTCAGTGGATGTCTCGGCCCGGCCAGCTTTACCAAAAACCCACTGGACCTCTGGAAACGTTTTGAGCATACGGTCCTGAATCTGCAGGAGCCTTGCTGACTGCGTGACGGAAATGCCGGGCAGCGTAGTTGGCATGTAAAAGATCATTCCCTCATTGAGCGGCGGCATGAATTCCGAACCTAGCCTGGTATAGGCCGGGATGGTAATAATCAATGCCACGATAGCGAGAGCTATGGTGGTTTTTCTAAACCGCAGCACGCCTCGCACGACAGGCGCATACAAGGCGATCAACAGCCGGTTAATTGGATTTTGTGTTTCTGGTCGAATGCGACCCCGAATGAGCAACACCATCAAAACCGGCGCTAAGGTGATCGACAGAAAAGCCGCAAAGAACATGGCGAAGGTTTTGGTAAAGGCCAGCGGTTGAAAGAGCCTTCCTTCCTGGGCCTCGAGTGTAAAGATCGGAAGAAAGGACACCGTGATAATCAATAGAGAGAAAAAAAGCGGCTTTCCCACTTCTTTGGCTGAATCGATGAGAACATCAGTGCGATCACCCGGCCGGCCGGCTTCCTCCCATTGTTCAAGCCGTTTGTGCGCGTTTTCCACCATGACGATGGCAGCGTCGACCATCGCGCCGATGGCGATCGCGATCCCGCCTAGCGACATGATGTTGGAAGTGAGATTGAGATAGTAAATTGCAATGAACGAAAGAATGATGGCGATGGGAAGGGTAATGATCGCGACCAACGCGCTACGCACGTGGAAAAGAAAAATGATGATGACAAGGCTAACGATAAGGCTCTCCTCGATGAGTTTTTCTTTCAGGGTCGCGATGGATCTAAGTATAAGATCCGAGCGGTCATAAGTGCTCACGATCTTAACGCCGGCCGGAAGTGCCGGCTCGATCTCTTTGATTTTGTGCTTGACGCGATCAATCAAATTAAGAGCGTTTTCGCCGTGGCGCATTACCACAATCCCGCCCACCACTTCGCCTTTCCCATCCAGCTCTGCGATGCCCCGCCTCATGTCGGGCCCCAAAGTTACCGAAGCGATGTCGCGCACTAGAATCGGCGTGCCCCGCTCGTCGCCCAGCGCGATCATCTCGATGTCCTTAATCGATTTGATATAGCCGCGACCGCGCACCATATATTCCGCGCCGCTCAGCTCGACGGAACGGCCGCCGACGTCGTTGTTGCTCATGCGAATCGCGTCGATCACGCTCTTCACCGGCAAACGGTAAGCCGCCAACTTGTTCGGATCCAGATTGACCTGATACTGGCGCACGAACCCGCCGACGCTGGCAACTTCCGCCACGCCTTCGACGCTGCCGATCTGATATCGCAGATACCAATCCTGAAGGCTGCGTAACTGAGCGAGATCATATTTCCTCGATTCATCGATCAGCGCGTACTGAAAGACCCAGCCGACGCCGCTGGCATCCGGTCCTAATGTCGGAGTAACGCCACGGGGCAGGCGACCGCTCGTCTGATTCAAATATTCGAGAACGCGGCTTCTAGCCCAGTAAATATCTGTGCCGTCTTCAAAGATAATGTAAACGTAAGAGTACCCGAAGTCGGAAAAGCCGCGCACGGACTTTACTCTGGGAGCGGAAATCATGGTGGTCACGATCGGATAAGTAACCTGATCTTCTATGATGGTCGGATTTCTCCCCATCCATGGCGTATAGACGATCACCTGCAC
>VBKY01000168.1 GCA_005879255.1 Deltaproteobacteria bacterium
GCGGCACCGCGGCGTAAGTCGGATAAAGAATGCGCTCGGAAAAAATCAGTAAGGCTGACAAGGCGGTGTTCTGCAGGTCGGCCAGCAAGAGATACAGAATCATCGTCCACCGTGGCCATCGCAGCGGGCTCGGCCAGGGTTGTACCACTGGCCACCAAAAGAGTAGCGCCGTGCTAAGAAAGCAGACATGCTGCACCTCGTGCCAGAACTCGGAGCGCAGGGCCAGTTCATATAAGCCTGGGACATGCCAGGCGACGGTGCTCGCTATGAACGCGAGCAAGCATACGATCGGATGGGTGAGAAAGCGGCCCAACTGTTGGAGTGCCGTCGAGGCGAAGATGTGGCTAAGGGCGTACTGCAACACGGATCGCGGCAGTCCATGCAGTAACGGCAGAGTCGGCGCGCCGAGCCAGAGAAGCGGCGGCACCACCATCATCAGCACTAGATGTTGAACCATATGGAATTGCAGCAACAGTTCGGCCAACGCACGCAGCGGCGATACCAGCGCCAGAAAGAGCGCGAGCAAGCCGGACTGGAAGGCAATCAGGCGCCAGACGCTGAAGCGCCGTGGAATCCGGCGGTGGAGCTGCCACCAACCGCGCAGGTAGATGGCGCCGGCGAGCAGCAGCGGAATGATGATCCAGGGCTCAAACGTCCACGACTGAAGTATGGCTGTGCTTGCCGGATCTGTACAAAGTGGATCACAAATGGAGTGTTGGAGTATTGGAGTGTTGGGTTCTATTAGATGCATGATCCATTACTCCATAACTCCAGTACTCCAGTCGTTACTTCGCCGAGTCGCGCGCCACAGGCACATCGGCGGGACGCAACGTCTGCATAAAAGCGACGAGGGCGGTCACCTCCTGTGGCGCTAGATTTTTGCCGTAAGCGGGCATGTTGCCACCGCCTTGAATCACTTGCCGGACCAACTGGTCCCGGGTCAGACGCGTGGCCACACCATCCAGCGCGGGGCCACGCAGGCCGCCTTCGCCTCCTAGGCTGTGACAATTCCGGCATTGCTTGTTCTGCAGCACGAGCGCGCCTTGCAACTCCAGTGGCGAACGTCCTGGCACATACTGCACCGGCGTGGGGTTGCCGCTCCAGGCTTCCATCTGTGGAGACCATGGGGCATAGGTCCCCAAATGAGTCAGTGTACCGAGTGTGAGGAAGACGAGCAGCACCCCCAATACAGCCACCGGCCGACGGCGCGCGCTTTTTTCGCCGGTGTTGGAAATAAACGGGAGCACCAAAAGCAGGGCGATGCCAACGACCGGCGCGGTGAGCAGAAGAAAAGTCTCCATGTACGGCGGCAGCAATGCCAACGCGGCATAGATCCACAGGAAAAAGAAATCCGGCGACGGCACGGCGCGGATCTGCGTCGGGTCCGGTATCCCTTGGGGTCCCTTGGGACCGAAATAGGCGGCACAGAAGAGAATGCCCAGCATCACCAGGCCACTAAAGACGAGATCTTTGCCGATCGCTTTTGGATAAAACGGCACGCCTTCTGTTTTGAGCAATGATTCGTATTCTTCTAGATACGTCTCCTTTCTGACTTCGTGGCCAGGAACGGGATATTCATTGATACCTTTAGTTAACACCAATCTCAGATGCAGACTGATGAGCGCAATGAGAAGTCCGGGAATAACAAACACGTGCAGCGTGAAAAAACGCGAGAGCGTCTCGCCGGCAATGATCGGACCAGCAAGAAGTAGATGGACGAGGTTGGGTCCGATGAGCGGCGTCCGACCCATGATTGACGCGCCGATTCCGAGTCCCCAGTAAGCATCCTGGTCGAAACGCATGATCTGTCCGGTGAAAGCCATGCCGAGCGTGAGCAGCAAAAGAATGCAGCCCGAGATCCAGGTCAACTCGCGCGGATACTTGAAAGCCCCAAACAGAAACACCTGTGTCATGTGCATGGCCATGATGCTGACCATAAAGTTGGACCCCCAATAATGCAGAGCGCGGAGATACCAGCCGAGAGGCTGCTGATAATTCAGATACTCGAGACTTGTGTACGCCTCATCAGCCGAGGGCACATAGACAAAAGCCAAACAAATGCCGGTGACGATCTGGAGGACAAAACAAAGCAAGGTGCCGCTGCCGAAAACATAAAACCAACTGCCTGCGCTGGCTGGCACCGTGTGGCCCGCGGTCGAAGCGAAGAGCTCGCTCACGCGCAGTCGTTCATCGATCCACAGGGCGATTTTTCTCAGCATGGAAAGTTCCTCTAAGAGATCAAGCTTCCAAGTTCAAGATTCAAAGGGGGCCGGGCCATAATACGTTGAACCTGGAACATTGAACTTTTGAACGGACGTTATGTCCGCACAAGCGGGCGACGGACCATTAGCCTCAAAGCGGCTCCGACAGAGTCGGCAGTCGCCCGCCGCGCACCCAAACTCGGCCCTGCTCAATCTTGTACTCGTACTGATAGAGTCCGCGCGGCGGCGGTCCGGAAGCGTGAGAGCCGTCTTCATAAAACGCGCCGCCGTGGCAGGGACACATGAACAGGTGCGACTCCTCGAACCATCTCACCGGGCACCCGAGATGCGTGCAATTGATCGCGAAGACCTGAAACTTCTCCCCGGAAAGCCGTCGCACCCAACAGGGGATGTCTGCCGTTTTGCCGTCCCAAGGCCGAGTGTATGGATTGCGATACGTCGTCAAACGGGTCTGATTTTCAGGAAAATTTTCCAGCGCACCGAGCAAAATCCACGACTGAGACGGTTCCCGACGATAAAAGCTGGAGAAGACATATCCAACCACCGGAATGGCCAGCAAGGTCGCGGCCGCAACATTGAGAGAGGCGCCAAGCGCGAAGAGAAAACCACGACGGGATACTCCCCCAGGCGTGATCTGCGTCGATTCAGGTTCATTCGTCGCCATAGTTTCTGTTACTTCCTCTACTTATTCTGAGCCGCTTGTAAGATCGGAGTTTGCGGTCGATGGGATACGAGCCACGCGACCACATCGGTAATCTGTTGCGGACTCATGGCCCGGCCAGGAATATTGGCGCGCCAGTCGGGCATGCCAAGGTCTGATCGTCCAACTATGACCGCAGTGCGCAAAGCTTGATCACTGACCAGTGTCAGGTAGGCAGGATCAATCACCGAGCCGCCTTTCGAACCTCCACTGCCATCCGCACCGTGGCACTGGGCGCAGTATGTCTGATACACAATTGCGCCGTGTTGCGGATCACCGGAACCGGAGCCCATAGCGACGGCATTCTCGAGGCCGTATGGAGGAAGGTCTACGTTTTTGAACCTTTCCGATCCACCCCAGCGCGACCTCATTCCCTCGACCAGTACATCAATCTGCTTATCGGTCAGGTTGCCCCCGGCCTGTTGCGCGAACAGCGGCGCGCTCGTGCCCCGAACTCCCTGGGCGATCATCTGACGCAACTTGTCGTCGCTCACCAAAGCGAGGTAGAGCGCATCGTTGAGGGGCCGCGCCGCTCCCAGGCGTCCACCGGCGCCGTGACAACCGGAGCAGTTTGCGGCATAGAGTTGGGAAAAATCTGTGACTTCCGTCGCGGCCCTCCAGCGCTCCTCTATCCTCGGCTTTCCAGGCAAGCTGTCGCAGCCCGTTCCCAAGATGAGCGCTAAAAGAAATGGAATAGTGGAATAGTGGAATGGTGGAATAGAGGGTTTTAGATGCATCATTCTATTACGCCAGTATTCCAATATTCCATATTCCAGCATTCCATCACCGCTTTTCTCCTCTGTCGTGCATCACTCCGGGAGCCTCGATGCCAGCTCTTGCCGCCAGCGGCCAAGTCTGCATCGTCTCGACCATTTTTGAATGGTGCACCACGTAGCCGGTCGTGAGTCCGAAAGCGATCTGTGACGCGATAAACCAGATCCAATCAATCCGAGCATTGAGCGCTGGATCAATCAGCCTCAAGGTAGGCCAGATTAGCCCCGACCACAGGATCGGAGACAAGAAACTCCCCCAGAAAGCGACGGGGCGTGACGGCAGCATCGGCAGCAACACCGAAAAGAGCAGGCCGACGAGAATTGAGATTAGCCCGTGGCTGATCACGGCCACCACAAAACCGCCGCTATTGAAGGCAGTCAACTGCGTAAGGTCCGCTCGAGCCAAAGAGGGCATGGCGGCTGCGGCCAGCAGGTTGATCGGATACCAGATGCTGCGGTAGGCGATGACGCCATACAGACACGTCACAATTGCCATCGCAATCCCGCCGACGATACCGCCCTTGATGCCCGATGAGTACGGATGAATCTCCGCAGGAATACGAACGCGGTGCCCTGTAACGCCGGGTTTCAGCCGCTCTACTGTATGCGGAGCCGGTGCGATTGGGCGGACACGCTGTTCCAGCGCGCGCACGCGCACCACCTCGTGCTGTTCCACCGGCAGCACGTCGCGAAACCATCCCACAGCGCCACGCAGAGCCAACACTAACCCGACCACACTGACCATAGGATGGGTCACCAATCCGGCGCAGAGCAAGGTGATGCCGAACGCGGTGACAAACGGCCAAGCGGTCGGGGCGGGCAGATTGACGTTGCCGGGAACCTGCTCTTGTTTATACTCGGATGCCATCGCTTTCCTCCGCTGCGGTTAACACCCTTCGACAAGCTCAGGGCGAACGGCTTCAGCACCGTAAGATTGCCAATTTCCGTTCATGCTGAGCCCCGTCGAAGCATTCTTAATTGTTTTTCAGCAGCCTGCTTGTTAACGACCGATGACGTAAACCACGCTAAAGACAACGACCCACACCGCGTCGACAAAATGCCAGTACCACGAGATCATCTCGATATGCTCGGCGTGCGCGGGTTTCACGTCGCCGCGTAGGCTCAGGATCAAGACCAACGCAAGCAGAATCAAACCGACGATGACGTGGCTGGCGTGCAAGCCGACCACGGAGTAGAACGTCGCCCCGAAAAGATTAGTGCTGATCGTGAGGTGATTTTTGAAGATCAGTCTCTGCCATTCGGAGGCCGTCGAGCCGAGGAATGTCGCTCCGAGGAGAATAGTGATCAACCACCAGAGTTGGAACTCCCCGGTATGTCCGCGTCGAAAGGCGCGCTCAGCCAGCACGACGGTTACGCTGCTGGATAGCAAACAGATCGTGGCTAGGATCGGTACATCCAGCAGTTGTACCGGGTAAGGACCGCTAAGACTTTTGCCAATATAAAAAAGATAGGCTACGACGAAAATTGTGAATAACGCAGCCTCTGTGCAAATGAGGCAGATTAAGGCCACCTTGCGGCGCGACGGCAGCGTCCAGTCGGCCGATTCAACGGGCAGAGTCAAAGTATGTGCAATCGCCACTAACAAGTCCTCCATTCCTCGAGTTGCTTCCCAAATTCGAAATTCGAATATCGAAATCCGAAACAATTTCAAAATTCGAAATTATTCGAAATATCGAACCCAAAACTCAAGTCCGGATCGAGGTTGTTTGAAACCTTGGTTTTTTTGTCATTCGATATTGTTTCGAGCTTCGGTTTTCGTGCTTCGAATTTAATCCAGGTGTTAATATCATTCGTATTTCCAGTCCGGATCTTCCGGGTGTTTCAGGTCCCACAGCGGGCGGCGGCTGCGCACCTCGGGCAGCGTCTCGAAGTTGTATTCCGGCGGCGGCGAGGTCGTAGACCACTCCAGTGTCCAGGCATCCCACGGATCATCGCCCGCAGGCTTGCCATGCCGCAGCGACCGGATGAGGTTGACCACCAAGCAGCCAACGCCGGCGGCTTGAAAGAGCGCCCCAATCGAAGAGATCATATTGTAGATCTCCCAACCGCGGCCCGGATCGTAGGTGTAAATGCGCCGCGGCATACCGAGGATGCCGGCAATGTGTTGCGGGTCAAAAGTAAGATGAAAGCCAATGAGGAAGAGCCAAAAGTGCCACAGGCCTAGCTTCTTGTTCAGCATCCGGCCGATCGCTTTGGGGTACCAATAATAGATGGCGCCAAACATCATGAAGATGAAGCTGCCAACCAAGGTGTAGTGGAAATGCGCGACCACGAAATAGGAGTCGGTGAGCTGCCAGTTAAACGGCGCCACGCCGAGCATGACGCCGGTCAAGCCGGCGATGAGGAACTGAAACAAAAAGGCCAGGCAAAACAACATCGGGATTTCGAAGCGAATCTGGCCGCCATACAGAGTCCCGAGCCAGTTGAAGATCTTAATCCCGGTCGGCACCGCTATGAGCAAGGTCGACACGACGAAGAAGGTGTTGCCCATGGCCGTCATGCCGACACTGAACATGTGGTGCGCCCATACGCCCACGCTGATGAAACCGATCAGCAGCGTCGCCGCCACCATGGCCGGATAGCCGAAGATCGGTTTGCGGGAAAAGACGGGGACGATCTCTGACACGCTGGCGAAGGCCGGTATCATCAAGATGTACACCTCCGGGTGTCCGAAGAGCCAGAAAAAGTGTTGCCATATTACCGCCGACCCACCCGCCTGGGTATCGAAGAAGTGCGCGCCCAAGAATCGATCTAACAGCAGCATAATCTGGGCGGCCGACAGGGGTGGCAGCGCCAGGAGGATCATCCCCGAGACGACCAGCATCATCCAAACAAAGAGCGGCATGCGCATGAGTGTCATTCCCTTGCACCGCAGGCTAACAATGGTCGTGATGACGTTGAGGGCGGAGACCATGCTGCCAACACCGCTGACGAGCAAGCTGAGAATCCAGTAGTCTGTGCTGTGCCCGCGCGAGAAAGCGCGGCCCGTGAGCGGCGCATAGGCAAACCAGCCGACGTCCGGCGCGGAACCGGCCCCTGCCAATCCCGGCGCGGCGAGATAGCTGAAATAGAGTAGCAGACCGCCGAAGAGAAACATCCAGTAACCGAAGGCGTTGAGGCGGGGGAAGGCCATATCTCGGGCGCCGATCATCAACGGCACCAGATAATTCATCAGCCCGGCGATGATCGGCATGCCGACCAGAAACACCATCGTCGTGCCATGCATGGTGAACAGGCGATTGAAAACCTGCGGCGGCACCAAAGTGTTGGTCGGCACCATTAACTGCATGCGGATGATTCCCACCATGAGCGCGGCCAGGATGAAAAAAATCAAAGCGGTGCCGATGTACATCAGTCCCAATTTCTTGTGGTCGACCGTAACCACCCATTCATGCAGGCGCGCTGTGAATGGAAGAGAAGTTTCCGCCACAGGCGATAGTGCAATCTCTTGACTGGCCATGCTCTCTCCTCCTGGTTTACCCCGTACCACAGAACGCCCCGTACTGAGCGCGGGGATGAATGTACTGAACTTCCCCGAAGGCCTAAAGTCACGGACGTAAGTCCGTGGTACAGGGTTTACTTCAACGTCAACAGGTACCCGACAATTCGATCCAGTTCGTTGTCCGTCAACTGCATGTTGGGCATAAGAGCCCCCGGTTTGATGTGCTGCGGATCACGCACCCAGGTTTGCAGGTTTTCCTGGGTGTTTGCGACAACCCCAGCGCCCAGAGTTTGCCGGCTCATTAAATGCGTCAGGTCGGGGCCGAACTTTCCCATCGCCTTCGTTCCCCTGATGGCGTGGCAGTTGACACAGGAAGTGGCAAAGAAAACGTCGCGACCGGCCACCATTTGCGGATCACCCACCGGAGGTTCCTGCTGCGCTGCCACCCACCTTTCGAAATCTTCCGGTGGGTGCACGATGACCCGGAGCAGCATCCGCGCATGCTGCATCCCGCAATACTCGGCGCAGTTCCCAACATAGGTGCCTGGTTGTATGGGCTCGATCCACATCAGGTTCTGGCGATTGGGAATCACATCGGTCTTGCCGGCCAGTTGCGGCACCCAGAAACTGTGCGCGACATCCGCCGACTCCAGCTTGAGGAAGGTCGGCCGTCGCTTGCTGGTCTCACTGACTGGCACGTGGAGCTCATTCGCAGTCACGATACCAAGCTTCGGGTAGCGAATTTCCCACCACCACTGGTGACCGACCACCGTCACGTTGAGCGCATCGGCGGGCGGGATAGCGCCCTGCACATCGTAAATCGTGCGCGCCGTAGCCAGAATAAGCACAAAGACGATCAGAATTGGGATCACGGTCCAGGCGAGCTCGATCTGATTGCTGCCATAGACTTGAGGCGGCTCACGAACTTCATCCCCAGGCCGCCGCCGAAACCGAACGATGGTGTAGGCGAGCAGACCGCCGACGACCAGAAAAATTGCCCCACAGATCGCCAGGGCCAACAAGGAGATTTCATAGACCGCCTGGGCCGGCGTGGACAGGGGTTTAAAGATGCTGGTCACTCGGTTGGGCGCGGCGGCGAACGCCGGAGCAGAAGAAAAAGTGGCCGTACTACACAGAACGAAGGCAGTTGCGAACACCCAGGCAAACCCTGTCGGAACGCGCAACCTGAGCTTCATTGAACTCCTCCTTTCTCGGCTTCTAGTTGAGCCGCGAGCCACGTTGAGATGCTGATCTACCAATTCCAGACGGTCCGAGCCCCTCCTCGTTCGAATCTCTGTTATCTTAGAGACTTGACCGGAAAAAACGCCAAACAACTCCCCGATTAGCTAAGTAGCCTCGTCAATCAACAAAGCAAGGAGCGACTTCATCGCTCTACGCTACTCGTGTGCTCCCGTGGGAAGAAGCAATCTCTTTATTGAAATCGAAATCAGTAGTCGCAGGACCGGTAATCAGTCGCGCGCCGCGACTGAATGTCAGATCCTGGATCGCCCACTGGACGAAAACCAGGATGCGACTGCGAAATTCGACGATGTACATCAGATGGACGAACGCCCAGACTAGCCAGGCCAGCAGCCCCGAAATATGGAAGCCGAAGATGTTTGCCACCGCCGCCCATCGGCCAATCACGGCCATGTCCCCTTTGTCAAAATACTTGAAAGCCGGCAGTTCCTTTGCGCCTTGTACTTTCCTCACGATCGCCTTCGCGGCATAGGTTCCTTGCTGCATTGCCACCGGGGCTACGCCCGGCAAGGGTTTGCCGTCGGGGCCCGATAGGAGCGCAAGATCTCCGACCACGTAGATATCCGGATAGCCGGGCAGCGTGAGGTCGGGATTCACTTTTATTTTTCCGCCCGCGTTTGTGTCCGCCTTGGTGCGACTGGCGAGAGTTCTTCCCAGCGCACAAACCGTAACCCCGCGGGCCCAAATGACTGTTCTGGCATTCAAGCGATCCGTTCCCGCATGGGTCTCGATGGTCACACCTTCTTTGTCGACCGCTTTGACCATCACTCCGGTCTTCACCTGCACGCCGAGCTTGGCCAGCGCATACTCGGCCTTCTCCGCCAGATCTTCCGGGAATGGCGGCAGGATCCGCGGCGCTCCGTCCATCAAAATGATCTGTGCTTCTTTGGGGTTTATGGAGCGAAAATCGTTTTTAAGCGTCTGCCGCGCGATCTCGCCGATGGCTCCGGCGAGCTCTACGCCCGTGGCTCCTGCGCCGACGATGACGAACGTGAGCCAGGCGCGGCGCTGCGCCGGATCCGAAATACGCTCGGCAACTTCGAAGGCGTAGAGAATTTTGTGCCGGATGTTGGTCGCCTCTTCGACGCTTTTCATGCCCGGCGCCCGTTCGCGCCAGGCGTCGTGTCCGTAATAAAAGGTCTGCGAACCGGCGCCAACGATCAGCGAGTCGTATTCGATGCTCACGCCGTCAGCCAGCAAGACGCGCTTGGCCAGCGGATCGATGTCGGTGACTTGCCCGAGCAGAACGTGGGTATTTTTCTGCCGGCTCAACACGCTGCGTAAAGGGGCGGCGATCTCGCCGGCGGAAAGCGAGCCCGTCGCCACTTGATACAGTAACGGCTGGAACAGATGATAGTTGCGCCGATCAATAAGCGTCACATCGACAGGCGCTGATCTCAGCGCCTGTGCTGCACGGAGGCCGCCAAAACCACCTCCCACGATGATGACTCTCCATCGGTTACTCACAGATTTCTCTCGTTCATTGAGTCATAATCAATGGTCTAAACCGATTCCTCACGTGCTCCATCCCGCATCTGTATCCTGTCTGTCACCCGAACATTGAGTAAGCGGGAGTCCACGCCGCTGCGTAACCATGCCGCCGATTGATGTCGTGACCAAGAGAATGCCGCGCCATTTTTCTCCGGCTAAATATGCGCAAAAGATCTGCCAAAGTCGGTTTTGGGCCGAGATCGTGGCAACTGCGTGGCAACTGATTGAAGAGCAGGGAGAAATTTACACTGCTGGAAATCGCAACCGCGGCAGAAGCATGGGACTTCGCGATCTTTGGTTTTGCCGTTCAAAGGACGGATGTCGACATTTCGACATTTGTCGATATTACGTCGACAGTTTCTGCGGAATTGCCGCGACTTATTTCCCATTCGGTAAAAATCTTTGCGACTTACGTGCAGTCCTTCGGGCACTGGCTTTGGTATAAGCGTTGCTGGTGTTGCTGTTCTCATGCCCGTTGAAGACTACTTTTAATAAGTGACAAGGAGTCTCCATGGAGATTTCGCGCCGAGATTTTCTTCGCTTTTCAGTTGCGGCAGGAAGCGCTACGGCGCTTGGCGGGCTGATCGGTTCAGGCGTCAATCTCGGCCCGGTAGTGGCGCGGGCACAAGAGCTCCGGATCAAAGGGGCGAAGGTCACGCCGAGTGTCTGTCCGTACTGCTCAGTCGGCTGCGGCACGTTGATCCATACAATCGATGGGAAGATCGTCAATATCGAAGGCGATCCGCGCAGCCCGCATAATGAAGGGACTCTCTGTCCCAAGGGCGCTGCGATCTTTCAGCTCCACGTAAACCCCAACCGTCCAACGCAGGTTCTTCACAGAGCCGCAGGGGCTTCCGACTGGGAAGTCTGGGACATAGAGCGCGCGATGAACCGGATCGCCGAACTGGCGAAGAAGACGCGCGACGAGACCTTCATCGAGAAGCTTCCCAACGGCAAGCTCGTCAATATGACACCCGCGATCTTCGCCCTTGGCGGCGCCACGCTCGAGATCGAATTTAATCATCTTTGCCAGAAACTCATGCGCGGTCTGGGAATAGTCGCCATCGAGAATCAGGCGCGGATATGACACAGCTCTAGCGTCCCCGGTCTGGGGACACGATTCGGCCGCGGCGCAGCAACTCTCTATCCTCGGAGCATGGCCGACTCCGACTGCATCGTCGTCATGGGATCCAATATGGCGGAGAACCATCCTGTGGCG
>VBKY01000169.1 GCA_005879255.1 Deltaproteobacteria bacterium
GCCGTTCAACGGTCTTATCAACCAATACGACGGCGCGAGCTGGCAGTACGCCCGCACCAAAGTTGGGGCGCAAGGGGAGGCGGCTGCGGCGACCGCGCGGTCCGGCGAAACAATAGTGTCTACAGGTCCGGCTGGAACGAAAGCCCCACCTACCCCTGCAGCCGCGCCGGCAGCTGGCGGTAAGCCGCTCCAGGGCCCACCGTTCGAGCCGCTGGTGGCATCGCTGGTAAGGCCGCCGGTACAGAGAGACGAGACGCTGCAAAACCCGCGAACGGTCTTTCAGATCGTCAAACGACACTTCGCGCGCTACACCCCGGAGATGGTGGAGAAGACCACCGGCTGCCCCAAGGAAATGTTTGTAAAAGTCGCCGAGACCATTCTGGCCAATTCGGGCGCGGATCGGACGACTTCATTCGCCTATGCCGTTGCCTGGACGCAGCACACCTACGGAGTCCAAATAATCGGCGCGTGCGCGCTGCTTCAGCTGCTCCTGGGGAATATCGGCCGGCCAGGCGCCGGTGTCATGGCGCTGCGCGGCCACGCCTCCATCCAGGGCTCGACGGACGTTCCTACACTCTACCACTCGATCCAGGGCTATATGTCGGCACCGACGGCGCTCAAGAAGCACGACACGCTGCAGGATTATCTAGCGGGCGAGACGCTGCCGACGGGCTATTGGGCGAACATGCCGAAATTCGTCGTTTCGTATCTGAAGTCCGTGTATGGGGATGCTGCGACGAAGGAGAATCAGTTTGGCTGGGACTGGCACCCGAAGATTCTCGGCGACCACTCGCACATGGCCATGTTCGTAGCGATGAACGCCGGCAAGGTGAAGGGGATGTTCTGCGTCGGGCAGAATCCAGCCACGTCACTTAACGCCAAGCTGGATCGCTCGGCGTTAAGGAAGCTCGAATGGCTGGTCGTGAAAGACAACTGGCTCACGGAGACGGCCACTTTTTGGAAAAATGCGCCGGAGGTCAAAAAGGGTGAGGTCAAGACCGCCAACATCAAGACTGAAGTCTTTTATCTCCCCGCCACCCAGGTCGCCGAGGTCGATGGCACCTTCACCAACACGCAGCGCCTGCTGCAATTTCATCACAAAGCCGCCGAGGCGCCCGGTGACTGCCGGTCCGATACCTGGTTCTACTACGATCTCGGCAAGCGTTTGAAGAAGCTCTACGCGCAGTCGACCGCGTCGCGCGACGAGGGCTTTAAACACCTCGTTTGGGATTACGAGCATGAGAACGAAAACGAGCGAAAGAAGGGCGAGCCCTCGGTGCTGAAAGTTCTAAAAGAGCTCAACGGCTTTTTCAC
>VBKY01000508.1 GCA_005879255.1 Deltaproteobacteria bacterium
TTTTCTAACTTCGTGTTCTTCGTACTACAGTTGAGAGTTTTCGCGGCTAGCGCAAACTTTCCGGTGGCCCGATGGCTATCCAAACGGGGATTTGCTCGCGCCAAGCGACGGGCTTTGTCATTTCGACCGAAGGGAGAAATCTTTCTTAGATCCCTCGCATTCGCTCGGGATGACGGGCCTTGGCCCATCACTTTGCGGCCTTTGCGCCTTTGCGCGAGTCACTCCGAATTGGTTGCGGCTCTGCCGTGCTGTGCGCTCCGTAGTAGTTGACCCAATGGAATACCTGAATTTGGCCGGCTTTTGGGAGGCTCGAACATGAAAACGACTCGACGGGACTTTCTTAAAGCGGGCGTAACGATCGCGGGCGCGGCGTCCGGTGTTGCAGCGCCCACGGGGGTTGTTTTCTCCGCTGATGCGTCACCGGAACAACCGGCGCCGCCGGCGCGTAAGGGCGACATGCTTTATCGCAGCCTCGGACGCACGGGCGAGCAGGTGTCGGCCCTCGGAGTCGGCGGTCATCACCTCGGCGATCTCCCGACCGTGGACGAGGCGATCCGGCTTGTTCACGAGGCGATAGACGCCGGCGTCACTTTCTTCGACAACTGCTGGGAATATTACAACGGCAAGACCGAAAATATACTGGGCCGGGCGCTCAAGGGTCGGCGCGACAAGATTTTTCTAATGACCAAGGTCTGCACTCATGGGCGCAGCGGGCAACTGGCCCTGCAGATGCTCGAAGAGTCGCTGCGGCGGCTCCAGACCGATCACCTGGACCTGTGGCAGATCCATGGGATCGTCTACGACAATGACCCCGAGCGGGCGTACTCCAAGGGGGGCGTGCTGGAGGCCTTCGATCAAGCTAAGAAACAGGGGAAGGCACGATTCGTTGGCTTCACCGGCCACAAGGACCCGGCTTTTCATCTGAAGATGCTCGAGCTCGGCTACCCGTTCGATACGGTGCAGATGCCCCTCAATCCTTTCGACGCCAGCTTTCATAGCTTCGAGAAGCAGGTCTTGCCCGAGGTCAACCGGCGCGGCATGGCAGCGCTGGGCATGAAGAGCATGGGCGGCACTGCGTGGGCGGTGAAAAACGGCGTCGTTAAGGCCGAGGAGCTGTTGCGTTACGCGATGAGCTTGCCCGTCGCCACGACTATCAGCGGCATGGATACGTTGGAGGTGCTGCATCAGAATTTGCGGGTTGTGCGCGGGTTCAAGCCGATGACGGACGACGAAATGGAGGCCTTGCGCGCCCGCTGCGCGCCGACGGCCGCCGACGGTCGTTACGAGCCGTACAAGGTTTCGCTGCGGTGGTCGTTGTACTCCCACGCGTTGTCGAAGAAAGTCACGCCTGCGTCCACCGCCTCCTGAACTATGCGCACGGCATCATCGAGCGAGCGAACTGGCGCCGTAGACGAACGCTGCTGGTGTCATGGCGCCGAGGAGGATGGGAAATGGCAGAACACGACGAACCAAGCGGGCGAGCCCAAGCAGCTCCGGACATTGACCGGCGGCGGTTCTTACAGGCAGGCTTGACGGGCACAGGTGCAATAGTTGCGGCGTCACTGATGCACAGCTCTGCCGCAGCCGCGGCGACCCCGCTAGCAATGACCAACACCGGCCCTGATCAAATTCCTCGTAAGCCGCTCGGAAGGACCGGCGAACAGGTCTCGATCATCGGACTCGGCGGATATCACCTTGGAACTCTTCGCTCGCTCGATGATGCCGTGCGCATAGTTCAGGAGGCGGTGGACGCAGGCGTGACTTTCTTCGACAACGCGTGGGAGTACAACGACCACCGCAGCGAGGAATGGATGGGGCGCGCGTTGCAGGACCGGCGCGACAAAGTGTTCCTGATGACCAAGGTCTGCACCCACGGGCGGGACAAGAAGGTCGCAATGCAGCAACTCGAGGAATCGCTGAAGCGGCTGCGGACGGACCACTTGGACCTTTGGCAGGTCCACGAGGTTGTCTATGAAAACGACCCGGACCTGCACTTCGCCAAGGGCGGGGTGATCGAGGCACTAGACGAGGCGAAGAAGCAAGGCAAGGTCCGCTTTGTCGGCTTCACCGGCCACAAGAACCCAGCGATTCATCTCAAGATGCTGGCGCACAATTACCCGTTCGATACGGTGCAAATGCCGCTCAACTGTTTTGATGGGACCTATCGCAGCTTCGAGCAGCAGGTGCTGCCGGAGCTCGAGCGCGGTGGCATCGCGGCTTTGGGCATGAAGAGTTTGGGCGGCGACGGCCAGCCGATCCTGCACGGCGTCGTGGGCGCGGAGGAAGCGTTGCGTTACGCAATGAGCCTGCCTGTGGCCACCACGATCAGCGGCATCGACTCCCTGGCGGTGCTCCGCCAGAACCTGACGATCGCGCGCGGCTTCAAGCCGATGACGCCCGAGGAAATGCAGGCGCTCCGCCAGCGCTGCGCGTCCTTTGCCGGGGACGGGCACCTGGAGCTGTACAAATCGACCAAGAAGTACGACGGCGGGGTGGGCCGCGAGCAGCACGGCTATCCGCCGCCGGAACAGCTCCCGCTTTAGAGACTATGATACATCACGAAAGCAAATTTCTTCGCTCGACTGCACCACAAGCTCGAAGCAGCGCGCAAAATTTGGCCGCAAGGGAAAACGAACCTCAAATCAGGGTTTCCCCTAGCTTGCAGAGCCTCTACCAGAGGTAGTAAATCTTGAATCATAGCCTGCGGAATCTGATTAAAGAGAGTGAGAGGCTTTAATCAATGATGATTCGGCCAGCGCATTCAACTCCGCTCATCGCCGCACTCGAACAACTCGGTCCGCGTGATCATCTCTGCTCCATCTACGAAAGCCAGCAAGAGCACTTCGCGGTCGCTATTTCGTTCATACGAATCGGACTCGACCGCGGGGAGAAATGCGTTTACATCGCCGACGATGGCACGCTTGGAGACGTCCGCGACCCCCTGCAGGCCGAAGGAATTGACGTAGATCGCGCGGTCGCATCCAATTCCCTCGTTTCCACAACCAAGGAACAGGCATATCTGAAGCGCGGATCTTTTGACCTTGATTGGATGTTTTCCTTCTGGAAGGAAGCCACGGAATTAGCGATGAGCGAAGGGTTCTCGGCGCTCCGCACCATCGACGAAACAGAATGGGTCTTGAGAGGCACCTTCGGACTTGAGCGTTGGATGGAATACGAAAGCAGATTGACTCATTCGCTCTCGCAAAGTAACTGTGTCGCCCTCTGCCAGTACAACCGGCGGCTTTTTCCACCGCAATTCATTCTCGATGTTATCCGCACGCATCCGATTGTAGTTTATGGCAACACGGTATGCCGGAATTTGTACCATGTGCCACCGGACGAGTTTCCGGGTAACGACAACCCGGCGCGCGAGGTGGATAGGCTATTGAACAATATCCGGGAACAGGAACGAATCGAGTCGGCCCTTCGAGAAAAGCAAGATGAGCTGCGCCGAACACAGGAGATACTGGTTGACGATATAAGCCAGCGGAAGCGAGCGGAAGAGGAGCTGCGGCGCAGTGAGACGTACCTGGCCGAAGGGCAGAGACTGAGCCACACGGGCAGTTGGGCTCGGAATGTTTCCTCAGGAGAGGCCTTCTGGTCGCAGGAAACTTTTCGCATCTTTGCCCTCGATCCTGAGAAGACAAAGCCATCTTATCCAACGTTTTTGGAAACGATTCATCCTAACGACAGACCGCTTGTCGAACAGACGGTTGATACCGCAGTCCATGAGAAAAGAGATTGGGAACTGGACTATCGAATCGTTCTTCCGGACCTGTCGATAAAGCACGTTCACGCTGCGGGCCATCCCTTCGTCAACGAGTACGGTGACCTTGTTGAATATATTGGGACGGTTATGGACGTAACCGACCAGCACAAGGGAAGATCTGCATTGGAGAAAGCCTTCGACGAGATCAAGACACTGAAAGATCAGCTCCACAGAGAAAATCTGGCGCTAAGAGAACAAATCGATCAGATGTCGATGTTCGAAGAAATTATCGGCTCATCGCCGGCTCTGCAGGGCGTGCTTTCGCGTATCGCCAGGGTTGCTCCGGCCGATTCCACGGTTCTCATCATGGGCGATACGGGCACTGGAAAGGAACTCGTCGCCCGTGCCATCCACAAGCGCTCGCAACGATCCGCTCGGGCGTTCGTTTCCGTTAACTGTGCTGCTGTCCCGCCGTCCTTGATTGCCTCGGAACTGTTTGGTCATGAAAAAGGAGCGTTCACGGGAGCGCAGCAGCGACGCCTCGGTCGCTTTGAGCTGGCTGAGGGCGGTACGATTTTCTTGGACGAAATTGGCGAGCTGCCTGCCGAAACTC
>VBKY01000170.1 GCA_005879255.1 Deltaproteobacteria bacterium
ACCCTATGCATCGAATCGAGATCGAGCAGATCGCCGATCACGACCTCCGCACCCATGTCGCGCAACGCCTGCGCGCGTTCGTCTTCATTTCGCACCATCGCACGCACCGCCTTGCCTTGCTTCAACAGCAGTTCGGTGACCGTGCGCCCTACCGCGCCGACGCGGCCCGCCGCGCCGGTGACCAGAATGGGATTTGCCATGTTTTTTCCTCCCATGCGTTCACCTCAATCGAAACTCAGATTTGTTGAATGGGAGCGCCCACCAGTAGAATCACGTGTCCCTTAAGGCGTGCCGTTCGATACTTTTCGGAAAGCTAGGCGTCTCTTGCCGGTTATGAGCCTGGTGTGTATCGCTGCCTGACGAGCCTCGTCGAGCGCGCCCGACCTAACGCTGAACGGGTTGCTCCACGAACGTCGCGATCGGCTGGCCTGTCTCGACGATATAAGTCGACAGCATCCGCCCGGTTTCCGGGCCGAGGTCTCGCGCATTATGAGGGGTCCGCGGGGGGATCAGGAATCCATCCCCTGGGCGCAGTACTACGGTGGCACGTCCCTGTACCCTCATCTCGACTTGGCCTGCGATGATATAGCCGACCTCTTCTCCTGGATGAACGTGCCATCCGGATTCGACTCCCGCCGGAATCAACGTCTCCACCTGCACCATCTCGCGGCTTGGAATAGATAACGGCGAGCGTTGGACCTCGCGCCGAGCAAGTTTGCCCGCCAGGTCGTCCCGTGTCGCCTTACCGGCCTGTCCGGATGCGGGAGCCATGTAGGCCACCACGCCTGCCAACGCAACAACTGCAACCAACACGAAAACAATCCGCCTCATACGATGCCTCGTTAAAATATGCGTCATCGAATTCATGCGTAATCCGGCAACCGCGGATCACGGTTCACCACAGGCGTCGTCAGCACATCGGGCCTGTTTTCCTATGGTCCAATCACCTGAAAGCGCCCATTGCCGTTGTACGCCTAGCACCGCGCCAGCGACGCCGTCAAGGTTTCCGCTCATCCTGAGTAGCGCAAAGCGCGTATCGAAGGATTGGAACGGCTGAAACTATTGGAACGTTTGGAACCGATTTGTTGTTCACGATTTGAACGGAGCGACGCGGTTGAACGGCTGGAACGATTTGAACGCAACAAGGATGGAAGACGCTCGCTTTTCGCCGTCAAAAATGCCGGTCTAAGCCCTTAATCGATGCTTTTTATGCTAACTGAGATTGGTAACTCAAGAACTTGCCTTGGGCCGACCCAAGCCAGCCTTGAACTTCCTTGACTGTGAGCCCGGCGAAGAAGCGTGCAGAAGTTCACGTGCCCGCGTCATTTAGACTCAACCGTCAGCGAAATATTTGTCGCGACGAAGAAACAGCAAAGGAAAAGAGATGACGCTCAACCGCTTCAGGATTAACTGAGCGTCAACCGTTACACCCCTCCCGGCTCCAACTCACCCTCGGGCGGTGTCCGCAGTGTGTAACTCCAGGACGGCATGCCGCTCTTCATACCTTCGGCGGCTAACGCCGCTTCGTAGGTCTTGCGGATATTGGGATCTTCGTCCACGTAAGATATGGCGCGGCCGCCATCCCGCGTGTCGATGGCGCCGCCGTCCATCGCATCTCCGCCCGCCACGCCGCCGCGTCGAAATCCAGGGCCATAGGGTCCGTCGAAAATCAACAATCTGAGCCCGTCGGGATGGGTGCCGAAGTGTTGATGAAACCAGTCGCCGGCCATCGGCGCCGCGCTGATCATTCCCACCGGCTCATAAGTTTGTTTTTTCACTTGATCGCCCCGACCCGCCTCCCAAGGCTGCATTCCGAGGTGGTCGGGCCAGGTGCAGCTATAACCTTTGCCTTTGATGCAAACCAGAATTGCGCCCGAAGCGTGCTTGTGCGCCTTGGAATACTGCCCGGTTTTGTATTGTGCGATCTTCATGTAAAAGTTTGCGCCGGCCATGTGCGGCTCGATGCGCCGGAAGTCGAAGGCGCGCCGGTTGTCAGGGGGCAGCTCGCAAGTGAGAATATCGGGGATGACGTTGGTCCTGCGCATGGCAAGACCGCGCACGGGATCGGCGTAAATATCCTCGACGGGCCGGAAGTAATCGTCGGAAGCGTCGAAGCGCGCGAGAAAATTATAGCTGCAGTTCATGACAAACTCGGCGTCGCGAATGAGATTGATGATGTTCGGCGCAGTCGTGGCGGCCAGCAATAACGCCGGCGACGAAGTGGCGTTGACCACTTGGTGCCAGGCATTGAGCGGAATCGCGAACAACGATCCTCGGCTCCACTCGAATGTGAGTTTTCTTTTGCTGCCCTCCTGCCACACTTCTGTCGTGCCGCGGCCATCGACGACGTAATAAATCTCTTCGTACAAATGCCGCTCGGCGTTCAGCGCTCCCGCGCCTGGCACTTCGACGACGTACATGCCCCAGAGATGTTCGGAGCCGAGGAGTTGAATCGCCGTGCCCCGGCCGCCGAGCCGCTTCCACGGTTGCAGCGGGAGGTCTTGGACTTTATGCACGCCGATGTCCCGGTGGATCGGGACGCCCTGTGCTTCTATGAATAGATCATAGGGGGACTTGGGGTTTTTCCATTTGCCGAAACCGGCCTTCTTTCCCGGTTTTGGTGCGCGCCATTCGAAGAGACCCGCGCCCGGTTCAACGCCCATATCGCTATCCTCCTTCTCGGCCGGAACACTACTCCATTGCGCATAATTATGAAACCGCGCCGGCAACTCAGCGCCAGCGGCCGGCTAAATGTCCAGCCAATTACGCGGTGGTTGATTGAACGTCTGGAACTGAGCAAAGCGCTGGAACCCTTGGAACGATCTGCCTGCTTATACGAACACGCACCACGATCACGAACACGTCCTTTCATCCTTCATCCCTTATCCTTTATCCTTTCTTTAAGCCTTGGCTGAAGCCGAGAAGAAAAAGAGCGGCAAATGAGTTCGCCGGCCCTCAGCGGTCACTGGAGGATTCTTGGGTTCCGATGAAACCGCGGCTCGATAAGTACCTAGGTCAGGATTAAGGACCGAACCGCAGTTCGGATCGGGAGCGGCGCCGGCGACTGGCTTGCGTCTAATCGCCAATGTGGGCTATTATAGCTATACAGATAGCTATCGATAGGAGCACGGTATGAAGACCGTACAGATGACGTTGGATGAACAGCTCGTAAAGGCGGTGGACAGCGCCGCAAAGAAGCTGGGCAAAACACGATCCGGCTTTACCCGGGAAGCGTTGCGTTCCGCGCTCAAGGAAGTCCGGGCAAGAGAATTGGAGTCGAAACACCGCCAAGGTTACAAACGTAAGCCGGTCAAGCGCGGGGAGTTTAGCGATTGGGAATCGGAACAGGTCTGGGGTGATTGATGAAGAGAGGCGAGGTCAGATGGTATGTGTTTTCCCGACCCGACAAGAAACGGCCGGTGCTCATTCTAACCAGGGATTCGGCGTTGGAATTTCTCGGAGAAGTAACCGTCGCGCCGATTACAACGACGATTCGCGATATTCCGTCCGAAGTTTTGTTGACCAGAGCCGGCGGAATGCCGAGGGATTGCGCTGTCAACCTCGATCATCTTCAAACTGTTTCCAAAGGGAAAATAGGCTCGCTGATCGCCACCTTGAGTTCGAGCAGGATGCAAGAAATCCGCCCGTGTTTACTCTTTGCCCTTGGATTTTGAATTCCGCCTTGCAGGGGAAATCCGTCATCGGTTCGTCGAAGCAAGCTGCGCCGGGCGTGACCGATAAAGCTGTCATTTTCATGTTTTCGTAATTGCGAAAACGTGGAAGTCCCCGCCAGAGACATGATTTGTCGTCGTTCCCATTCGGAGCAGCAGACTGTACGAAATCACGGTTCGCCCGTTCCGTGGACATTGCGCAAGGCCCTCGGCCGCTTCTTACGAGCACGAACACGTCACACGAACATGAATTGATGGGAGCTTCGCGGGGACAGACTTCGCCGTCGTTATTCCGGGAAGTGTCTAGACCGGATGACCAATGTCAAAGGTAATGATGCGACCCCATAGTCCCGACCCTAAGCGCCGAAAACGCTAGATTTTGGAGCGAAAACCTTGAAGCTACTGAGACTTAGCTTGGTCCGACCCCAAACCCCTAAACTTCGGCAGCGTAAAGCCCTCACTTGGATGATCCTCGTAGACGATCTCAACCGGCATTCCGACCTTAACGTCCTTCGGCTCGATATCGATGACGTTACTGCTGATGAGAGGCCCTTCGTTTAACTCGATCAGCGCGTAAACGTAAGGAACGTCTTCTTTAAAGCCAGGGTGCAGAGGCCAGTGATGGATGTTAAACGCAAACACCTTCCCTTTTCCACTCGCCTCTGCCCATTCCAAATTGCCCATGAACGGCTCGTTGTCATGGAAGTGGCAATAAGCTTTCGGCCAGTAATAGGCGCCGCAGGTCATGCACCTGAACAAAAGGAACTTATGCTCACGCAGCCCATCCCAGAATGGCTGATTATCGAGATCTATATTCGGCAAAGGCTTTGTGAATGGTTCGAAAACAACCCGGACGTTGTCGGTACCCATGCTTACCTCCCGAGTAGGGTGCACGAGTGAATCGAGCACATGCCCGGCGCAAGCAATTCTCCGCCGTGGCCTGTGCTCATCGCCACATCGCAGTTTGGGATCTGGCGCGCGCCGCCCTCGCCGCGAAGCTGACGCACCGCTTCGGCGAAGCCCGTCAAGTCAGCGAGGTGATAGCAGCTCAAGAGCCCGCCGCCTGTGTTAACCGGGATTGTTCCGCCGGGAGCAATCGCGCCGCTTTCCACGAAAGGTCCGCCTTCCCCTTTCTTACACCAGCCATAGTCTTCGAGTTGAAACAAAACCTCGCCGGTGAAGCAATCATAGAGTTGCGCGCACTTCACGTCTTTTAGCTCCAGACCTGCCTCTTTAAATGCCTGCTCCTTTGCTGTCTTCACCGCCATATGCGTGTAATTTTTCTTTTCCCACCACAGCTCGCGAATGATTTCGCCAAACCCTTGGCCTAACACGTACACGGGCGGCTTGCGGAGATCGCGCGCGCGCGCGGCTGTGGTGAGGATAAACGCGACGCCGCCGTCCGAGATGAGGCAGATATCCAGAAGATGGTACGGCTCTACCACCAAAGGCGAGTTTTGATGATGCTCGATCGTCATCGGCCGACCGTACATTTTTGCCTCGGGATTCTTATTCGCCCAGGCGCGCTCCGCCACAGCAATTGCGCCGAGTTGCGTGCTCGTCGTCCCGTATTCCGCCATGTGCCGCGATGCCATCCATGAGTGATGGCTAAACGCGCGCAGATCGCCGACAGGCCTTCCCCAGGCGCCTTCCTTTTCAATATGAACCATGCCGCGAAGACCTTTGGCTTTCGTTTCCTGCGCTTTGGTCCAGTCATCGACTACACCGCAGAGCGCGACGTACTTGGCTATTCCGCGATCGAGAAACGACATTGCCGCGGAAATCCCCAGAGCGGCCAAGGCACCCCCGCGCTCGATCGAAAAAAAGAAATTGATCGGCAACGCCAGCACGCGCGGGAATGGGTCCGCGTAAGTGGCGCGCTCCCCTGCTCCCGCGCCGCGCACGACCTCGATCGCACCGTCGATGTCTTGTCGCTTGAGACCCGCGTCGGCGATCGCTAAACGCACCGCTTCCGCCGCTACCTGACGCCGGGTCCTGTTCGGTTGCGGCCCGGCGACAACTCCGAGGCCGACGACTGCGTACTTCCGGCTGGACGACATGCGTCTCTCCTTCCTTGGCGTTTTTCTGTGACAGTTTTATTTCATAAGGCCGGTTCTATACAATACCTGGGGTACGGTTTACAGCGGAGCCACTGAGAGTACCAAAAAAATAAACAACCCCGCAGTGAATATCGGATGCATACTGCAGAGAACGCACAGCTCAGCAGACTAGGGTCGGGTCGCCCATTAGCAGGCAGGTCAAGAGGCGCAGACGTTCCTGTGAGAATTTTTTCTTTATTCCCTGTTTCACAACTCGCGGAATTTGTGATCCCAGAGTGACGCGCCCCTGTTTTCAATCAGTTGGTGTCGGATGGTAGGTCCGCACCAGTCTCAGCCTTAGGCTGATCAGCCTCGGGCTGAACCGTCATCAGGTTCAAGGCTTTGGGATGCGCCGGAGCGATATGCTTGATCTACAGGAGTTGACCGCGCTATGTGGCTTTGAGAAAGTGGGCGATTTTCAAAAAGCACACCGCGACTGGGTAGACGAGGCGCTCAAGCATGAGATGGTGGCGAGAGAAAGTCGGTGGTCGGAAGCGGTCGCCGTTGGCAGTTTGAGTTTTGTTAACACCGTGAAGAGCGAACTCGGATTCAAAGCGGCGCATCGCGAAGTCATCGAACAGGGGGAGACGTACGTGCTTCGGGAAGAAAGTGAAGCTTACAGGTCCAATTTTGCCGGCGAAAATGAGGTGCTAAGCTCCGAAAACGCTAGGTTTTGGGACGAAAATCCTGAAGATAAGGCGACTTAGCTTGGTCCGACCCCAAACCCAGAAACAAACCCAGCCAAAAATTATCTCCGCATCAGCTCCCCCATCGGTGTTCCCGGGCCGGTTCTGGTCACGAATTCATTTTCTTGCGCGCTGAGCATTTTGTTTGTTCCTCCTCGTTAGCAGCGCTTTTCTCGTTCTCATCTTTTTTGGTTTTCTGTTGTATTTTTCAATTCTTACTTTTTACTTTCTTTTCTCTGCCTCGATTTTCATTTTTACTTTTGTCGTTTTACTTTTTACTTTCCTCAACTCCGCCAATACCTTTTCCGCGGTAATTGGCAAATCAAAGATCCGCACGCCCACTGCATCTTCGACGGCGTTCGCGATTGCGGGCGCGGTCGGGGTGGCAGCAATTTCTCCTATTCCCTTGGCTCCGAAAGGACCAGGCCCGTTTCTCTCCTCGATCAAGTGTGTCGTAAGCGGGGGCATATCCGCGAGAGAGGGAATCTTGTATTGGTCGAAATTCACGCACTCGAGACGCCCGTTGTCCAACCGCATGTCCTCCATCAATCCCATTCCGAACCCATGCGATAGCCCGCCTTCAATTTGACCCGTAAGCCCCACAGGATTAATCGCATAGCCGACATCGTGCACCGCCACAATTCGATTGACCCGAACCTGTCCGGTCTCAGGGTCCACCGTTACTTCGGCAGCGTGGCAGGCGTATCCGGAGGCTTCGCCGTGGCCGGCTCGGTTGTCCGCTTGTTCTCGAATGACTCCGCCCTCCTGCTGCGCCAACGCCTTAACCATGCGGGCAAACGGGATCGACTGTGATTTTTGCGGGCAGGTAAACTGAGCATTTCGAAGCTCGACGGTCCCATCCGGCCAATCCTCCAGCCGGGCAGCCAGAGCGCATAGGCGCGACCGTAACGCCTGCGCCGCCTTGAATGCGGCCCCGCCGGTCGCGTTCGTGACATGACTGCCGCCACTGCCACCGTCATACGGTCCTGTGTCCGTGCTTCCCTGCACAACCAGTACATCGGCCGGAGGAATCGTCAGCACGTCCGCCACAATACGTTGCAAAACCGTATGCGAACCCACGCCGACTTCCGGAACTCCGGTTCGCACAACTACTTCTGCCTTTTCCGTTATCTCGACGATCACCGTTGCCGGCCCGCTCCCGGTGTGACGCTCGGTTAAGGCGAGCCCGCGTCCCGCGTTTTCTTTTTTGTGTTTCGACCATCCGATAGCCGCGGCGGCCCGCTCAATCACTTCCATCGCAGCCACCTGTCGATAAACACCGCCCAGAGGCCCTTCATCTCCGTCGCGCAGTACATTGCGCCGCCGAAACTCGATCGGATCCATGCCCAGCCGGCGCGCAATAAAGTCCGTATGACACTCCACAGCAAAAGTTGTCTGCGGCTGTCCGGGCCCGCGCATATGGCCGCATGGAACCTGATTCGTGTAAACACAGGTGCTAATAATCCGTGTATTGGGAATGCGGTAACATCCGGCCGCGCGTGGCGTGGCCCCCAAAGTCATTCTGGGTCGCAAGCCGGCGTAGGCGCCGTTATTGAAGGTCAGTTGGACTTCACGCGCCAACAGCGTGCCGTTCTCATCCACGCCGCTCTTCATACGAATCGTCGCGCCATGGCGGTGAACCCCGGCAATAAAATCCTCGGTTTGGCTCATCGCCATCTGGACGGGTCGGCCTGTCTCTCGCGCCAGATAATAGGCGAGCAACTCGTCCATGATGTAGCCTTTGCCGCCGAAATCGCCGCCGATCCGCACTGGAAGGACGACGATTTGTTCCGGTTCCAAGCCCGTTTCCTCGGCGAGCCATTCTTGCATGTCGAACGGCTCTTTGACGGAAGACCATACCCGCAAGCGACCCGAGTTCTCAATCGCTACCGTACAGACATGCGGCTCGATGAAGCCGTGGTTCTGCATCGGCACAAAAAAGGTATTCTCAAACACTTGCGCCGCGCTCGCGAAACCTTTCTCAATATCGCCCCTTTCAAGGACAACCTGCGAGCTGGCATTAGGATGGGGCGGGTTCAACTGAAACTGCTGGCGTTGCGATTCGCGCCATTCGGCTTTGATCCAGTCAGGGGGTTTTGGATAGGAATGAAAGTCCGGGTGCAGCACCGGTGCGTTAGGCTTCAGCGCGTCGTCCGGATCTCGAACTACTGCCAACTCATCATAGTCAATTTTGATCGCGTTTGCCGCTTCCTCCGCAAGCTCGCGGGTGTCTGCCGC
The DNA here is from genome assembly GCA_005879255.1 of Deltaproteobacteria bacterium. The sequence continues at coordinate 8,695 of VBKY01000170.1, forward strand.
CACAGCCGCGATTTTTTCCCCCACGAATCGCACACGATCGCGCGCCAACAGCGGCATATCCTTCAACCGCTTGCCCAACAAGAGCGGCGGAAGCTCGGCGGCGGTGATGACGGCGCGCACACCAGGGATTTTCTTGGCTCCGGAAGTATCGATCGACTTGATCAAAGCATGAGGAAGTAAACTGCGGCATGCCGTCCCAAATAGAAGGCCGTCCAAGCGCACATCCGCGGCGTACAGAGCCGTTCCGGAAACTTTCTCCTGGCCGTCGACTCGCGGCGTGCTTCTTGTTTTTCCGTTGCCCTGCATGAAATTCCCCGCTTTTAACCTTGTTCGAAAACCAAAACTCCAGACGCCGCAGCTACTGTTTTTTCTCCTCTTTCGGAAAACCATACGCTCCGACGACTTTTGCCTGATAGTCTCCTAATTGCGAGAAATGGTCCCACTGCACTATCGAGGTTCGCTTGCCTCGAACCAGTTTTTCCTGGGCGGAGCCCGGGATAAATGCCGACGCCCCATAGGGGTGAAGATCATCCACTATCTTTTGTCCCTTCGGGCTGGCTTGAAACTCAATCCAGAGCAAAGCTGTGTAGGGCCGCTCTGACGAAGCCAAAACTGCAAGCGCTTCCGTCAGCCGGACCGGTACAGGCTCGAGAACTTTCAAATCCAGCGTGCCGGTGACGTCTTTCTTAATGGCTCTCATCACCGTATTGAAATTCGGCCCCAAGAACAGCGAATACTCTCCGGCCGCCATTGCCGTCAGCGTCCGCGTAGCTCCGCGAATCCAAACCGGTTCCTGCGCGGCTATCTTGCGCGCAAAGTCGAGCGTCTTTTCGAGGCCCCATGCCGGTACCAGCGAGGCGATTTCCGTGGGCCGGATATCCGCGGTAAATTTCCGCCCCTTAAACTCGGGCTTCAGGAAATCTTCCCACGCGTTAGGTAGCTTGTCGGCAGCCAGTAATTTTTTATTGTACGCAATCACCTGCATGCCGCTGTTCACGGCGACAATGTTGCGATTGACGGGGTCGATGATTTCGGCAGGTATGCGCAGCACTCCATGTCGCGCCATGCCACGGATGTCGAACTTTTTGAGATACGGCTGGTAATCCTTGTACACCTCGTCCGAGAGATGGCCGGCGTCCCACTCTTGCGCCCGCCCCGCTTTCACCTGCAAGAAGAAACGCTGCGTGGCGTCGGTTCCCGTAAGCTCTTCAATGTGGGGGTCGACGAACGGATATTCGGCCTTGAAGGCGGCAGCCACAGCGTTGAAGGTCGACGGATCTTGGGAAATGTGACCGCGTATTCTGCCGCGCTCTCTCTTCGCTTTAGCAACAATCTCATCGTGACTTAGCTCAAAGATGTAGCCTTTGGACTCCGCTTCAGCTTTGGCCGTTTTCAGATCCGCTGCCGAAGCGGCATGGCCAATGCGAAGGCTGGCATGAACCAAAATCAGCAAACCCACGAGTGTTAAAAAGTAGAGCTTCATCGAAGGCTCCTATTCAAACCCGAGTTCCCTCTTCCCCTTGGGAGAAGGTTGAAGGGGTAAAGGGTTGAAAGGTTGCAGGGAGAATGGCGCTTTTGAAACCCTTCATCTTTTTCAACTCTTGAACTTTTAAACCCTTCAACCGTTCAACCATCGAAGGGAGGGAGTCATGATGATCACCAACGGGTGAAGATTCCCTTCGCATATCTGTACCGCACTTTAACGTTCCACTTCCATGCGGCTACCAATCAAAAATCAGCGCCGTTTATCCTCTTTGGGAAAACCGAAAGCCGCGATGATTCTTTCCACGAAAACCAGAGGGTCAGGCTTTCGTATTGACCTATTTCTTCGCACAGGTTAGCCCAGAACGACAAACTGATCGGGGTCGTATCCGGGCGCGCCTGGATATCAAAACAATAGAAGGCTACTGCCGATTCTTGGGTTGGGAAGAATCGGAACCCACGGCATAGTTAGCGAACTTCCGCGGGGTCGGACCCAACGCAACCGATTGATCTCTTGATCTAAATCTGCGACCTAGTCTCACGCGGCTGTGCTGCGTGGTCTTATCTCAGAAGAGTTCGAAAAGCTCAAATCGTTCAAAACGTTTTGAACGGCTTACACGGCTTGTCCGCCAAAGTCCGCCACAGGACGGATCCGCCCCAAATTGTTTGGCTGAAACGGCTTAAACGGCTTGAACGTTTTGAACCACTGTCGTCTCCAAATCATCGCGTCGGCTGGAACTGCCCGTTAATGGGACCGCGCCAGCCGCCAATCAGTGCGGTGCCTAGCTGCTTCCAGAAGCATTCGTAGTATACGAACCCTGCTTCTCTCAACCATTCCATGTGGCGCGGCAACGTGGCCTCCTTATGGTGGTAGAATCTTGCGCTGTGAGGAACCTCGTTCGGGTCCCGAGGCGGCCTTGACGATTGCTCTGTGCGTCTGATCGAGCGGAACAAATCTGCGAGGAAGTCGTTCTCCGGTGAGGCGGTATCGAGGTTGAAAAATGCGCCGCCGGGCTTGAGGTTGGCGTAAATGTCGGCATACAGGCTCTTCATCAGTTTTGGCGGAAGATGGTGGATGGCGCGGGATGAGACGACGAGGTCGTAGGGCCCTTCCTGCACCGCGTTCTGCGGTAACTTGCCATCACCAAAGTCACCGACCATATAGAGAAAGCGCCCCCCGAAGCGTGCCATTCGCTCGCTGCCCTCTGCCATCATGGCGTCGGAGATGTCCAGACCGACGGCATGGGCATTTGGGAACGCGTCCAGCCATGCCGCGGCGATCGGCCCGTGACCACTGCCAATATCCAAGATGTTGAGCCGAGCGTCTTTCTCGGCGTTGATCAATCTTGTCATCAGCGACAGAACTGCGGCGCGCTCACGCTCGCGACGGTCCGAAGATTCCAAATATTCGGCGACGCGATCTCGCTCTCGCCAGTGATGCCCAGGATGTTCATCAAATTTCATGACTTAGTTTGTTTCCTTTCCACCTATGCATTTTCGCGCTTTTGTTTGCTTAAACGGCGGCGAGGCCGAAGCTACACGCATGCCTAGTCGCCGTCGTCACCGTAGTCCCACTTATAATCGGGATTGCTATAGATCTCCGGAGGCATTTGGCCCTGGCGGCCACGCAGTGACAATTCCTCCGCAAATTTCTGGCGCACCCATGGGTCCTCAGCCGAGTATTCGATCTGATTGCGGGATTCGCCAACTCTCGCAAGCTGCGGCAGGTGCCCGAACTTCAAGTATCGTGCCGGCTGATCGCCCAGGTTGAAGTGCTGGTGGTACCACCCACCAGGCGGCGTGAAAACCGCCGCCTCTCCCCACGGGCACATCACTTTCTCGCCGCCGGGCTCCCACAGAAGCGAGTAGCCTTCACCGCGCGGGATCACGATAACTCGCCCGGGACCGTGTAAATGTGCTTTCTTATATAACCCGGCATCGAACACCGACATGCTCGCTCCCATTCCGGATCCCGGAAACTGAATCTTTACTGAATAGCCACCGGCTCCACGACCGCGGTGCGGCGATAGTCTATCCCACGCCGCCATGTCGGGGAAGAAGTTCCCCACCCACCATGCCCCGCCGTGGTTCGGAGACGACATGGTCTCGTCTCGCACCGCCCCCCTCTTCTCCGCCTCCGGGTCGCGAGCTCCCGCCCCGAGCACTGCCTTCGCCTGCGCGTAGGTGTCTCCCTCTCGCCCATACAGTAAACTCGCGTCTTC
>VBKY01000171.1 GCA_005879255.1 Deltaproteobacteria bacterium
TGCCGGTTCGCCAGATCTTCATGCGTTAACAGGACTTGAGCGACGCTTTTGTCGAACTTGGAGAAAAGGCGCTCGTACAGCGCCATGAGCTTGATCTGCCCGACGGCCGCGAGCGCTTGCTTTTCGGGAATCGTTTTAGGCTTCTCCTTGCGCCCCAGCCGGGTCATTCCGGCTGCCACCGCGCCGGAACTTACCACGACGATCTCTTTCTTTCGGTCGTGCAACTCGGCCAACTCGCGCCCCAGTCCGCGCAGCCGGGCTTCCTCAATCCCTCCCTCGGATGAAAGAATCTGGCTGCCGATTTTGACCACGACGCGGCGGGCATGCCGCAAAATTTGCTTCTTATAATCGAGCTGCGTCACGAGGCGCCTCAGCTTGCCGTTTGATCTCGTCTAGTCTGCCGCCAATGGCTTGGACGAGCGCTTTCACGCCCTCCGTGGTCGCAGCGGAGATGGTGTAGACCGGTTGATGGTCCTTCACCAACTTTTTCGCTAAAAGTTTTGCGTTCGCGCGTCCCTCGGATCGAAGAGTTCGAGCTCACGATTCACGGTTTTCCAGTCGGCGAGCGGATCTTGCTCGTCGATTTTCGACGCGTCGATTAAGTGAATCAACAAATTCGTCCGCATGACGTGGCGCAAAAACTTGTGCCCGAGCCCTTGGCCTTCATGCGCGCCTTCGATGAGTCCCGGAATATCTGCGACGACAAAACTCTTGCCGTCGTCATAGCCGACAACACCCAAATTAGGCACGAGCGTGGTAAACGGATATTCGGCGATTTTCGGTCGCACTGCCGAAATCGCCGAAATTAGAGTCGACTTACCGGCGTTGGGCAGGCCGATGATCCCGACGTCCGCCAGCAAGCGGAGCTCAATTTCTAACTCGCGGTCTTGCCCCGGCTCTCCTGGTTGAGCGAAGCGTGGGCTGCGATGGGTCGACGAAACAAAGTGCGCGTTGCCCTTGCCTCCCCTGCCGCCGGCGGCGACGATGACTCGTTCGCCGGACGCTTGCAGATCGCCGATCAGTTCACTGGTTGCGGCATCACGAATGATCGTTCCCACGGGCACTTTGATCTCGCGGTCATCGCCACGCCGTCCGTGGCAGTCGCTCCCCATACCATGTTGGCCGCGGCCCGCTTTGTACTGTTTTTGATAGCGCAGATCGAGCAGTGTCGTGAGCTGCGGATCGGCCACGGCCACCACATCGCCGCCATGCCCGCCGTTGCCGCCATTGGGGCCGCCACGCGGCACAAACTTCTCCCGGCGAAAGCTCACACACCCGCGCCCGCCATCTCCGGCAATCACCCGAATCTTTACTTCATCGATAAATTTCATGGCAGGATAGAATCCAGGATTCACGAGTCAGCATTCTCTGCTGTCTGCGCTTTGCCCTTGCTCTTTGCCATTTTCCTATTGTCTTTTCTTATAATCCGCTTCTCCTGGGCAAAAAAAAAGCCCCGAAAGGGGCTTTTCCGTCGCGAGAGCGCATCGTCACTGTGCTGGCAATATCGTGACTCGCTTTCTCTCCTTGTCCTTTCGCTCGTAGCGTACCACGCCGTCGATCAATGCGAATAGCGTGTAGTCCCGCCCCATACCAACGTTTTTACCCGGGTGAATGCGTGTGCCGACTTGGCGCACGATGATATTTCCGGCTCGCACCGTTTCTCCGCCGAAGACCTTTACTCCACGTCGTTGACCTTGACTGTCGCGCCCGTTTCGAGAGCTACCCCCCGCTTTCTTATGTGCCATCGTACGACTCCGTCGACTAAGCTTCGATTGAGGTAATTTTTAAAGCTGTTTGATACTGCCTGTGGCCTTGCTGCCGGCTGTAACTCTTTCGTCGCTTCTTCTTGAAAACGCGCACCTTCTTAGCGCGAATCTGGCCGACAATCTCGCCGGCAACCGTCGCATTTGATACCAAGGGAGAGCCGATTTTGACCTCGCCATCGCCGCCGACAAAAAGCACATCGGCCAAAGTGATCTTCTCGCCTACCTCGCCGGGAAGCTTTTCGACTTTAACGACGTCCCCTTCAGACACGCGGTACTGCTTACCGCCCGTTCTAATTACCGCATATTTCATAGGAATTTCTTGATCTACAGTTAGTAAAAGAAAACAGGGCCAAAGTCAACCTGGCGGATAACGATTCACGCAGGTTGTATGCTTATTGTCTATGACTAAGGAGGATTCCTCGCTGTCGCTCGGAATGACGGATTGTCATCCCGAACGAAGTGAGGGATCTTGATCAAACTGGACGAGCAAGAATTCCTCACTCGTTCGGAATGAGGCTATATTGGCGTGCATCTCACTCATGCTTGACAGGATTCAATTATATCGCTATACGATATTATCGTAAGGCGATATTCTATGCGGACGCCAAAAACTCCTGACTTCAAGGCGATGGCAGAGCTGCGCTACCAGATCCGCCGCTTCTTGCGTTTCAGCGAAAACGCCGCTCGAGAAGCCGGCATCGAGCCGCAACAGCACCAGCTCCTCCTGGCAGTGAGAGGTCTCCCTGGCGGCCTCAAGCCGACCATTGGTGTCCTGGCAGAACGAATGCAGCTCCAGCATCACAGCACCGTTGAGCTGATCGATCGGTTGGTCGACAGGGGCTTCCTTTCCCGTTTGCGGGCAACCGATGATCGCCGGCTGGTCTTCGTCAAGCTCACCCATGATGGCGAAGAGTTCCTCAAAACACTTTCACTCCACCACCTGCAGGAACTGCAGTCCACCGGACCGAAGTTCGTAAAAATACTTCAGAGCCTCATCGAAAGATCGACCACGGCTGCTCACCATGAAAGCGGCGCTGATCCACACGGTCCAAAACTCACAAACAAACTACGAAAGGATACCAATCATGGCTGATCAAAACGAATCTGCTCAAGAATTGCTCCTTGACGTGAGGGTTGCGGAAGCCTCGCACCTCTACAAATTCTACCTGAATCAGGAGAAAAAGATTCTCGGCAGCGTTGCGGTTATCATCTTCCTGACTCTTTGGGAGCTGGTCGGAAATACGTTTCAGTTGATCAATCCCATGTTCATGAGCGCCCCATCGCTCATCTGGAACGCCGCCATTCAGCTTTTCTACTCGGGTGAGATCTATAATGACCTTTACATCAGTGGCATCGAACTTTTCTGGGGCTATTTCCTTTCGGCTGCTGTTGCAGTCCCCTTTGGCATTGCGATCGGTTGGTACAAGAAGATGAGTTACGTATTCGACCCCTTCGTCAACGCGATGAACGCGACCCCTCGCGTGGCGCTGCTTCCATTGGTCATCATCTGGTTGGGGATTGGAATACTCTCCAAGGTCGGTATTATCTTTCTCGGCGCTGTCTTCCCCATATTGATCAATACGCGCGACGGGGTGAAGACCACGCCGGTAAATCTGCTGACTGCCGCCAAGAGCTTTGGCGCTTCCGAGTGGATGCTCTTTAAGACGGTCGTGCTCCCTTCGACTATTCCTTTTATCCTCACCGGTCTAAGGCTCGGACTTGGCAGGGCGATTGTAGGTGTCATGGTAGGAGAACTCTATGCGGCTACTGCCGGGATTGGTTTTATGATCACGGTTGCCGGCGCCACCTTCCAGACCGATAAGGTCTTTGTCGGAGTCCTCGTTTTTGCGCTGACCGGGATGATCGGTACGGAGTTACTCACCCGGGTGGAAAGGCGGTTTGATAAGTGGCGCCCCAAAGTGGGATCGATGGATTGAGCAAATAATTGCCCCTTCGGTTTATAGAACGGCAAAGGGCCCGATCGCATTCGGGCCCTTTGTATTTCTAGAGGTGCCAAACTCACACCAGTCGGGATCTCGCCTAAATTTTCCAATCCGATCCCCTTGCCCTTTGATACCGACCGACTTACATTTGAGCGAAAACTTGTCAGGAGAAGATCAATGGCGAAACCTGTTCACAGGTTACTTCCGGCGTTTGCTACTTGCTTGGCGTTGCTGTTTTTCCTTTCCAGCTGCGGCTATAACAAACTCCAGGGTTTGGACGAAGAAGTCAAAGGCGCGTGGGCGGAAGTGCAGAATCAGTATCAGCGGCGTGCGGACGTAGTGCCAAACCTGGTCGCCACCGTTAAAGGTGCCGCTAAATTCGAACAAGACACTTTACAAAAGGTGATCGAAGCCCGCTCGGCAGCGACGTCGGTCAAGGTCGACGCCAACGCGCTGAATAATCCGGAGACCTTCAGAAAGTTCGAGCAGGCTCAAAGCCAACTGACGGGCGCTCTATCGCGCCTGCTGGTGGTGGTCGAAAGATACCCCGAACTGAAGGCCAATCAAAACTTTCAGAACTTACAGGCGCAACTCGAAGGAACGGAAAACCGGATTGCCGTGGCACGTAAGCGCTATATCGAGAAAGTCACCGTTTACAACACCGCGGTCCGTTCGTTCCCCGAAAGTCTTACCGCTAAGTATCTCCTCGGCCTTCAAGTACGTCCGACTTTCAGCGCTGACGAGGCGGCACAAAAACCGCCAGAGGTGAAATTTTAAGCGGCAAAAACTCTCTGTCATCAATCCGATTGTTCAACGATCACGTAGAGGACGGTGTCGCATGAGTGCACGACTAAACCGTCCTTTGGCTATTGCAGCCAGTGTTGTTCTTGCATGGGGTATTGTCTACGCCCTCGACGTCCCACCATTGCGTGGTCGGGTAAATGATCTTGCTGGATTGCTATCGCAGGATCTAGCCGCTCGTTTGGAAAACCAGCTGTCTGGCTTTGAGCAGCAGTCAGGCCATCAGGTCGTGCTCCTGACTATCCAATCGCTGCAAGACGAGGACCTCGCGTCGTTTGCCTTAAAGACCGCAGAACACTGGAAGCTTGGTCAGAAAGGCCACGACAACTGGGCGCTGTTGCTCGTTTCGGTGAGCGATCGGAAACTTCGCATCGAAGTTGGTTACGGTCTTGAGGGGACGCTGCTTGATGCCACTGCAAATCAAATCATTAACGAAATCATTGTTCCTCGGTTTCGCGAAAACGACTTCGGCGGGGGAATCGAATCAGGGTTATCTGCAATCATGCAAGCCACTCGGGGGGAACCCATACCAGCGGTCCCCCAGAATTTAAAAAGGTCAGTAGATTCAAGTCTGTCTGGAATTCTTATGTTACTTCTTGGGTCGGCACTGTTCGCCTCAGTTGTGGGATTTGCTAGCCCATCACCTGTCCGGAGTGCAGTGAGTGGAGGAATCGTCTCTGGACTTATCGGATTGCCAGGAATCCTCGCGCTCGGACCCGGTTTTTGGTTCTTGTCCATCTCCATCGGTGTATTAACAAGTATGTTAACGACGCTCTACGCCCGGCGGGCATGGGGACGATCGTGGAGCGTTAAACCGTCACGGTATGACGACTTTTCGCCACGGGACACGTTTCAGCGGGGATACGGTGCTGGCGGCGGTGGTTACGGTGGAAGCGGATCGTCAGGAGGATCAGGAGGAGGTTCTAGCGGAGGTTTTAGTGGTGGCGGTGGAGGAGGAGGCGGTGGTGGCGCCTCGGGAGGTTGGTAAATGCCGAATCCCGAAATTCTTTTTACCAAGGACAGGCAACAGCGTATTAAACAAGCAGACGTGGCAGCCGAAAGCAAAAATTCCAAAGAGACCATGCCGATGATCGTAGGCTCAAGCGCGCGCTACGCGGAAGCCGCACTTGGCGGTGTCGTCTATGGTATGGTCGTTGGATGAGTTGCCTAATAGGCTGGTAACCGAACCCGAGTGATCAACGTGTTCCTCAATTCGAATTCGCACCACCGACTCTTGCCAAGACATGCTCTTTGCATGTTACTCGGTTTCATTTTTTTACTTCGATTCTCACTAGCATCGGCGATTGACGTTCCTCCTTTGCGTGGTCGCGTGAACGATTACGCGGGCGTGATGAGCCAAGATCAAGCGCGATCATTGGAGTCACAACTCGCTCAATTCGAACAAGAGACCGGCCATCAGGTGGCCGTGCTCACCATTCCGACGCTCGACGGCGAAGACATCGAAGGCTTCAGCATCCGCGTCGCGGAAAATTGGAAAATCGGCAAAAAAGGCTTCGACAATGGCGTCATTCTTGTTGTAGCTGTAAAGGATCGACGGCTGCGCTTGGAAGTCGGCTATGGTCTCGAAGGAGTCTTGCCCGATGCGATAGCCAAACGGATTACCAGTGACTACATTGTGCCGCGCTTCCGCTCTCAAGACTATGCGGGCGGCATCATCGCCGGTATCGATGCGGTTCTGAAAGTTATCAAGAAAGAACCGTTGCCGGAATCGGCGCGCAAAAAAGGCGGGAATCAGGGATCGGATCTAAATTTTTTTCTAATGCTCGCTGTTGCTTTGGCGGTATTTGGCCTGATCGGATTTGCATCAACCGCCAACCAACGACGACAGGGCCTCTGGGCGACCCGCGGCAGGCGTTACCCGCCGATTTTTTGGGGCGGCGGGGGCTTTGGTGGCGGCGGTTTTTCGGGTGGCGGGGGTTCTGACGGCGGTGGCTTTAGCGGCGGAGGAGGCAGCTTTGGCGGCGGCGGAGCTTCTGATAGTTGGTAATCATGCGAGCGGACAAGTTTTTCACCGAAGAAGAAAAAGTGCGCATTCGTGAAGCGGTCATCGAGGCGGAATCGAAGACCGCCGGCGAAATCGTGCCAATGCTCGTCACATCATCCGCGCGCTATACCGAAGTCGAGCTCCTCGGTACAGTGATCGGGTTGTTCGTCGGAATAATCATAGAATGGTTCTGGAGTGACCCGTGGGGCTCACATTTCTTCAATCTTTGGCCGGCAATTGGCGCGACCGCAGGATTTATTTTCTGCCGAATTCCGCAAATCAAGCGGCTGCTCGCTTCAAAGAATCGCATTGCCGACGCCGTTCACACTCTTCACGGAGCATGGCCTCCACTACACCCGCGATCATACTGGAATCTTGATTCTCGTTTCTCTTCTTGAACGCCGCGTCGAAGTTCTCGCCGACCGCGGCATCAATGCAAAAGTCGAAGCCGGCATATGGCAGGAGATCGTGAAAATCCTAACTGACGGGTTGAAATCGAATCACGCCTGCCATGCATACTGTAAAGCGATCGAGCGCTGTGGTGAAATCCTCGCCGCCCACTTTCCACGCCAATCGGACGATAAAGACGAGCTGCCGAACCGCCTTGTCACCGAGTAGCAACGCCATTCAATTTTCGCTATCTTCTCGACACTGAGACTTCGCCACAAAAGTTTGAGGACTGCAATGCGTCTTGTAAGACTTGTCTCATTATTCATTTTCACGGCTGCAGCCCTTGTCCCGCACCACGTCCTCGCCCAGGAGCGACTGAACTTTGCGTACATCTCGCCCAACGCTGGTTCCGCTTCCGTACTGTGGGTCGCCAAAGACGCAGGAATTTTTAAAAAGCACGGTCTCGACGTCAATGTGATTTACATCGAGGGCACGCCGAAAGCTCTGATGTCTCTTTTTGCCGGAGAGTTACAAGTCGTCGCCGGCACGGGACCCGCCGTGGCCAGCGCCAAGGTCCGCGGCGCGGATGCTTCCATGATCATGGGGTTCGAAGTCTTTTTACCGTACTATCTCATCGTCACACCTGCGATTAAGAACATCGAGGATCTCAAGGGCAAAGTCGGCGCGAACCATTCGGCGGCAACCTCGGCGGACTTCGCCATGCGCTTGGGTCTGCGCAATATCGGCCTCGATCCTGAACGGGACGTTAATCTGCGGGTGGTGGGCGCAACCAATTTGCGCATGATCATGATGCAGCAAGGTCAGGCGCAGTTTTCCGTCTTCAGCACGACTGAAAGGGAAGAAGCGGAAAAAATGGGATTCAAAGTCCTGGTCGATCTCGCCGGCAAAAGGATCCCCTATGCTCACAGCGGTGTCATCACCAGCCAGAAAATGTTGCGAGAAAAGCGCGACGCAATGATGCGTTTCGGCCGGGCGTCCGTGGAGGCGATCCATTACTTCAAGAACAACAAATCTCAGACGATTGCGATCTTGAAAAAATACGCCAAGAGCGATCTCACCACGCTCGACTCCGCGCACGCGTACCTGAAGAACGCGATTCCCGACATGCCCTATCCCACGCTCGAGGGAATGAAAACCATCCTCGCCGAAATGGCCCGCACCCGGCCAGAAGTCTTGAAGCACGACGCCGCGACAATGGTCGATCGGAGCATCGTCAAAGCGATCGAGGATGAAGGGTTTTTGCAGAAACTCAAATCGAACTGAACAGCATGGAGGGCCTCCAACAACATGGGGTGCGCCTGCGCACCGACCGCGTTGAGACCATTGCAAAGCAAGCTATAACAGTGCTTTGCGACCTTCGTGTTCTTGTCGATTAATAAAAATGAAACGATGGGTTTCGCGGAGCTCAACCCATCCTACGGGGATGGTCCGATTTGTAGGGGCGACCGGCGGGTCGCCCTTTTTTTGCGCCCTTTGCGTTCTTTGTGGCTAAAGGAATTTTGTTTTCTGATTCTTCCGTCTGAGGGCGCGATAAATCGCGCTCCTACTTTGTCGTCGTTGTGCCCTTTGTGGCTAATCTCTTTTGTTATTTGCGCACCAGCCGCAGATCCACCGCCGCCACGCCGCCGCCCTGGGCGCGCACCATGATCGGATTGATTTCCATGTCGGAGAGATGGTTTCTGTGCGCGGCGAAAATATTGGACAGGCCCACCATCGCTTTTACCACCGCATCAACGTCGCGCGGGCCTTGACCGCGCACGCCTTCGAACACTTTGTAGCCGCGCAGCTCTTTGAGCATCTCGCGTGTTTCTCTCTCGTCGACCGGCAATAAGCGAATCGATACGTCTTTCAATACTTCGACAAAGATGCCGCCGAGGCCGACCATCAGGAACGGGCCGTACTGCGGATCGGTGCGCGCGCCGATGAGCACTTCGGTGCCCTGCACCATTTCCTGAATCAGGAGATGGCCTCTGCCGAGCGTTTTGGAGAGAAGCTTCTGCCCTTCCGCTTGGACTTCTTCCGGGCCCTTCAAGCCAAGAACCACCGCGCCGGATTCGGTTTTATGGACGAGTTCCGCAGAGATCAATTTGACCGCCACCGGAAAACCGATTTCTCTTGCCTTCGTCGCTGCGTCCGCCGCGGTGCCGGCCATGGCTTGCTTCGGTAAACCAATGCCATGACTCTGCAACAGTTTATGCAGGTTCTCGCCTTCGAGATCCGCGGCATTACCGGTCGCTGGCGGCAATTTCGGCACACCACGTTGCCTGCGTTCACCGTACAAGCCGAGTCCTGCCAGCGCGCGCAATGTCGGCTTGATCGCTTGCAGGAATGGCAGCTCGGCCTCCACTTGGAATGCCCGGCTTTCATCCGTGCAGCTGTAGGTCGATCTGGCAAACGCGAGAACCGGTTTGTCGGTCGCCGTGGTTACGCTCCTGAACAGTCCGGCGCTTCTTTGCTGTCCGCGCGGCAACTCGCCGTGAATCGCCAAAAGATCGACACCGTCGTCCTCGGCGTAAAGCTTGACGATATTGATGAACCCCTGCTCATCGCCGAAGCCGGCGACGCCGCACTCGAGCGGATTCTCCACCACCAGTTCCGGCGGAATTAGCGGGCGCACGGCTTCTTTCGTCTTGTCGCTCAGCTGCGCCAGATTGGTCTGCAGCTCGTCGCAATGATCGCAGATGAGTCCCTTCATGCCGCCGGAATTGACGACAATCGCCGCGCGGCTACCCTTGGGAGATCGCCCAGGAATAAAAGCAAGGGTTGTTTCAGTCATGTCTTCCAGCGTCGGACAGCGGATCAAACCGAGGCGGTGACAAACCGCATCGAACACTTCGTCCGCGCCGGCAAGCGAACCCGTGTGTGAGATCGCTTGGCGTTTGCCCATCTCCGAGCGGCCGAGCTTCACGACAAGAATTGGTTTGCCTTTGCTGAGCGCTTGCTCAGCGACAATCATGAATTCGTCAGGGCGACGAATGCCCTCGACCATCAGAGTGATGACTTTGGTATCGGGATCGTCAACCAAAAACGATAGGTAATCGACGAGATCGAGGCTCACCTCGTTGCCGCTCGAGACTGCATAAGTGAATCCGATACCACGTTCGGTGGCGCCTTTGATCCAGTTGCCGAGTGAACCGCCACTCTGAAAAATCAGACCCACCGGTCCCTTCTTGAGCAACGGCGTCGCGGTGGGAAAAGTCCACAATCCCTCGCCGACCGAGTACGAGCCCATACAGTTCGGACCGCAAATCACCATCCCCGTGCGCTCGCAGAGATCTTTCATTGCCTGCGCGCGTTCTTTTCCCTTGGCATCGTCACCCTCGCCAAAACCTGCAGTATAGATAGTCGCGGCCTTTGTGCCCAGTTTCGTCGCCTCTTCTAAAACGCCGAGGACGGCGCGCGTCGGTATGAGAATCAGCAACTCGTCCGGTACTTCCGGGAGCGCCGCGAGATTCGGATAACATTTGTCACCAAACAATTCGTTGTAGTTTGGATTGATCAGATAGACACCGCCGGGAAACTTCGCGCCTTTCAGATTCCGATAGATTCCCAACGGCCACGCGCCCTTTTGCGAGGCGCCGACGATGGCGACAGACTTTGCGCCAAGTAAATTTTCAACGGGTTTGCGGATAAAAGTTGCCATAAAATTTTCCTTCTAGATTGGAATTTCCTTCCTATGTCACAGAGACTGAGTGACTGCAAGGTTGGAGTGATGAAGTATTGGAGTATCGGAGCACTCGGATCGTAGGATGGGTTGAGTCCGCGATACCCATCGTCCTTAATTTGGATCTCCTCGCCGTGAAGCGCACGAAGGACACGAATGATTCGGATATCTGTGGTTGGACTAAGGGCCGTAGGGTGTGCTTGCGCACCATGTCAGGCGAGCGAATTTGTATGCTCGGGAGTAAAACGGTGCGCAAGCGCACCCTACAAACTCTTGTCGTTCTTTATGTCACGGAAACACATGCCAGCGGTGCGCCGGCAATTCGACGCAGGCGTTCTGTCCAACGATCAGATCCATGTCGCCGGCGAGCTTCGCCAGCAGCGTCACGCCGTTGATCTCGACTTCCGCCAATGCGGCGTCGCCGAGATAATTCCTGCTCGTCACTTTGCCGACGTTGCCGGCAATACCGTAACTCGAAGAGGGTGAAACTTTCACATGCTCCGGCCGGATCGCTAATGTGACGGCAGCACCGTCGCTTACACCGCTTGGCAGACACGCGGCAATCAAGCCGAACGGCGATTCCACGTGGCCCGCGCCGGCGACTTTGCCGTCGAAGAAATTCATTTCACCGACGAACTGTGCAACGAATAGATTCGCCGGCCGGGCGTAAACTTCGTTGGGCGAAGCGATTTGCAGAATCTCTCCCGCATTCATCACGCAGACTCGATCCCCGAGGCTTAGCGCCTCCGCTTGATCGTGAGTAACGTAAAGCGTCGTCACGCCGATCGACTTGGTGATCTTTCTGAGCTCGACGCGCATTTGCTCGCGCAAGCGCGCGTCCAGGTTGCTAAGCGGCTCGTCCATGAGCAATATCTTCGGCTCGGTCACCATCGCACGCGCCATCGCCACTCGTTGCTGCTGCCCACCGCTCAAGTCCGTTGCCGGCCGGTCCTCCAGGCCATCGAGCTGCACGCGCTTGAGCGCTGTGCGCACTTTGTTCGCCACGTCGGTCTTGGCAAATCGTTTGTGCCCCTGGGTCAGAGGAAACGCGACGTTTTGAAAAACGTTCATGTGCGGCCAGATGGCGTAGGACTGAAAAACCATTCCCAAATCGCGACGCTCCGTGGGGATATAAATCCGACGCGTAGCCGAGTTGACCAATTCTCCCGCGATCTCGATTTCTCCGTTGTCCGGCCGTTCCAACCCGGCGACGCACCGTAGCGTCGTTGTCTTACCGCAGCCGCTGGGACCGAGCAGAACACAGAACTCACCCTCGCCGACCTCGAGATTGATCGAGCGGAGCGCATCGACCCGCCCCTGGCGCGTACGGAAAGATTTTTCCAGGCCGCGGATGTTAATCAAATGACAATCTCATAATAGCTGCTGAAGATTGGAGTGTTGGAGTAGTGGAGTATTGAGAATTAAGCCCATCACTCCATTATTCCAACACTCCAGTACTCCATTCTTCTAACTCGCTTCGCCGATTTCACCGATGCGCGAAAGCACCACGCGCACCGTCCCAACAACGATTGTGGCAAACAGGATCAAGATGACTCCCAAAGCCGCGACTTGAGGAACCCAACCGCTGCCCCAAAATTGCCAGACCACCGTAGAGATCACCACGTTGTTTCGCGTGTACAAGGTCAACGCCATCGTGACCTCGCGATAGGAGAGCAGGCCGATCCAAACCCAACTGTTGAGCACACCGGCGGCGATCAGCGGCAGGACAATCTTCCACAAAACTCGTGGCACGGAGGCGCCGGCTACACGGCCCGCTTCTTCCAACTCGCGATGCACCTGGATCATCACGCTATTGGTCGTGCGCGTGCCATAAGCGATCCAGTTGATGGTGTGCGCGATGACGATGATGAAAATTGTGCCGTACAATGGAAACACATCGCGGTAGGAAAGCCCGAGGTACGCCAAACCCACCGCCATCAAAATCCCCGGCACGGCGTGCGGTACGAACGCCAGGGTATCGAGAAGGCCACGGAAGGAGACCTGTGTGCGAATTACGACCCATGACACAAGCACGCTCAATAACATCGTCAGCGTCGGCACAGCGAACATGAGAATCAGAGTATTGATGAACGGCTTAACGCCAACGTGAGCCGGCATTTCCAGGTAATGCTTGAAGGTCAACAGAGACAAAGCATCTGCGGAAGGCAGTTGCAAATACGGCAGCAACGAGGTCCAAAGCAGAACTAGAAATGGAATAAAGACTTCGATCGACAGATAAAAGAAAACAAACGCGAGTGCCGGCCATTTCCAAGACCGCAGTGCGATCTCGCGCGGGCGATAGCCACGACCGGTGATCACTGTGTACTTTTTGCCCTGCTTGACCAAGCGCACGTATAAGAACGCGAACACAAGGCCAAACAAGAGCATGATCGCCCCATACGCACCCGCCATGCCGTAATCCGGCAAACCGGTGTTGGGCGAGGTTGACTGGAAGATCAATGAGCTCAAAACGATAATGCGGGCGGGCAGCCCAATGATCGCCGGTACTTCGAAAACTGCGAGAGCCGTCATGAAAAGATAAACCATCACAGCGGCGATGGCCGGCCAGGTGATCGGTATATTGATTTTGAGAAAGGTTCTGAGCTTGCCGACGCCGGACGTGTAAGCCGCCTCTTCCAGCGACGGATCCATCGATCGATACGCTGCGGCGAGCATGAAAAAAGCGCCGGGAACGAATGAAATACCCTGAACGAAAGCCATGCCGGGTAGGCTGTAGAGATTGAACGGCGGCGCGGCCAGGTCGAATATCTGCTGGAGCCATTTGTTCAACAAACCGATGCGCGGGCTGAGCAGGATGATCCAAGCGATGGTGCGGAGAAACACGGGAATCAATATGCCGATGGTGAGCAGAACGTAAATGGTCTTTTTCAGCGGAATATCCGTCCGCATGAGGATCCACACCAGAGGCACGGTGATTAGCAAGGCCACGCTGACGCTCGTCACCGCGAAGAAAAGCGTGTTCAAGAGCACTTGATAGGTCCTGGGGTTGGCATACACGTCGAGGTAGTTTGCCAGTGTCAACGGAACCGTTTCGCCGGGAAAACCGGTGCGTAGGCTCATGAGAATCACCATCACTACCGGCACACCGATGAGAACCATCAGGAATAGAGAGAGGCCCGACGCGAATAGCGACACACCTTGGGATTTGAGACGCGCAAGACCATCTCCTGCGGCGACAAGAACTTCGCTATGCGATTCTGCTTTCATTTCAACTCTGCTTGAACGCTTCCAACGATTGGAACGGCTGGAACGATTTAATTGTCGAAACCAAAGACTTTTCCGTACTGCCGGGTTAACTTGTCGACCAACTGTGCCTGGTCTTGCTTCATGTACACGACCGTCTTTCCTTGGATAAACTGATAGGCTTTGGTTCCGGGTACGTAGGCTGAAGAGTGGCCGGTGTGTTTCTCCCAAAGCTGTTGGCCTTCCTTTGTGCTCATA
Organism: Deltaproteobacteria bacterium; assembly: GCA_005879255.1. The sequence continues at coordinate 14,053 of VBKY01000171.1, forward strand.
AAAACCGTGAACAAATGGCCGACGTTCGGATGCGGCGCGCCCTTGAGAACGCCGACGTGATACTCCGGCGAGACTACGGGTTGGACGGCGTCGGCGAAAACCAGCGGCGCTCCTTGTTGCGCTGATTCGTGGAGCTGGCTGTCCTGCATCGTCGCGGAGATCAGCACCTCGCCTAAAAGAAGCCGTTGGGCCATTTCGCCGGCGCGGCTCAAAGTCGGTTGCATTGCGGCCAATTTCTTGACGAAGTCCGTGGTCTTCTCTTCACCCCATGGACCCGCGGCCAGACGCGCAAAATGATGCACCGAGCTGGTCACGCCCAACTTGCCGCCCTTCCATTTCGGATCGAGTAGGTCTTCCCAGCGCTTCGGCGCGTCCTTGGCCGGCAAGATTTTCTTATTGTAGGCCGGCAGCGCGAACTGGTTGGCAATGGAGATAACACCGTTGTCATATTCGATGATTTTTGGATCGACACCGAGGCCCTTGTAGTCGAAGGTCTTGTGCAATTTTCGAAACCATAGCGAGCCGTGGTGGGAATCCGTCACCACCATGATGTCCCACTCCGGCGGCTGCCCTGATGCCGACAGGCCGACGACCTTGCCGATATCCCGCGTCATGTTCCCCGAAGCGCTGAAATTGAGTTTGATATTGAGGCCGTATTTTTTGTTGAACGCTCCGGCCAACTCCTTTGCTCCCTCGGGACCCAGTGTGGACGGACCGTAGAATTCAATGACGCCTTCCTTTTTGGCGCCGGCAATCAAATCATCGACCGGTGTCGCCGTGGCCTGTTCGACCGAGGCCCCTAACAGCACAGCGGCCAAGCCGAAAACGGACAACAGTTTTGAATTCGCCATGACTTCCTCCTCGGACCTAGCTATTAGTTAGACGCTTCCGCGTAAAAACTTTCATCGTAGTAAGTCGTCAAATCTTTTCCTAACTGCGGAGTGAGTTGGAAGAGAATTCTCAGGTCGAGCACGGACTGTAGCCCGGAACAATTCAATTGCCCCGTTGCCGGCAACTGACGCAAGCGATTGGCTGCAGCCTTCTCATCGAGATTTTCAGCTGCAATAACAAGCTTCACCGCCTCGGCTTGGTTCTTTTCACCACGGCACCAACCCAGCGCGTCGTTCCAAGTACGAAGAAACTTGACCAGGACACCGCGATTCTCCGCAGCCCACTGGCGGTTTATCGCATATACTCCTCCGGGATAATCCGGCAGCACCTCGCGATGATCGGCGAAGCGCACCATGCTCGCCGCGGCAGCCTTGCCATCCCATGGAGCGTTTAACACTCCGGCAAAGGTTTCGCCCTTAATCATCGAATCCAAGCGGTAGCCGGTCGTTCCTTTTGCGATCAGCGTGTAATCGCCACGATCCATTTCCAGCCCGTGAGCTAAGAGCACGCGGCGAAGCACCAGCGCGTACGCGGTATCGACGGCGTCCACCGCCATCGCTTTGCCGCGGAGGTCCTCCCAAGACCTAATTTCCGGCCTGACGTATATGGGCAAAGTATTTCCTCGTGCTACTTGTGAGATAGCGACAATCTCTGCCCCTTCACGCCCCGACCATCCCAGCACGTTGTCGAAAGCGGTCGACACGATCTGCCAAGACCCTTTGCCAAGTCCGCGCATTTGTTCCGTCGAGTTGGGCGTGACCATGACATCGACGTCCAGATCCGCGGCGCTGAAAAGACCCTTCGCGCGCGCGACGATCAACGCAGCGTCGACGTTGAAAACGTTGATGAGCAGTCGTTCTGCCATGTTCGAGGAAATATCAGTACCGTTGCCGCAGCGCTCTGCATGCAAATTTGTTTACTGTCCTCAACCCTCGCCCTTTGGGAGACTTTGGGAGAGAGAAGGGTGAGGGCTCTAGCCCCTACTGAATCTTCGGCCCCGTATACTCCAGCACGTACAGCCCACCTTTGATCCGATCGGTCACGTAAATCAGCCCGTCGGTATCGACGTAGAGATCATTGAACATGGGCGCCTTCTGTCCTTCGGGCGCGGGCGGAATGAAAAAGCCGACCTCTTCCGGGCGGAATTGGTTGCGAATGTCGAACACACGCAGCCCGGCGTTATAATAGGTAACGAAGATAATGTTCTCGCTCTGAAACGAGCCGGGGCGATTCTCGTGCACGTTATGCGGACCGAAACGCAGGCCGCGTTTGCAAAAGTCGCCCTCAGGCTTCGGGCAGGTGCTGACAATCACCGGATTTTTCTCTTCCCGGATATCGATGATCCAAACCCGTTTCTCACCTTCGTTGCAGTCGTATTTGACGGACTCGTCGACGGCGACTACGAGTTTCCTCCCCGGCAGCGGCAAAGTCGTGTGGGCATAGCCGCCGAACGGCGGGCTCCAGTCGATCCGGCTGATCGTCTTGGGTTTGTTTATGTCGGAAATGTCGATAATGACCATGCCGGCGTCGACCAGCGCGACGTAGGAACGGTCACCGTGCGGAATCGCGCCGTGAACGTGAAAATGCTCGCCGGGAAACGGCGTCCAGTCGGGCGGCGTTTCTTCGCCTTCTTTCGTGCCGGGAATCCACCAGCGTCCGGCCTCTTTGGGATTCGCAGGGTGAGAAATGTCCGCGATCAAATAGGCACGCTCTTTGATTCCCGGCAGCATCGCTCCGACATGGGCATACTTGCCGTCGGTGAACCACATCCGGTGAACGCCCTTGCCGGGTAGTTTCAGGTAACCGATTTCGCGCGGCTCCGTGGGTTTCTCGATGCTGTAAATTTTGATGCCGGCTTCGTTGGGCACGCTGGCGGGAACCGATTTGTCGAAATAAGGCCGCTCTTGATTCTGGATCAAAATATCGCCAGCGATCTGGACTTTATGCGCGTGCGTGTTCGGCGCGTGCGGCATCTGCATTACCACGCGCGGATCGCTCGGATCAGCCACGTCGACGATGCTCAGAGCCATCGGCGATGTACCAAGATGAGCGAGATAAACGTAACGGCCTTGCTTCAGCAACTGCATCCCGTCGCCGTGGCCATTCAAGTCATGATGGCCGATGATTCTCATATTGAGGCTTTCGCTGTTTGCTTGGATCTCTGCGGTATTCATGATGGACCTCGATTCCGCCGCTGAATTTGGCGGCCGCTAGCTTTTGGCTATGTGCTTGGTTCTGTTATACTTCCGAACTCTCAAAGTCAACAATATCGGACGTATTGGCTCACATCGGTTTATATGTTAATAGGCCGCGTACGTAAGCTAATCTTCGTCAATCTACAGTAGGAGATGCCATGAAACGAACTCTGATCTTTGCCGTGTTCATGCTTGTCGTCTTCCACAGCACTCTACACGCGCAAACCAAGCGCATCGCGGTAGCATACAGCGCCATCAGCGCCACGCAGTCCGGTTTTTATCTCGCCAAAGATGCCAAAATTTTTGAAAAGCACGGCCTTTATGTCGATCCGGTTTACGTCGCTGGCGCCAGCCGGATACAGCAAGCAATGATCGCGGGCGAATTTACGTTAGCTCTAGGCGGCGGCAATGTTGTCACCGTGAATCTTGCAGGCGGTGACGTTGTGATCATTGGAGGCGTGGTGAACGTCCCGTCTTTCTATCTCTTCGTTCAGCCATCGATCAAAAGGCAAGAAGACTTGAAAGGCAAAGCGTTGGGCATTACGCGCTACGGTGCGTCGACGGATGGCTCTTTGCGCTTATTGCTAAAGAAATGGCGCTTGGAGCCCGATCGCGATGTAAAAATTCTCCAAATGGGAGGGCAACCGGAAATTCTTGCTGGGATGCAGGCCGGCGTCGTCCACGGAGGAATTCTGTCTTCGCCCGGCGACTTTAAAGCCAAGAAAGCCGGCTTCGCCATGCTCGCCAATTTCGCTAAAGAAGGGATCGATTACCCAACCACGGGCCTCGTTTCGACCCGTTCCACGATTAACAAGGATCGAGACACTGTAAAGCGATTCCTGATGGCGTACAGCGAAGCGGTGGATCGGTTATTTCGAGATAAGGAGCTGGCGATCAAAGTGATCGGCAAGTGGACGCGCACTCAAGATCGGGAGACGCTGGAGTCGTCGTACGAATACGCCACGAATTTTATCGAGCGACCGCCGCGCCTTCCTTTCAAAGCTATCGAAATGGTCATTTCTGAAACCGCTGAAACCGACCCGCGCGCCAAGGGACGCAAAGCCGAGGAGTTCATCGATCCATCGATCTACAACGAGTTGGAAAAATCCGGTTACTTCAAGTCACTGGGTCGTTAGTTTAACAGGGTGCGTATTTTATCAACCGTTCGCCAATCGCTTGATCTCGGCTCGGTGCGTCCGGCGACGATCTGTCAATCAAGAACCACACCTTGAACGCCATCGTACTCAAAGAATTCGGTGGTCCGGAAGTATTGCGTCTTGAAAGCGTGCCCACACCCAAGCCGGCGACGGGCGAGATTCTGATAAAAGTCCATTCGGTCTCGGTCAACCGCACACTCGATTGCGTTGTCCGCTCTGGCAAGTATCCGGTGAAGATTCAGTTGCCTCATGTGCTCGGCGCCGATCCTGCTGGCGAAGTCGTCGATCTCGACGATGGCATCACGAAGTTCAAACCAGGCGATCGCGTTGCAGTCATCTCGGCGACCCCCTGTCAGAAATGCGCGCCATGTCTCAAAGGCGAAGATTTCAATTGCGTCGACAATAAACGGATCGGCGTCGACCGTTGGGGCGGCTACGCGGAGTTGATCTCAGTGCCGGCGCGCTACGCAGTAAAAGTTCCGGACGAAATCTCCTTTGCTGAGGGGACGGTCATCACGCGCCACTTTCCTATGGCCTTCCATCTTCTTGCAAGCAAAGCCGCCGTAAAGCCCGGTGAACGCGTATTGGTTATGGGCGCAACCGGCGCTCTGGGAAGCTCCTGCGTACAAGTCGCGAAGATGCTTGGCGCCAAAGTGATCGCCGGCGCGGGAACCGACGAACGGGTCGAGCTCGCAAGGAAGTACGGCGCCGATTGCGGAATTAATTATCGTCAGCTTGATCTCGCCCAAGAGGTCATGCACCTCACGGATAACGAAGGTGTGGACATAGTCTGCGAAAATATTTCGGATCCCACTCTTTGGCCGGGCGCGTTCGCAAGCCTCGCCATCAATGGACGGCTGGTCACGGCCGGGGCGCACGGCGGCGGCACCGTGACCCTCGATGCGAAGCGTTTATACATGCGCCGCCTGCGCGTCATTGGAGCGGCCGGAACCAGCTTGGCGGATGTGGAAAAAGCTTTGGCGGCGGCGCGGCAAGGAAAGGTCCGCGCAATCATCAACCGAACCCTGCCGCTGCGCGACGCGGCGGAAGCCCACCGCATCGTTGAAAACAACCAGATCGCCGGGAAAATCATTCTAGACCCAACGCAAGACTAGAAATCGATTACTCGCGCCAAGGCGCCAAGCTCGCAAAGGTTCAGAATATATTCTTCTGAACTTAGCGGCCTTTGCGTCTTTGCGCGAGGACAATTCCGAATCCCAAAGGCCGTTTACACAGTTCAAGCCATCGTGCTAAACACG
>VBKY01000509.1:0-3663 GCA_005879255.1 Deltaproteobacteria bacterium
ACAGGAGTTTAACTTGAGAGCGAGCCATCGCATGGAAGAAGAAGTGGTTGAGGGGCTGCGCGCCGCGCGGGTACATCTCGGCGAGGGCGCCACGGGGCGAGCGGCGATTACTCGGACGCCGGTGCAAATCCCGGATATTTTGGATCAAAGAGAATTCACTGGCACAAGGGCGCGCCCCTTGATAACCCGGCTGGGCTATCGCTCGCTTCTCTCGGTGCCGCTACTCCGCGAACAGCAAATCATGGGAGGCCTGACGGTTTGGCGGCGACAAACCGGGGAATTCAAGCCCGAGGTGATTAACCTGCTGCAAACTTTCGCCACGCAGTCGGCTCTGGCAATTCATAATGCGCGGCTGTTCCGCGAGATTCAGGAAAAAGGACATCAACTGGAGTTGGCGAGCAAGTACAAGTCGCAGTTCTTGGCGAGCATGAGCCATGAGCTGCGCACGCCGATGAATGCTGTGTTGGGCTACACGCGCATGCTGCTGATGAACGTGTACGGCGAACTGCCGGAGAAAGTCAGAGACGTGCACCAGCGCATCGATAAGAGCGGCCGCCATTTGCTCGGCTTGATCAACGACGTGCTCGATTTCTCCAAGATCGAAGCCGGCCAGCTCGCCCTCACGATCAATCCTTATTCCATCAAAGATGTGATTCAAGCCGTCGTCACGAGCACCCATTCTCTGGCCACCGAGAAGAATCTCGCGCTAAAGATCACGGTGCCCGCCAATTTACCTTCGGCTTCGGGGGACGAGCGGCGCATCACGCAGGTGTTATTGAATTTGGTGGGCAACGCGATCAAATTCACCGATTCTGGCGAGGTTCGGGTCGACGCGGCGGCAACCGACGGCGCGCTCGAGGTGTCCGTTTCCGATACCGGGCCGGGGATCGCCGAGACCGATCGAGACAAGATTTTCGAAGAGTTCCGCCAGGCCGAGGGTTCCATCACACAGAGAAAGGGCGGCACTGGCCTCGGCCTGGCGATCGCCAAAAGGATCGTCGAGCTGCATGGTGGGAAGATCTGGGTGGCGAGCGAAGTCGGCAAGGGCAGCAAGTTTACCTTCACGCTGCCATTTAAATAACAAAAATCCGAATATCGAAATCCGAAATTCGAAACAAATTCAAATGACCAAAATCCCAATACTTCAAACAAATGCGATCCTAATCGGTAGTTTTGAATTTTCTCCAATTTTGGATTTGTTTGTCTGCCCGTTTGTTTCGAATTTCGATATTCGAATTGCGGATTTAAGCATCAACGGTTAATCAGATAACGCGCACCGAGAACCCTGACCGGTAAACGAGGGCGACATGAGCAAGCGAATTTTAGCGATCGAGGATCACGAAGAAAACCGGCGCTTGTTGCGCGATCTGTTGACGAGCTTCGGCTATGAATTGATCGAGGCGGTCACCGGCGAAGAAGGAGTGACGAGGGCGGAAACGGAGCGGCCCGACTTAATCCTGATGGACATCCAGCTTCCCGGCATTGACGGCTACGAAACGACACGCCGGATCAAGGCGAACCCGTCGCTGCGCCATATCCCTGTCATCGCGGTGACTTCCTATGCTCTGAGTGGCGACGATGTCAAGGCGCTGGAGGCCGGCTGCGATGCCTACGTGACGAAGCCATTCGATCCGGCGGAGCTACTGGAGAAAATTCGTGGCTACTTGGCTTAAACCCAAAAAATAAACTCGAAGCACGAAATCCGAAATCCGAAACAAATCCAAATGAGCAAAACGGAAAACACCAAGCTCAAAACCATGAAGGAATCTCGAACAAATCAGTATGATCTGGAAGATCGAACTTTTATCTTTGCGAAAGACGTTAGAACGTTTGCCAAACAGATTCCGAAGACACTGCCTAACCTTGAAGATACTAAGCAGGTGGTGAGAGCGTCTGGCTCTGTCGGGGCGAATTACATTGAGGCGAATGAATCTCTGAGCAAGAAGGACTTCCTAGTGAGAATCAAAATATGCCGTAAGGAAGCCAAGGAAAGCCGTTATTGGTTGCGGTTAATCGATGCTGGTGATGACTCGACGGCTAAGAGGGATCGAGATGATCTCGTTCGGGAGGCAACGGAGTTGACCAGTATCTTTGGAGCTATTCTCCGCAAGAGCGAATAAAACTGTGGAGAAAATTCGAATATCGAAGTCAAAATGATGAAAAACACAACAACTACAATGCTCCAAACGGGAGGGACCGATTCGCCGTTTTGAATTTTCCGTATTTGATTTTGTTTAACTGCGTTTGTTTCGGATTTCGATATTCGGATTTCGGATTTTCTAATGGTAGCGAACAATCCAGGTTTTCAGCCTAGTTCCGTTCTCGTTGTCGATGACACCGAAATGAACCGGGATATGCTGTGCTCTTTACTGGAGACGGATGGTCACAAGTCTGCCGTCGCCGAGAACGGGCGGCTTGCCCTGGAATTACTCAAGGCCAAGCCGTTCGACCTTGTCCTGCTCGATGTCATGATGCCGGAAATGAACGGCTATCAGGTGCTGGAACAGCTCAAGTCCGATTCGAGCTTACGCGCCATTCCAGTCATCGTGCTTTCAGCTCTCGATGAGATCGGCAGCGTGGTCCGCTGTATCGAGCTGGGTGCGGAAGACTACCTACCCAAACCCTTCGACCCGGTTCTATTGAGAGCCCGCATTGGCGCGTGTCTGGAAAAGAAACACTTGCGCGACCAGGAGATTTTGCTCCGCAACGAGCTGGAGGAGTGGAATAAGACTCTTGAAGAGCGCGTTCAGGAGCAGGTCACGCAGCTCGAACGGCTCAGGCGATTGAAACGATTCTTCTCGCCGCAGCTTGCCGAGTTGATTGTGTCGGGCGACGCCGAGGACCCTCTCAAAACGCATCGTCGAGAGATAACGGTGGTCTATTTGGATCTCCGGGGATTCACTGCCTTCGCTGAAACCGCTGAGCCGGAAGAAGTCATGAGCGTGCTGCACGAGTATCACGCGGCTATGGGGAAATTGATTCTTGAATACGAGGGAACTTTGGAACACTTCGCCGGCGACGGGATGATGATTTTTTTCAACGACCCGGTGCCGATAGCGAATCCCGCCGAGCAAGCGATCCGCATGACGCTGGCGATGCGAGAGCGAGTGAAAGATCTCACGCTCAAGTGGCGCAAGCTCGGCTACGAGCTCGACTTCGGCGTCGGCATCGCTCAGGGCTACGCGACCATCGGCGCCATCGGCTTCGAGGGCCGTTGGGAATATGGGGCGATCGGCAGTGTGCCCAATCTGGCGGCGCGTCTGTGCGGCGAAGCAAAACCAGGGGAGATTTTAGTAACACAGCGTTTAGTCGCTGTTGTAGACGAACTTGTCGAAGCGGAATCAGCGGGTGAGTTAACGCTCAAGGGCTTTCATCGGCCAGTCACCGCGCACAAAATTCTACGGCTCAGAGGGCGGTGACAAATCCGAATCTCGAATTTCGAAATTCGAAACAAATTCAAATGATCAAAAGGCACAATGTTCCAAACAAACTCGAATCTGATTCGGGGTTTTGGATTTTCCGAGTTTGATATTTATTTCGCTTCTGTTTGTTTCGGATTTCGTGCTTCGAATTTCGGATTTGCCTTGATTTGGCTGCGCGTTTACATCGGATTTCGATATTCGGATTTTGAATTTTGAGTTTACGGATGCGCTTCGGTTTAAA
>VBKY01000509.1:3758-5427 GCA_005879255.1 Deltaproteobacteria bacterium
CTTTCATGATTACGGTGGTCACAGTCCGAACCCGATCGTTCTCTTGTCCGCCGTCGCTGCGCGCACTCGCCGCATCCGCCTGATCACCAGCGCGGTCATCCCCGCCTTCAACAATCCGATCAAGCTCGCTGTCGAGCTTGCCATGCTGGACAACATCAGCAACGGCCGCCTCGACGCGGGATTCGGCCGGGCTTTCATCCCTAAGGAGTTCGATGTCTTCGGGGTGAACATGGATGAAAGCCGACCTCGCTTCGAGGAGGGCATTGACGTTATCACACGGCTTTGGACACAGGAGCGGGTCTCCTACGACGGAAAGTTTCACAAGTTTCGCGACGTCCGCCTCATGCCCCGGCCCGTGCAGAAGCCGCACCCGCCGATCTGGATCGCCGCGGTGGCAACGAAAGATTCGTTCGTCTGGGCGGGCCGAAATGGTTACCACATTATGATTGTCCCCTTTGCCAGCAATCTCGAACTTGTCCGGGAATTGGTGCAAAGCTACCGCGACGCTTGGCGGGAGGGTGGCCACCCGCCCGGCGCCGAGCAAGTTCAATCTTCCCTTCACTGCTACGTCGCCGAGACGCACCAGGAGGCGCTCCATGGCTTCCAGCGGCCGGTCGAGCGTTACATCGAAGTCTTCGCCGAGGCCGTGCGCTCGTGGACGGACCAGCAGTCAAGCCAATATGCCGGCTATAACAAACTGGTGGAGGCAATCAGCTCCCTCACCGCAGAAAAGATGATGGACAGTCACACCGCTCTGGTTGGGACCCCGGAGGAAGTGATCGAGCAGGTAGAATTCAATCGCGATCTCATCGGGGAACACGAGCCATCGATGCAAATCAACTTTGGGGGAATTAAGGAACGTGAGGCGTTCAGAACACTCGAACTTTTTGCCAAACACGTGATGCCGCGGTTCCAGACGCCTGTTGGCGCGATAAAGCAGTAATCCGCGAAACCGTGACTCGCGCAAAGCCGCGGGCGCGAAGGATTAGTCAAATCCGAAGCACTAAATCCGAAATTCGCGATGTTCCACAAAGTGCTGCGGATTGGCGTTTGGGAATTTCTTATAGTTTGAGGCTTACTTGGCCCCGGTTTGTTTCGGATTTCGAGCTTCGGATTTCGAATTTATAGGTTTGTTGGATCAATCGATACGTCTTGCTGTCTTGTATCTCGGCCTCAATACGCTAAACTCTGAAAGGAGGACAATTCGATGAAAGTGTTTTTCTCGACACTTACACTTTTGGGTGTGTTTTTCTCGACACTTACACTTTTGGGTGTGCTTGTCTTTGGCACCCGCGGCCTTCAGGCACAGGCCTACGGCCCTTACTACGATCCATATTTGGATGTTCAGTATCAGCAGTATTTGCAGTGGCAGCAGTATTTACAGTATTTGCAACAATACGATCCGTACTACGAACTCCATGTGCTCCACTACCAACTATATCTGCAGCCTTACCAGCCATATCAAGTATACCAACCCTGCTGCTACGCATTTGGCATTCCCGCATGGTCACCGCGGACCGGTCGGGTGCCACGCGGGTTTAGAGGTGGGGTACCACAACCGGTTAGACGAAGGTAAAGTTCGCCGATACCGCGTCATAAGCCAGCCGCTCTGGCAATTCTGTCGCTAGGGTGTGCTGGCTTTTTGTTTTTTGGAATCTGAAAAAATAAT
>VBKY01000172.1 GCA_005879255.1 Deltaproteobacteria bacterium
AACGATGATGCTCGGTTTTCCTGGAATATATTTGCTAAAATGGCGCGCAATGAGGCGAGTGTAGGTATCGTATCCACCGCCCGGCGACGTGCCAACGATAATTCGGATAGTTTTCCCTTCATAGAAAGACGTAGCGCTTAGTGCGAGCTCAGCACGCGCACCCAGGACAATCAACAGAACGGATATAGCGGTCGTTAAATGCGACCTCACAGGCGAACATCTAAATATTCTCTTTGGCATTTTTCTGTTGCTCCTTTCACGATCGGTCGAGTTAAGCTCGCAGGCCGCTATTTTTTTTCGCCCCTGAGGTGATACAGATCATTGAGCTTGTGGCGAAATGCTTCCTCGCCTCCGGGCAGCGTGTCGAATTTTGTCGTACCGTCTGTTTGTTGGAGGCTCGGTTATCACTTTTGCGGCAGCACCTCTTTGACGAACTTGAATATCGGCGTCAGGTCTTGGTACTCCGGTCTGGCCAGATCGAAATATTTCTTGCCTTCTTCCAGACGGTTGTAGAGATCGACTTCGTCTTTGGGAATATCGATGCGGCGGGAATTGTGCGCGTCGGGCCGGCCGAATTTCTGCAACGCAAGCTGCCCTTCTCGGGACAGCAGCCAGTTGACGAAAACCTTCGCCCCATTGGGGTGGGGCGCGCGCGTCGGGATGCCGAGCGTGCCGCCGGCGGCACTGCTGCTGCCGCCCTCCTTCCAATCTTCGGCGTCGAGGTAACCGATCGGCAGCTTGTGCTGCATTGCCTTGCCTGCTTCGCTGCCGGCGTTGCAGCGAATACACAAAGAGAATTTGCCCGCGGAAAGCCAGTCGGTCATCTGCCGCGGATCACGGCTCACGGTGATCTGCATGTCGCCATAGAGTTTTTTGAGAAATGGCGGGCCGAGGTCAGGATGATAGTAAAAAAACTGCAGCGTCGCTCCCATGCCAAAGGCCGTCGGGTCGAGCGACACCGTTTTCCCTTTCCACTTGGGCTGCAATAGATCCCAGTACGATTTGAACTCGCTGGGATTGGCCTGCTTCAAGTTATAAGCGACTTGGCCCGATAGAGAATTGGCGACAAAGGCAAAAATGTAGCGCTTGTCCGGATCGATGTAGCGGTGTTCGCCCTCATACCACTTTGTTTGATCCAAGACTTCGGGAAGTATGAGCGCGGGTTTGATCGGTTCGAGAATCTGCGCCTTGTAAAGCGCGTCGTGCAGCATGTTGGCCCCGGAGCTCACCACGTCCACGAGATATTTTTCACCGCGCCGTTCGGCCAGGATGCGCGATGCCAGCGAATTGCCGGCGACGGCAACGACGATGTTCGCTTTGATCTTAGGGTATCTTTTCCTGAATACTTCCAACACGCGGTCGTAATCGTAACAGCAACCATACAGCGCAAACTGCCCCTCAGCTTCGGCGGCGCGCAGCGTTTTTTCCCACTCCGCTTGCCAACTCGACTGGGCGGCAACGAACGGAACGGATGATACGATCCATAGAGCGACACAGATCGCCGTGCATGCGGCGAGGTTCACAAAGCCGTGATTACGCGAGATCATATTCTCCTGGCATCATCAGGACAGAGAGATGGTTTTATTTACCAAAGTATAGGGTGAACTGAGCTTGAGGATTCAATAAAGTTTGCGGAGATGCAATGACCGCGGTGCATTTCAAGCGCATGCAGGAGCGCCCGAGCGCCAACAAACTGCTCGCCCACGAGAAAGAAGTGAATGAAGGGTTGCCAAGACGGCCTAGGCGAGTTGCGCAGACATACGTAGTTGCCGAGAAGTAATTGTCAACAAAATGTTTGACCCTTCTCCGAGATTGATCCCACTTCAATGCTAGACCCCAGCCCAACAGCAAGGGTGCGGGAAAGACTGTTTTTGTCAGACGAAAATAAGTCAATTACTCAGCCTAGACCCCACCCCCCCTGTGATGATCCTAAGAATTTTGACCCTACGAATTTAAGACTAAGAATTTGAGACGTCACCCGAGCCTAATTGGTAGTTTGGTAACCAAGTGCACGAGTCCTTGCGACGTCAAAGTCCATCTCCTCTGCTAACCACTGCCTGTCTCGTTCTGTCGTTTTGAACATGTACAAGCGTCGTAACACCATGTGTTTAATCAGCCGATCTGCGACGAGATCGCTTTTTGCCTCACGATGAACGCGTTTTATCTTCTCTCGAGGGATCGGAGCGCCAGAATCCAGCAGAATCGCCAACTCTATTAACTTTACCGCGAGAGTTTTATTGCGGGCAACTACCGCTTGGACATCTTCGATCAGACTTTCCGAGTTCACACTCTCGGCAGCCGTCATAAACATCGATAGAGTCACCATTTCAACTATCGCAGCTACAACTCTACGTGCCACTTTGTTGCGGACCTGATCGTCGTCGCTTTTGTCCCACCGTCGCAATGCAGCTTCAATATCTGCAATCAAAGCTTCCGGATACTCTTCTAAGAATTTCCAAAAGCTCCGTAGTGCCCTCAATGGACCACGGAACAGTTCATTTATCAGTTCGACTTTCTCCTCCCTCGGAATTTTCGAATACTGGTTCTTTAGAATCTGACCTAGTATCTGAACAGTTTTATTGAGCATTGTGATTTGAGCGACTAAACTAAGTTTCGAACTAGATTCCTCTTTATCCGTCAACCCATCATCACCATCGTCGAGTTCGTCTCTTATCTGGTTCTGAATCTGGCGAGTTTCTTCGGGAGACCGACCAGAGTAAGTCAACCTCGGCGCAGCCTCGACAAGTGTTCCTACAATTGTCGTGTCTTTGTTTAATGTGACCGGTCTATACTGGCGAAACAATCCCTTAAGACAATCGGAAATCGTGTCAATAAGAAATGGATCGTTCGTATGATGAGCAAGAAACAAAATTGTATTCGCATAATCCCTGACGTACAGATGAGTACAGCATTTGCTAATATAAGCCCTTATGGCGGGATCAGATAGGTTCTGACTTAGATACTCGCCTTTGAAATAATAGAAAATGTAAAGATACCGAAACGTGAGATCCGGGCCTACTCGCCGAAGCACCCGTGCTTTTAGCAACAAATCAAGACGAGTCTTAAAGTCGACTGTGTGCCAGGCCTTGGAAAAGCGAGCATTAAACTCCTGAATTTCTGACTCTGGTAATTCCTCCGTACCTTTTTCATGGAAGTACCACGCTAAATGAACGCAATACTGAAACACTTCCGTAAGCTTTTCGGATTTCACCCCAGAGCGTTGAAAAGCTTCCGTGAGAAGATACTGGTAATAATATCCGAGGGCGCTTTCTTTAAACTCACCGCTTTTGTCGGCGTCGATGCTCTGCAAAAGTGCCAAAAGATATAGAGGCAGCGGTGGAATCAATCGACGATTCATTACCGCATTAATTAGGCGTTCTGCCCGATCACGTTTTTCGAGCAATACCGATTTGTCTACTCTTCCAGGTGATCCAAAACTAAACCACTTCGTTATGAGCTCCGCGCGCCGTGAGTAGTTGAAGTCCTGCAGAGAGTAGATTTGTAAACTGAGAGTCGACGACGTGTAGGACAGTTCAACCAGCTCGTTCAGCTCAAATAGATCGCTAACCGTACCTACAAGTTAACCAAAACGTTTTTGGAGTCCTTGAAGCACTTTGGTACGCGCGGTCGATTCACCCAGTGGCGACTCATCAAAATTATCTATAAGAAGTACCTTTTTTGATTTCGAAAGTTGCTCAAATGATATTAGTTTATCGACGCCATATTGCTCTCGCACAGCCGTCCGAATGAGCGAATCAATGTCACGGTCGCTTGTTTTGCTTATGTGTTTTCCATTGAGAAGCACCGGAACGAATCCTCGATCGTGATATTCCCGGTAGATTTGATAAAGCAGAGTTGTGCGCCCGGATTTTTCATCTCCTGAGATGAGAACTCCATTCGCAATCAGTTCAGGTCGCAAGAGGCTAGAAGCATTTAGGACAGTTCTCCGGTCACCTACATCCACACTTTTTAAATCCGGATAAACAAATACATCGGTCAATGTTAGGGTCGAGCGTCCTGAACGCGTTAAGAACGCACCGGGATCGTCTAGAGTCTCTGCAAAGCTTGGAAGAATACTGAAGTTGTTTTTGCTTTTAGTAGGTAATTCTCGATAATCTGACCATGAACCGTCGTCCACCGGCTCATAACGATTACCCTTCCAAAGGAATCTCGTTACTGAGAACTGATTCACTTCAAGATCAATGGTGATTATATTATAGGAAGAATCCTTCACAGTGCGCTCATTCCTTTGCAGTACGCACCCTTCGATGTAAGTGCTCTTGTTGGTTTCCGCATCGATGTTAATCCCAACGTTACCTTGATGTTCGTGTCCGGTAATGATGATGTCCCCCAATTGTCTGATAAAGGTTCTAAAAGGACGGTATATGCTTTGGCCAAACCAGTTAAGGGGATGATGCATGACGACAATACGTAAATCGGGAACGGGCTGTAACGTCTTCGGGGTGTAGCGTTCCACAGGAAAGTACACCTTGCCAGGTTCCTCTCGCAGGTCGGAAGTCCAAGAGATATTCAAACAATCAATAGCAATTGTCTTATCGCTGATTGTTAGACGGGTGGTGCGCCATAGTTTATCGTCTTCTACATTCGTGGAGCTCTCCAGTGAGTCGCGAAATTTAAAAAAAGCGCTCTGAATCGTCGTGCAAGCATCTATGACTGAGTCGTCCAGCTCTGTTAGATCAGATTCAGCGATCTGCTTAAGCAAAAGTTTTCGCGTAGCGTTGTTTGATTTGAAATCGCAATCATGGTTTCCGAGTGCAACAAAAAAGATCACAGGTAAGCCTGATTCATTCGCAATAGTATCCCTTATCTCTTTAAGAAAAATCTCCGCCATCTCGTATTCAGATCGCTGTCCACTAAAAGCAATGTCACCGGAGACTACAATAAGAATTTGTGAGATACCTGGTAAATAACCATAAGTACTCGCAGCAATCTCTTTGGCTTTTGTGAGTATTGAGTCACGAGAGGATTTTATGTGGATATCGCTCAGATGCAGAATTAGGATAGCCATAAGTTGCTTCTCCAGACAGTTGGACGACCTTATGTTAAAGAGGAATGCGCGTCAAATCCGAATTTCAATAAGTAGCCCTATAAAAGGTAACGTGAGCAGCAACGGGGTCTTGTATTTTAACATTGCGGATTTTCATCGGTCTCACCACCTGGTCCAACGTGAGAGCACGGTCCTGTTGTTTCAGTTTGGGAGGAATTATTCCGACCCGGGAGAAGGCCTGACGAGCAACGCGGCGAGCGCGGAGCCGGTAGGGTCACTCATGAAAAGTTTGTCAAGTGCACCTCACCACCGAACCAAGTCGGCTCAAACGTTCGGCTTCAGCCCCTTGGAGTTTCGACCGGAGCGCTAAGGTCTCGAACGACCAATCGGTCAGTCACTCATCCGTGCTCTTCGGCACATTATTGAATTCGACTCCGGTCTCTTCATTAGGCACTTGGATCTCCGCCTTACGTTCTCTCGCTCGGAGGTGCGCGGCGTTTCGCGCGCCGGTATCGCGACGAGCATTTCTTCGGTAGGCACGGATTGAGCTTCGGCCGCCCCACGGTTCTCGACCGTCGAGTGCGGGCTGAACCGATATAGAGACATCCCGAGGCATTGGATGTAGCCGAACGACGTGATCGGCTATAGTACGCGCCGCAGTTAGTATCACCTCGGTATCGGCCACTCTCGATCTGACCTTTGTCCCGGCTACCCGCAATCGGAGACCCGACTCGAACACCAAACGATCGAATGCTTCCTGGAGCTTGGGGTAATGTCCGCCGCTCCCTCCGATCAGCAGTACGACGGAGCCGGGCTGCAAATCGGAGAGGATTCGGCGTAATGATACTTCGAATAGCTCAAGCTTTTCAGGGTTTGTAATGAAGTTGCTTATCACTACGAATCTGTACCGGTGGATGAGCTGTGCTTCCTCGTTCGCACCCCATACCTCCTCATCGAGCAATCGCTCTCGAAGTCGCCTGCGTTCTTCACGGGGGTCGATCGAATTCAGATCGGAAATAAGCGTTAAGCCTTCGAAAGACCTGCGTGCAAACTCTCGAAAATGACCTCGGAAGGAGTTGTTCAACCAACTGAGCTCAACTTCCGTTAGCCGGCACGGCTGTTCGAAGGCTGATTCCTGCATAACTGTACCGAAGGCCGAGAGATGCTTGTAGAATTCACCGATTGCCAAAACACTCGGGCCCGGCCCCGTTCCGATGTCGAGCACGTTGACGCCATAGCGCGCCAGAGGAAAGCAAGCTGTGTTGAAGAGATGTTCCAGCGCATACCATGTTCGGGCATAACGGTCGAGCAAGTACAACCACGAGTAAGCCGCGGGTGCGAGGGGTAACTCGTAAGTCTCTTGATTGTCGCAGTCTGAGATAACGCGCGGCACGGCTTCCCAGAAGGCAATCGCGTCGTCACCCGTTCGAATGAGATTTTGCAAAAAAGCAGTCAGATCTCGGGCGAGGACTTCTAGCGACGACAGCCTAGCTCGCTCCGTGTCCAGATAATTGAGGAACGTTCGCCGATGTCTCTGAACGACTGTGCGCCACCCATGGGATGGTCGATTCAATGCCATGAAATTGTCGTCGAGCTAAGTGTAAATGAATCGCTGGCTTCGAGCGGGATACGCCGCGAGCCGAAATGCCCCTGCTGCAAGATCGGCTAACGACACGCGGCCTGTCAATCTCGTTTATAAAGCATACAAAAGCGCGGCATCACGACTCGCCACGTCTCCGCACTACCAGAACTTTCCCGGACGCTTGGCCGGGGGTCGGACCAAGCTAAGTCGCCGTAAAATTCAGAATTTTCGCTCCAAAGTCTAGTGTTTTCCGACCTTAGCGCCTGATTTTTACCCTTAAAAGTGGACGCGTAAGCTTCACTCAATCATTTCTTGGATTTTCGATTTAAATTCGATCTCAGCGGTTTAACTGAAGGCTCGGCAATATATCCTCCCGACTCCCAGAGTACGAATCTCTGTTTAGGGTCGAATCTTTACCTTTGCGGTTAGCAGCGCGGCGCGGACGCTGTGCACCGCGTGGCTACACCACCGTTTTTAAGGAACGTTTGACATAAGTGTGTCAGGGTCATAAGTGTGTCAGGGTCAGGCCAGAGTTATTGACTTATTGGTTATGGGTCTTCAGCGGCCAGCTAGCGGACGCTCGCGGGATCCTTGGCCTCGCGCGGGAACCAGCCGCCGAGGCGGTGGTAGGCTTTCAAATAACTGATCTGCCCCTCGTTTGTCATGGCATTCTCCAAGACACTGACCAAGCGCACAGCTACCGTCGGCCGCGGGTCATATCGGGGTTCATCGAGCTCTCGTGCGAGGTCGTCGGCAGATAACGAGTTAAGATAGGTTTTCATCCGCTCATACGTTGTATCGTGGTAGGCGAGCAGTTGCTGCGCCGAAGCGCGGAAAGAGTTGACTTGCTCGCGCGTGTGTCGCGCCGATCGACCATAGTCTGCCGGTTCGGGCGGCATACCGAACCGGGCAGCCCATCCTTCACCGATCCACAGCTGCTCGCGGCCGGAAAGGCTGGAGACATTGCTGTCCATGACTCGACTAATGCGCCAGGCAAGCCACCCGATCGAAGGATGGGGCTCCTTAATCAGTTCTTCCGGCGAAATGTCGCCCAACGTGCGGTGCAGCGACTCGTGGACGCGTGTAAACGCGTCAAGCAAGATATCGTTCGCGATCATGAAGGTGTCCTCCGCAGCTTGAGGAGATTTTTCAGGGTCAGCGCTTTTACATCGCAACTATTTGGACAACAGAATAGGGCCTCGCGCCTGATTGTTGTTACGCCTCGATGTTTTTTTTCATGATCAGCAGATTTCCATCTTCCAGCCTTTGATACTCGATCTCGTCCATCAGCTTTCGCATCAGATGGATTCCCAATCCGCCTGCCGTCCTTTCATCGAGGGGCGTGGTGACGTCCGCGTCGGGCGCCGTGATCGGGTTGAAAGCCCGCGCGTCATCTTTCAATTCCACGATAACTGCTCCCGATTCGACCCTAATGCGGACGAGGATCTCATGCTCGCGATGATCGGAATAACCATGAGAGATAATGTTGGTGACCGCTTCTTCCAACGCGAGGTTAAGATCGTATAGGACACTCGGCGTAAGCTGGTGAACCGCGGCAAATTCGCCTAGCCGCTCGCCTAATCTCGCGATTTCCGCGACTCTGTTTTTAAGAGTTAACTGCAGCTCTCCGTTGTTGCTTCCGGCTGGCCCCAAGTAGCGTATTGCAAGAGCGGTGATGTCGTCTGATTGCTCTGCCCCCGCGGCGAAAAGTGTTATCTGGCTGGTCAGGTGTTCGATCTGCTCCCGGGCGGAGGTGAACTTGCTTTGATTCAAAACCGATTCCAGGCGCCGCTCCGAGAAGAATTGCCCCGCCGGGTCCAGGGCCTCCGTGACTCCATCGGTGTAAAGGAAAATCGTTTCGCCGGAACCAAGTACCAAACGACTCCAACCGTAAGAAGTTTCTTCGAGCAGGCCGAGCACTCTTCCGCCCGTTTTTGGCACCTGTTGAACGCCAGCGCGAGAGAGATGGTAAGGAGGATTATGTCCACCGTTGCTGTACTTGATCTCGCCGGTACGGGTATCGAGAATGCCGCAAAACAGTGTGGTAAACATTTGCGAGTCGTTATCGCGGCAGATCTCCTGGTTTACAGTCGATAGAATGTCGGACGGATTCTGAACTCGGCTGGCGATAGCTTTGAAAAGCGTCTTGATCACGGCCATGAATAGCGCCGCGGGCACCCCTTTGCCCGAGACATCGCCGATTGCAAGGCATAGGCGATCTTCGTCCAGAAAGAAAAAATCATAGAAGTCTCCGCCAACTTTTTTGGCCGGCGTAACTGCGGCGAAAATGTCCAAGTCGCGGCGCTCCGGAAAAGGCGGAAAGGTCTTGGGCAACATGCTCATCTGTATGTCGTGCGCGAGCTTTAGCCCCTCCTCCAGACGCTCCTTCTCGATATAGGCTTCGATCAGACTCCCGCGCTCCAGCGCCACGGTGATGTGATCGCTCAGCCCGGCCAAGAGCGATTCGTCGATTTCGTCGAACGTTTGGCGGTTTTTTTTATTGAGGACCTGAATCACGCCGACCAGGCTGTCGCCGTTGCCGATCAACGGCAAGCAGAGAATGGAGCGGGTGCGGTAACCGGTCTGTTTGTCGAAGGTCGGATCGAACCGTGGGTCCGCATAGGCGTCGGAAATGTTTATCAGTGCGCGTGTTTTGGCGACTATTCCGGCGATTCCAACCCCGAGCGGAACGCGAATTTCATTGATCTCGAGCTTCTGCGTGGTTTTGCTCCATAGCTCGTTGCGGGGTTTGTCGTAGAGAAAGAGCGTGGCGCGCTCAGCGTCCATGACCTCCGCGGCCTTGGCCACGATTACTTGTAAGAGGTTGTCGAGTTTAATTTCGCTGGCGAGGGCTTTGGCAACCCCCAATAACGCTTTCAGGTTTCGCGCTTGGCGTTCGCTATCGACGGCTGTCATTGAAATTGCAAAGGCATAGAAAGGATACCGTAGATCAGTTTGCAGGTTTTTGCGATCGCGTTACAAGAACGGGTTTGAACACAGCCGCGGAAGGACAAGTATGTTCCTCTTGGAAAAACCGCGCCGGCCGATTTCAGACGTAGGCGCGCCTCAGCATGTCCGCCGCGGTTTCATCCAGTTGATCAGCACGCCGGAGTTCTTCAAACCGTGCCAGCAAGTCATTCACTCGTAGCCGCCGCTTATCCGCACCGCGAAAATCATGAATGATCCGTCCTCGGTGCATCATGATCAGCCGATCACCGAGATTTGCTCCCTGATGCATGGAATGCGTGACCATCAGGGTGGTTAGCTTTTCCCGGCAGACGATTTCGTCGGTCATTTGAATGACTTGATCAGCGCTCTTAGGATCCAATGCCGCCGTGTGTTCGTCGAGAAGAAGCAATTTCGGCTTCAGCCAAGTGGCCATGAGCAGCGTAAGCGCCTGCCGTTGCCCGCCCGAGAGGCTACCTATAATGTTCCCGAGTCTTTCTTCCAGGCCGAGATTCAACTGCTTCACGCGGTCGCGCAAGTCTTTCTTTAGCTCTGCCGATAGTGCCCACCCAAGCCCACGGGAAAGGCCCCGTCGCGTCGCGAGCGCAAAGTTCTCAGCAATGGACATGGTCGCGGCGGTGCCGCTGAAAGGATTTTGGAAGACACGACCGATCATTTTTGCCCTGCGGTGCTCGGGCCATTGCGTCACGTCGTGATCAGCCAAGTGGATGGTGCCGGCATCTACCGGGAAGCTGCCCGCAAGTGCGTTGAGTAAGGTCGATTTGCCAGATCCGTTTGTGCCGATCACGATCACCCAGGAACCCTCATCGATGGTGAGATCAACACCGCAAAGTGCTTTCACTTCATTCGACGTTCCAGGATTGAACGTCTTGCAAACATTTTGCAGCTCAAGCATTGAGCACCGATTCCGGATGCGCTTCAGCTACTGGCTTGAGGGCGTTCGGCCTTTTTTCGAGCTTGGTCAAAATCCTTGGCAGGATCAGAGCCACGAAAACAAACCCGGCGGTGATCAGTTTGAGATCGTTGGGATCGAGGCCCCAACGCAGCGCAATGGCGACTAGCAAGCGGAAGAGAACCGATCCCATTACCGCACCCGTGAATGCCAGTCCCAAACTTCCTAGGCCAACCAATGCTTCGCCTATGATGACGCTTGCGAGTCCCCAGACAACCATGCCGATACCCATCTGGACATCGGCAAATCCCTGGTATTGCGCCAACATCGCCCCAGAGAGCGCGATCAATCCGTTGGAGATCGCGAGGCCAAGCACGGTCATGGTTTCAACGTTCGCTCCGAGCGCGCGAATCATCTGAGCATTGTCGCCGGTCGCCCTCATCGCGGTGCCAAGATTTGTCCGAAAAAAAAGATAAAGCGCCAGCCCGATGAGCGCGACGATAGCAAAGGCCATTAACAACATCGAAATGTCGCGAACGCTGACCGGCCATCCGCCGATGTTGATATCGCCAGTGGAGCCTAACAACAGGGCTCCCGCCCGTTCGGCGTAAGTCCCCACGGTACTTTCGGAAAGCAAGGGCACGTTGCTCTTGCCCATGACATGAAGATTCACAGAATAAAGCGCCGTCATCACGAGAATACCCGCAAGCAGCGCCTGGATTTTGAAGCGAGTATTAAGGATACCGGTGATCGTGCCCGCAAGCACCCCTCCACCAAAGGCGACCGCAGTTGCCCAAAACGGATCGACGCCCTTCACCAGCAACACGGCGCAAAGCGCTGCGCCAAAAGTGATCGATCCGTCGGCCGTAATATCCGGGAAGTGAAAGATGCGAAAGGTAATAAAGACACCGAGGGCCAGCAGCGACAAAATCAAGCCGATGGTCAAGGCGCCGATCAATAATGCCATGGGTCATTTCTCCACGGAAATTTCTGCAATCGAGCCAATCCAGCAGGCGCCGCGAAGGAATTCACTCTGGCCGGCGCCTGATTCACGTTCGTCGTTGAGCAAGTGCAAGACTGCCTGCAGGTTCTCAAGTTCGAACAACCCGCTGGCCGCCTCCTTGAGATTCGTTTCGCCTTTTTTGAGCGGATGGTATGAAAACGACGCAGCATGAAAGTGACCGGCGATGTCGCAGTCTTTCGCCAACGGTCGGACGATTGGATTGAGCAGCGAGTTTGGGTCAGAGGTAGCGACGCCGACCAAGAACGCCAGTGATCTCGCGTAGGCGCGCTCGGCGGTAAATGAAAGCCATTGGCGAATCTGCGGGTGCTCAAAAGCGGGCTGCGGCGGCGCTTCGAGCGCGGGCGAGCGGCGCAGGGCCGCGCCCATGAGACCCGCCGATTCGGTGATCATGGCGACCGCAATGGCATCGCTCCCGGCCATTTCCCGACACGCTTCGACGATCTCTCGCAATGTCAATTGCAAGGAATTTTCCCTGCTTTCAAAGTAAACGATTTTTGCAAAATCGCCCTCGCAAGTGAGGCCGTAAAGAACTTGCAACCGCGGCACGAAATCACCGGTGGACAGAATATAATCGGGGACGTTGCTGCCATCGGTCGGCAGATACGCCGCAACGCCGGCTGCCGCCAAAAACTCGCCAAAACGGGACTGGCAGTCCTCGAAATTTTTACCGAATGCGCCCAAGCCAATTCCCAGTGCTTCTTGACCAAACGGCAACTCCTGACAATGCTCCTTGTGGAATTGACATCCAACCAGCAGCTCGGGAGAGCCGATGACGCGCGCTGTCATGGTACTGGGGCGGCTTTCCAGAATCTCAAACCGCGCATTGCCTCGGACAAAAGTCTCCGCTTGCGTAGGCGTGACGACCTGAACGTCGCCGGTTGACGCTTTCTCAAACAGCAGCTCGGCCAAGCCAGCCAATTCCAACACGGACTGCACCGCTTCGGAGGGTTCTGATACGGCAAATGTCCCGTGGATGTCTTTGAGTTGTTTATAGGTCTGGAACAACACTCGGATGCCTGCTGAACTAACGTACGCCACCTCTTTCATATTGAGCCGGATAGACCGTGCTCCCTCGCGCAATACCTCAGCCACTTCATCTCCCAAATGCCCGGCCCAATAAGCATCGAGCCTACCCTTCGCTTTTAACTCGAAAGTGTTGTCCAACCGGTGTCGTGTAATTTCCATCGCTATTGACTGATGACCTCTTCGGCTTTTTTTACGACGGCGGGTGGAATCGTCAAGCCGATGTGCCGCGCCGCTTTGGTATTGACGACTAATTTCGTTTTACTGAAGGGAATAAACGGAATTTTGGCAGGGTTCTCGCCGCGCATGACGCGAGCGGCCAACATACCGGCTTCTCTTCCTGCGTCACCGTAGTCGCGTGCCAAGACGACGGCTGCGCCATGTCGCGCCTGAGTAGTTTGAAAGGCAAAGATCGGCAATTTCGCTTTGTTGGCTGCTGCTGCGATACTCGGAAAAGCCGCGGCCGTGAGGTTTCCCGGAATCTGGCAAATCACGTCTATGCGCTGACTCGTCAAAGCCAGCGCAGCGTCTGCCACGTCGGCACTCGTATTGGCTGCCAGGGCGACGACCTTGAAGTTAAGTTTTCGTGCCGCCTCATTCAGTTGCTCTCGGTGGTAAACCATGTTGACTTCCGCCGGCACAAACAAAGTTCCCAGCACCCGGGCGTCGGGCCGTACCTGGCGAATGAGTTCGAGTATCTCGGCATAAGCGGCCGTGTTGTAGACCCCGACCACGTTGGGCAGATGATCCTCATCGCTCCGGCCCGCTGCCGCAGCCACCGCGTTGGCCAGATACGTAAAGACGATGGGCTTTCCTGCCGCCCGTTTTAGAGCGGCCTGCAGTGTCGGTGTCGACAGCGTGATTAAGAGGTCCGCCCCCTCGGTGATCGCGGCATCCACCAAGCTATTCACCGTTGCCATGTCACCTTGCGCATTGCGAACATCGACAATGTAATCCCGTCCCTCTTTCAAGCCGGATTCACGTAAGCCCGCACGCACACCTTCTTCCGTTTCTTCTACATCTTGTATGTTGTTATATTCGATGATGCGCACTTTCCACTTTTTTGCCAGCGGGCCTTGACTGTTATCGGCCGCTTGGCGTGGCGCCGCCTTTACGCGTACTCCTGCTTCGTTCACGAGAATATCTGCGCTTGCAGCCATGTCGTCTGGAATACGCCACGGGTCCTTTAAGCCGTTCAGGGCGAGTTTGTTGACCACCAGTCGCCTCGGCGAGAAATCACGCACGGGTATCTGAGCTGGATCGGATCCGCGAATGATGTTCACCGCCAATTTTCCCGTGAGTTTACCGACTTCATGAAAATTTGCGCCGAGATCGAGTATCGTACCGCGCATGGGATCGCCGGGAAGAATAGTGAAAACCGGAATGAGCGCTTTTTTCGCAGTGCTTAGAACCGAGTTCAAGGCAGAACCGACCGTATTGTCTCCAGGCACCCACAACGCCTGGGCCCCTCGTGAAGCGAGCGAACTGGCCGCCTCAAGAACGGCTGATGAATTATCTACATGCGCTTCCAAAAGCTCGATTTGTAATTCCTGCGCGGCCGTCCGCGCCTGCCCAACGTACCCTACGGAATTCGACTCTGCCGGATTCCAAGCCACGCCCACCGTTTTGAGGCCCGGAAACATTTTACGCGCGAGCCGAAAAGATTCGGCCACCGGAAGAGGGATCCCGGTTCCTACGAGATGC
>VBKY01000510.1 GCA_005879255.1 Deltaproteobacteria bacterium
CCCACAGGGATTGGATATTTAAGGGTCCGTCGTCGAGGGAGAAGCCGAAAGGCGAAAGCAATTCTCGCAGCGCAATATTGATTAGCCCCATCCTGGGTGCGAGCAACAGCATCCACGAAAGCGCAAAGAGAACGCCGGGTATGGCAAGAGGCAGAAGAACCGCGATCCAGGCCAGCGTCCGAAATGGCATATCGGTGCGCTCGATGAGCCAAGCGAACAGGACCGCAAAAACAAGTCCGCCCAGCGTCGAGATCACCGATATAATCACCGTGTTGGCGAGAGCGGTATGAAAGAACGGGTTGCTGAACAGGACGTAGTAGTTGCGCAACGTCCACGGCCCCGCGAGAGAAGAGGGAGGGCCGGTCCTGATGCTGTTCAAGACGAGTAACAGCATGGGAACAAGCAGGAGCCATAGCGTAATCACAACCGCCAGGATCAAGACCAGACTGCTGAGACTCAGCCTGCGTAAAACATTGAACATGGCCCATCCGCTTGTTCGCGCGCGGTCCCGGTGCTCCAATAGGCCCATCTATAAGCCTCCCACACTCGCAGTTTTGAATGGATCTGAATTGACGAGAACGAAATAAATTGGGTTTATGAATCTACCTTGGCAGCGAGCGATTCGGTAAATCCCAATGAGGGGAATCGGCTGGCTCGATGCGATGAAAATAAATCTGATCGACGACCTCACTTTGAAAACTGACTAGATTATTGTTGATTCTTAGCCCCCCTTTCTCTCCGGCTTTGGGAAGCCCCAAACCTCAAGTATCTTGCGCATGAGCTCCTCGGTTCTGATGGCAGTATCCCAATCAGTCACCTTTAGGGGTCTGCCCATTTTTTTGATCTGCGCGCCTATTTCCGATTCCGGATGGAAAATGCTCTCCCGTCCCGTGCGCAGATATTTGACCCCTTTGGCGGCAACCCAGCCGGTCATCAGGAGCGCGGCGTTTGGATTTGGCGCTCCCTTTACTGGACTGAGCATGATTTCCCGCGATGCCACGATGGGTCCCTCGGGAAAGACGAAACTGACGGGAAAATTAGTTTTGCCTTGGGCAGCGCGGTACCACGATCCATGGCTGGCAGGGCACGAGAGAATCACCTCGCCTGACGCCACCATGGTCACGGCCAATGAATTGCCGCGAAACCATTTCGGCTTATTGGCAAGCAACTTCTTAGCGTAATCAAAGGTCCAATCTTCGCCATACCCGTACATGACGGAGACCATGTGAGTGGGCCGGACATCCACCGACATCTTGTTCATGAAATAGGGGTTGTAACAATCCGCCCATGTCTTTGGCACGCGGTCCTTAGGCACTTGCTTATTGTTATAGTAGATTCCAGCAGGATTATTGCCGACTGAAACGGCGAATCCTTGAGGGTGAATCATTCGCTGGTCCATGCCAAAAATCTTCTGCCAATTCACCGGATCGATCAGAAAGCCTTGCTTTTGGAAGTCGTCCGCGGCTTCGTCCTCGATGCTCATCAAATCGTAGGGAAACAATCCTGCTTGCATTTCGGAGAGTATCCGCTGCCTTTGCTCGCCGCCCATAATCCGTTTGTAATTGATCTTGATGAACGGAAATTCCTTTTGAAAGGCTTTGTGCATTTCCCGGACTTCGTGTTCTTCTAGATTGGTTGACCAGCTAAGTTTGCCTTCCCTCTTGGCCCCTTGGACGATCGAGTCGAGAGTTGGCCCTTTGGCGGCATCAGCCGCGCGCGCATTTGTCATGCCGCCTGCTGCGCCAATAACCAGCGCATTGATGCACGCGGCGACACCCCAGAATAACCGGAATTTCCGAGTCACGTTTAACCTCCTTGTTCGCTCAAGCTCGAGTCTTGTTCGATGACGACAAATTTCGGCCGCAGTTCGCGCATATCGCCGACGCGGTCTAGTTCTCTGATGCATTGGATGAGTTCCTCGGTTTTCCGATTACCGATCACCGATGAGGCCAAGTCACGCGCCTTATCCTCGACCTCTTCTATCGACAGCGGATTTTCCGGCGTGCCGCGATAGGTCAAAAGGTATTTCGCCAGCCGTCTACCGTCTCGGGTGAAGGCTTCCAGTCGTACCTGTCGCGGTGACACGCTTTCCAATAGTTCGGGATCGGCGACGAGCTCAATCCGTGACTCGAGAGCAGCGATAGATTCGTCGCCGGCGGTTTTGTCGGCATGCGCCATCGCAAAGGAGACTTCGCCGTGGACGAGCGCCAAGGCGAGGATGTACTGTAGGTTCACGTCCGGCATTTCTCTGTTGTTGACGGTCGCCGCTCTGTGTTCCGGCAGGCGCACGATCAGGCGCTCAATATCGTCGGCGCACAGCTTGTGTTCCGCGACCATTTCAAACAACGCCTCGAGAGGCGCCTGAATAGGAGAGCCCACACAATATTTTTTGATACTGGTCTGAGCTATTTCGAAGTTCTCTCCTAATCCGCGAACCAATTCCTCGGGCCGTGGGTCGGGTGAGTAGGCGCGCAAGAAATTACGTCCGCCGTGAAACGGGTCGGCGGCGCCGCCAGCGCCAGCTTGCGCCAGATTGACGGCCGTGACCCCGTTCCGGGCCGGCATCCCACCGAGCACCAAAGCCTTCTCGATATGTTCTTTAGCGCGAATGTAGCTGCCGATGCCAGCGGCTTGTTGCGCGCTATAGGCGAGCGCCCAACCGACCTGCTGCGCATTGAGACGCGCCAAGACTGCGGCCGCAGCGCATGCGCCGAAGGTGTTTCCCAGACTACGGCTGCTATGGCCCGTAGCCGATAGGGACAGAGGATTGAGAGCCCGGCCTACCCGGCATCCCACGTCATAACCAACCGCGACCGCCTGCAGAAAAGCCTCACCGTTGCTTCCCATCTGCTCACCCATTGCCAGCGCTGCCGGAACAACGGCACAACCCGGGTGTGTTCCGGATGCCGCGTGTGAATCGTCTGTTTCATCGGCATGGGCCGAGGTCCCATTGGCGAGCGCGGCCAGTGTCGCTGAGCTGAGCAGCGAACTTCCGATTACCTGAGCCACAGGAGGACCGCCTTCGCGCTTGACGTAACGCCGTATGACCTCTCCCGGTTTCAGCCGGGAGCCGGAAATCATTGCAGCGAAGGTATCGAGAATGTGTTGTTTCGCTTGCACGACGACTTCTTCTGGCAACGGTAAAGTCAAGGCTGCCGCAACGTAAGCGGACAGGATTGGGGTAATCTCGGAGGGTATAGTCAAAGGGTCGGCCTCGGGGGTAGATATCAGGTCTGTTATTTGTTGAGCAGCCCTCTCGATCGATTGGACAGACAAAAAGGGGCAAGCCCGCTTTTAGCTTTTACAAGGGGGGAACCCGGTCAGGCATAACACTCCACTCTATACAATTAATTTCGATCCCTCGCTGAAACCCGCAACAGCATCATACTGATATTCGCCTGATCGCGCTGTAGAAACTTCGCTACCTCACTTACCCTGTGACCATGTTCGCGGACAAGTGCTGCAACCGCCTGGGCTCGTTTCGCCGAAATCGCCCAGCGCCGGTCGCTACCTCGAAGTAACTCGGGCGTTGTATCCAAGCGCTTGGCAATCTCTTTAAAATTCGTTTCAATCGAGTTCTTTCTCTTACGTTGCTTGGGTCAGGGGGTCAGGCCTGAGTCTGGACTCTACGACTCAGCGTGTATGCCAATTTCTTTTCTCTCTGCCGATCAGGCTCCCCTTCATAATCCCGACTCAACCGGCTGATCATCGACGGATCCCGCCCGAGTCGCTGGCCTAATTCCTTCGTCGTTATCTTCCCCCACTGCCGGGCCACGTAAACCAACAGCCTCCGCCCCTCGATCCATTCCCTTTGCCGCCCGGTGCCGGTCAATGCTTGTTTGGATACCCCGTATTCCTTCGCAACCGCTTGGAGTAGACTGTCAAATCCGACTCTCCTCGGCCCCCTCAGCTCAATCTCTTTCTCCTGTGCGCGCGATGCCACTGTCTCGACGAAATTTTCATCCCCCAAAAACCGCTGGTCTGTGGCCTGGTAATACTTCTCTTCGTGCCCTCCCCCTGCTCCCTCTTCGATGAATTTCACGTAGGCCCGCCTGGCTTGCCCGACACTCTTTGCCAGTTGCCCCAATACTGCTTCGGTCTCCACTCCAACGGCGCCCTTCTCCCCCAGGTAAGCTCGATGGCTGCTCCAGCGGTACTTCCGCGGGTTTAGGCCCTTTCTCATCCGGCCTGGATTTAAGTGGATGTAACGCACCAGCTCCAGCAAATACTCATTTCGATCACATAATAGGGCTTTGTACCGCCCTTGAAACAGGTGCCCCACAGTACCGTGGCGGCGGTTGAATATCTGGGTATACGTGAACTGTATTCCCTGCATGATCTTGGAGAGCGGAACTCTTTTCGTCTCGATGAGAAGATGAACGTGGTTGGACATCAAGACGTAGGCATACACGGTAAAGCCGTACCGCCGACGATAGTGTTCGATCCGATCGAGGTAAGTCAACCGGTCCTGGTCGTCACCAAAGATCTTCTGGCGCTGATTGCCGCGCACAATAACGTGATAAAATGCTCCTTCAAATTCGACTCGAGGTTTTCGGGCCACGATGGTGACTTACTATAAACAAACGTTAAAGTACAGACTCAGGCCTGACCCCATCATGCATCATGCAACATCATGCAATGTCCCTGACCTTCTCGCGCTGGTTGTTGATCATCGGAAGCGCCCGCGCTACGCGGTGCTTAGTTTAACATTGACATCGGGTGGTAGCGCGGTCATACGTTTATTTCACGCAGCAAGCTGCGGGGAATCCAAACAGCAGAGTTTAAACGGAGGAAAAACTGACATGCTAAAGTTCCGCGTTGTGGCTTTTTCTATTTTGCTTGCATTGGTTCTCTGCGCGTACCAGATATTTGTTCCGTCAGCTACGGGCCCAGATTTCATAACCTCTGGCGCTCAGGCGCAGAGTGCCGCGAAGAAGGAGCAGAAGGTCACCGCCACGATCGCCCTGCCGGGCGTGCAGGTGGAGACCTTGAACCCCTACGCTCATTCAACCACGCAGATCTATCCGACCTGGAAACATGTGATCGAGCCACTGATCGAATGGAGCTGGAGCAAGAAACAAATTGTTCCTATTCTCGCCGAGTCGTGGAGCAATCCGGACCATAACACTTGGGTGTTCAAGCTTAAGAAGGGCATCAAGTTCCACGATGGCAGCGATTTCACGTCGGCCGACGTCGTGCACTCATTCACGCGTATTCAGAAAGACCCCGATAGCAAACAGGCGAGCTCCATCGCCCACGTGATCGCGATCGAGGCGGTCGACCCTCTTACTGTCCGATTGTGCACGAAGAGTCCGGATGCTGCGCTGCTGTTCCGCCTGGCACAGCGCTTCATCACCAATAAAGCCGCCTACGATCGTTTGGGTGCGGCCGCGGCCGATAAGCTTGCGCTCGGCACGGGGCCCTATAAATTCAAAGACTGGGTACGAGGTCAGTGGTTCGTCGTGGAAAAGAACCCCGGCTACGCTCATAGTGATCACAAGCCGATGGTGGACGAAATCGTCTTTCGTAACATAGCGGAATCGGAGGTGGCGATCACTTCGCTGTTGAACCGGGAAGTGGACGTCATCTCCAACGTCCCGCCCGAGAGCGCCGCACGGGTGACCGGCGGCGCGCGCATCGAAAGCGCCCGCACGATCAATATCATGTTCCTGGGCATGCACAGCTCGGTGCCGCAGTTCGGTAACAAACTCGTTCGTCAGGCGATCAACTATGCCATCGATCGAAGCGCTCTCGCCAAGAGCGTGCTCAGAGGCAACGCCTATCCTATGGACGCGCCTGTCGGACCGGACCAGTACGGCTACAGCCGCGAGCTCCGTCCCAAATACACACATGACCCGACGAAAGCGAAGAAGTTACTCGCCCAAGCCGGCTATCCCAACGGCTTTGAGGTCGATTTCCTGGTTCCGCTTGGGCAATACAACAAGGTCAAAGACGTGGCAGAGGCGATCGGCGGCATGCTCAACGAGATTGGCATCCGCGCCAAGCTGCGCACGCAGGACCAAGATAGCGGCTTCGCCGCGATCCAAAATGGCAAAGTCGGTATGTATATTTTCGGACGCGGAGCAGTCATCGACCCCAGTGAGTACCTGCACCAGTACTTCCGCACGGGAGTCACCAAGCGATTGGAATTCTCCAACCCGGCCGTGGATTCCGCGCTCGAAGCGGAACAGGCGAGTTTCGATCCTGCCCAGCGAGTGAAGCTACTGCAGAAAGCCATGTCGGTGCTGATGGATGAAGCGCCGGTGGCCTGGCTCTACCAGTATCAGGGCCTGCAGGGAGTAAGTAACAAGTTCGACTTCAAGGCAAATCCTGGAGAGGACGTCTACGGCTGGAATCTCAAACCGCGGTTACGTTAGCGCAGAATCAAAACAGAACAGGCTCAGCGTTTGTTTTGCTGAGAAAAGATGCGCGAGCTTTCCAGCGCGCGTTGAGATTTCACGGACAGGAATGAGTGCGCTCTCTTAATCCGCAATCCGCACTTAACGTATCTCAGTAGCCCTCGCCCTCCATAATTTGCTGACACTGAATCGTTTGCTTTCACTGACCTGCCCAGTGGTAGCATCGATCAACAGTTGGAACGCGCGATGCGCGCAGGATATAAACGCATTCACTGAGCCGGCTCGCAGTGCAGCAACCGGGACAATCAAAGGAGATAATTAAATATGGAGCAAGACTTTGTTGGTACCAAGCGCTGGATACGGCAGGCCTCTCCCTATGAAGTTTACATGGAGGAGCAAAATCTCCCGATCCATCGTGGCACTGTGGGGTTCTACGACATCCGCGACCTGACTTTAGCATCGTGGAAGCGCATGGGCGCTCGAGGCGCGTTCATCGAGCTTAACGGCTGCGGCGGGCTCCAGGGGGTGTACGTTATCGCGGTGCCCGGCGCCGGCGCCGTTACTGCTGAAAAGCACATGTACGAGGAGATCTTCTACGTGCTCGAGGGGCGCGGCACGACGGAGATCTGGAGCGATGGTGATGCTAACAAGAAGCAGACTTTCGAGTGGCAGCCGGGTAGCCTCTTCTCGCCACCACTGAATACCTGGCACCGCATTGTCAACGCCGCGTCCAGCCCTGCCCTACTACTTGGCGTGACCAACGCGCCGCCGATCTTCCACCTGTACCGGAGTCAGGACGCGCTGTTCAACAACCCATACCAGTTCAAGGATCGGTACGACGGGAGTGCGGATTATTTCAAAGCGCATAGCGAGCTCGGCAAAGATCTGCGCCACGGGC
>VBKY01000511.1 GCA_005879255.1 Deltaproteobacteria bacterium
ATTTGTCGCCGCGACAAGAGGCTTGGGTTATCTACTACAGTTCGCCCAAAGCACTTATAACGCGGCGCTCACCATTGGCCTCATCTTTCTCATTATGGCCTTTGTCCTGATGCTTTTCTTTTGTGCGGAAGTGATCGAGCGCCGGCTTTTGCGCTGGCGTTACCGCGGGCCGAGTGAAAAGCCCGCGTAGTGTTGCGGCTCGCGAAATTTGTTAGTAAAGCCGTTCCCGCGACCGATAGACTCGAATTAGAAGGTAGGGGCGGGTTTCAAACCCGCCCCTACAAGACGGTTAATGGCGAACGTTAGCTCCCGAACACCTGACCAAAGAACATCTCGATTGGCGAAGCCATTCTGCCCGGCGGGAGAGTTTCGCGTTGCCGGTATTCCGCGCAACGCTCTGCAACCATCATGAGGATGTTTGTGCCGACTTAACTAATTCCTGGCGAATTTTCGCCAGCGCGGATTGCAGTCGTTTCTTCTTTGCGGGTTCCCTGACAAAGACCAGCGGGTCTGATAGGAACTCGAGCTGTTCAGCGACCGAGAGCAGTTCCTTTGGCGATCCATCGCGTTTCCGCGCCGCGATGTAGGAATCGACGAGCTCTTTTACGTGATCATGTAAATTGCCACGTGCTAAATGGCGCAGCAGCGTGCTGTCGACGGACGCCACCAGCGCCCAGAAGTTCGGATTCTGTCGATCTCTGTCCATCGCCGCCGACTCGGCTTGTGCCAATTTCTCTTTGAGAGTTTGGGCCGATTCTCCTTTCTTGCCCACCAACTGCAATAGGATTTCCGCCGTGAGCGAGTTGAGCAGCGGATAGGGATCGGCTTGTTCGCCCGCCTTCATCCTGAGCTCATGCGCCTCCCTGTAGGCATCGCGCATGGCCGCCAGCGCGTTCTCTTTCTCTCGCCGTCGCCGTGCCAAAACGGCTTCTCGTTTGGCGATACTGCCGAGCAAACACCATCTTTCCACGCTCGGACCGACAGCAGCGATGAGCGCGGCAAGGCGCTGCTTCGCCTCGGCGATGACTGCTTTCGCTTTCTGCGAGTCGGTCGTTTTGACGGCTTGCCGGACCATCAGGTTGCAACGTTGTTCGGCGGCTTTGATCGGGACCTCGCCAACCTCCGCATGCATTGCCATTTCATAATGCTCAATGGCATCGTCCAACATGCTTAGTTCACCTAACGCCCGGCCTGCGGCAGCTTGGACGTCCCCTCTTGCGAGCCAATCGCTTGGCGATTCGTCAGTGACGGTTTTGACTCGCTCCAGCAAACGAACCGCTTGGCTCTCAGCGGCAGTGGCGGCGTCCTCGGCGATGTTTTCCAGTTCCACGATGACTTCGCTAGGCGAGGCAAAATGAAGCTCATGATGGTTGAAATTTTCGGCGCCGCCCTGCTGCGCCAGAGTAAAGGCCGGATCGCCATAACATTGATAGGCGCCCCACGTGTTCACGCCCGGATAGGTCTCGAAGGTTTCTTCACGTGCTCGGTGCACGGCTCTACCCAAGGGGACGCCGGCCAACAGCTCGCGGTAAAAGACATCGGCGAAAGTCTGCGCGGCTTGATCGTCGACGGCCCAGCCGGAGGCCACGACGGCGCGCACGCCCATTCGAATGAGCTCGGTCGCCAGGTTGGCGGCTAGCCGAGGAAAATTGGTATCAGGCCGAACTCCCTGGTCCTCGATCCGCCCCAGGTGACAGCAATTGATAAAGACCATATCCGGCACCGCGCGCATTTGGCCAATCTCGGCGGGGGTCAGAAATTCGTCCGTGCCGATCACCATGCCGGAAATCCTGCGCAGTGAAGATTGGGGACCGCCGCGCGCAGAGTTTTTATCGATCTCCACAGCATAATCGTACACGCCATGCCCGGCCAGGTGCACAATTCGGTAGTCTCGTTCGTGAAGGCGGGTGAGAATTTCCGTGGCGACCTCCTTGGCGGGATTGGAATCTGAACGAATACAGGAAACCACTTCAAAATTGTTTTCCGTCAGTCGCTGCGTAACCGTTTTTGCCTCCCTCACCGCGCCGTCCAGCGGCACAAAATGGCTCGGTGGATCGCCGACGACTAAGGCGGATCGGCCCTGAGCCATGACCATGCGCTCACGAAACTCGATGGATTGTAATTGACGCAACATACCGGCCTGAACTGACAAGGGTTTTTCGGTAGTCGCGCTGTCAGAGCTTTGGCCCGGCCGGCGTTCCTGCATGAGTTCCCACGGATAGCGAGCGGCTGCTTCGTTGACGATCAGGACGATGTCACGCTGCTCGGGCGCGCGATCTTTGAGCTCGTTGGGAATCAGCATCTCGAACAAAGTCACCGAAACGCCGTAATCGGTGGCGGTGGTCCCGATGGCGCCCTTGATAAACTGGTCGACTAGCAGACGTTGGGTCGACTGGAGATAGGCCTGGGTGCGGGCGCGGTCGGTAAGTAAATGAAACGCCAACCGCTCTTGCTGATCTTCGGTAATCTGCAGGCGTTGCCACCACCCTGCTTCTTCAGCGAAGCTGGCGCGCCGCCGGCTGCCGCGCCGCGTCACAACGACGGGCATTCGGTCAATTTCAAAGCGGCGTGAAAGCTCGGCGTCGCCTTTGATTCGTTGCAATGCGTGCGCTGCCTGGATGGCGCGGTCTTCATAGAGTTCGATAAATTCCACTTCATCGATGCGGATTTTATCTTGGTACCCGGTTGATCGAAGGCTTTGATTCGCCTGCGCGATGCCTCGCAGGATGGCCGCAACCGAGTCTTCGACAGAGAAACCGCCGGCTCCCGTGCCGATAAGTAGCGCGCTAATATTCGCGGCACGGCGTTGCGATGAGCTGCTGTTCTTCTCCGGCAAACTTTCTGCGCAGGCGATCACGTACGCCCGCGCGCCGCGCGAAACAGCGCGGGCGAGCCCGCCAGGCGATAAGCTGCCGACGGCGCCAAGTCCGATGACGATTGCTCCCGCATGCGTGCTGTTCGCGTCGAGAAAAACCACTTCGGTGTCTTGTGGGCCGGGATAAAGGCCGAGAAGCAGGCGATCACGCAACCGTCCATTGAGCGCGCGGTTGAGGTGGGCTTCCGCGCTAACAATCGTGTCGCCTTCATAATGGCCGACCATAACCGGGTTGCTGGCGAAGGCGAGGTTGCCGTGCACGATTCTTACCTTGGCTCGATGATCGTCAGGCTTGGAGTGG
>VBKY01000525.1 GCA_005879255.1 Deltaproteobacteria bacterium
TCGGCGGAGTTAATAATCGCCTGCCCTACGGCTTTGTCTCTCTCGCCAATATCAAGACGCCAGCGCAGCTCAAAGGCAAAAGAATCGGCATCAGCCGCTTTGGCAGCACGGATGACTTCGCGGTAAAACTAGCTCTGGCGCAATTCAGCTTGAACCCGAAAACCGACGTCAGCATCACGCAAGTGGGCGGCGCCGCGACTCGTCTCACGGCGCTCCAAACAGGCAGCATCGATGCCGCCGTGCTCACGCTCGGTCTCGTGCAAATCGCGCAGAAAAGCGGCCTCAACTTGCTGTTGGACTTCATCGAAAAGGACATCGAATACCAACAGGTCGCGGTCATCGCGCGCGATGATTTGCTCAAAGCGCGCGCCGACGTCGTGCGCCGCTTCATGAAAGCGTATTCGGAAGGCATTCGCTATTACAAAAGTCAAAAAGAAGTCGCCGTTCGAAGAACCATGGAGAAATTGCGCACCAATGATCGGTCGATCGCAGAATTCGACTACAATCAGCGCGTCCGCGCGCTCCCCGACGACGCCAAGCCGACGATCAAAGGGATGCAACTCGCGCTCGACGACATAGCGAAGGACAATCCTAAGGCGAAAAATCTGACGATCTCGCAGTTGGTCGATTTGAGTTTTCTGCCGTAACGTCAGAGTCAGTCTTGATGTTACGTCCAAGCTGGGGGTTTTCACCTTCTCCCCCTCGACGGGGGAGAATTGAAGAGGGGGTGCTTCCCCCGTCAAAGGGGGACGAAAGCCCCGAGCGCACAGCAGAGGTACGATATAACTACGCTTTCAAATGAAAGGATTAGGAATATGCAACCCGTAATCGATGCCGATACTCATATCGCCGAATCGGAAGCCATGTGGCAGATGATCGACGAGAACATGTACCCGCGCAGGCCGGTTTTGCTGTCTCTGCCTG
The DNA here is from genome assembly GCA_005879255.1 of Deltaproteobacteria bacterium. The sequence continues at coordinate 925 of VBKY01000525.1, forward strand.
ACGACACTTTATACGGCGGCTGGAACGCGACCTGGCTCATCGACGGCAACATTTTTCCTAAGCCGGTCGGCAAAAGCGGATTCCGTCTCGTCACCCCATCGGCATCGAAGATCCAGTCGAACAGACGCGATATTCAGATCGCGTGCAGAGAGCTGACCGACGTCGAGGCCCGGCTTGCCGATATGGATCGCGGCGGCATCGCAGCTCAAGTCGTTTATCCGACCTTGTTCCTGATCTATCTTACCGACGACGCCGAGCTCGACGTGGCGTTGTGCCGCGCCTATAACCGCTTTATGGCGCAAGCCTGCGCCAAGAGTCACGACCGCATACACTGGGTGACGATCCCGCCGCTGCGCTGCATTGAGGAATCGGTGAAGGAGTTGAAATGGGCCAAGCAAAACGGCGCCGTCGGTGTGTTCTTCCGCGGCATGGAAGGTGACTTGACATTGGACACCCGTACTTCTTCCCGGTGTATGAAACGGCCATGGAGCTCGATCTACCGATCTGCATTCACACCGGCTCCGGAACACCGGCCGTCACAGCGATGTTCGATCTGGAACGCAACCGACAGTGGTCTCACTCTGGCTTCCCGCCGCTGCACGCCTTTCGCGATCTCGTGCTGAACCAGATTCCCGACATGTTTCCCAAACTGCGCTTTGGCTTCATCGAAGCCTCCGCCAGTTGGATACCGTACTTGATCCACAAGCTACGCCGCGACAACACCAAACGCTGGAAGTCATCATGGCAATCCCCCGCCGATCTTTTCGACGACTGCCGTTTCTTCGTCGCCTGCGAAGCCGATGAAGATATTCCCTACCTAATCAAATACACCGGCGAAGGCCATTTGCTCACTGGCTCTGATTACGGTCACAACGATCCTGCGGAACAAGCTCATCTGGTGACACAGATGAGAGCACGCGAAGACGTGCCGCCGAGTCTCGTGGAAAAGATTTTGTGCGACAATCCGAGGAAGTTTTACGGGATATAAGGCGACTCGTAAAAAGCGCAGCTTCATGACTCCAGACTTGGAAGCGTACTCGAAGGTTGATGACTAACACGGTCCCACATGCAGTCTTCGATTTACGACGGCGTTGGGCAGATGTTGTTGCCTAGATGATCCCCACAGAGAAAAGCAGACGAAGAAGACACTCGGATCATGCCGAAGTTTCGGCAAACGCCGAACAATCAGCCCGCACTTAGTGCTTAAAGGCCCGTGACTCAAGAAGATTGCGGTTGTGGTGACCGTAGCCCTCAAATAGTCCGACCTTCGCCGGGATTAATTTGAATACGAGGGTATCAAACCAATCGCCGAAAAAAGCCTTCGTCAGTCCGGCTGGTCTCCGATCACCGTTTCGCCGCGAAAACCAGACTTGCATGAAGATGGACCTTCCGCTCAACCGCTCTGATCTATAACGCTCTGGCTACAGGCTGGACGAAAAAAAAACTTGGAACCACAAAGAAGAAGGAACGTTACCTGTTTGAACTTTGTTGTATCGATTGCACTGCTTGCACACCTCTGACTACGTACGTTCATATTGACTATATGGCAGCGTAAGCTAACCTTAATCGATAAAGTCCGATTAGGAGGAGTCATGAGGGCTCCGGAATCTCATCACGAAACAGATTTCACCGCCCAAGCGAAAAGCAACGATGTGCCCGAATTGGTTGTAGCCCCGCCCGGAGGCGTAGAAAACGAGCGTTACCAAACGCGAGAGGATTTAGAGAAGGCGCTCAACGAGGCGAAGAAATCGGAGGCTCATCTCCGAAAGATCATTGACACGATTCCAACGCTGGCGTGGTGCAACTTGCCGGATGGCGCCAACGAGTTTGTTAACCTCCGATGGTGCGACTACACGGGTCTCTCTCCCGAAGAAGTACAGCGCGTGGGGTGTAAAGTCGCAATTCATCCCGAAGACCTGCCGAAGTGGCTGGACGAGTGGCGGACGCTAGTAACTTCTGGAGAAGGAGGCGAAATCGAAGTGCGCCTTCGCCGCCACGATGGAGCCTACCGCTGGTTCCTCATCCGAGTAGAACCCTTGCAAGACGAGTCCGGCGAGATTGTCAGATGGTATGGAACCAATACCGACATAGACGACCTGAAGCAGACGGAGGCAAAACTACGCGAAGACGAGCGCGAGGTTCGCCGGATTACCGACGCCATACCCCAGACCATTGTTGTCCAGGACCCGGACGGCACTCCGGTCTACGCGAACCAGGCAGTGCTCGATTATACCGGCCTCACCATGGAAGACGTGATCACCTCGGACTTTCGCGCACGGATCTTTCATCCGGAGGATCTCGAGAGCCTGCGGGAGGAGCGCCGGGCGGCCCTTGCACGCGGTCTCCCGTTTGAAATCGAACAACGAGC
>VBKY01000526.1:0-3537 GCA_005879255.1 Deltaproteobacteria bacterium
GTATCCGAAAGTCAGCGACAACAAATTGAAAGAACTGGCAGCGGCGAAACGGGCATTGCAAGCCGGCAAGTGATCACGGACGACAAACTGTGGGGATCATAGTGATTATTCGGTTCGGGAGGCTTGCTCGGAGCAGCATGCACCACGAAGGACACGAAGAGCACAAAGGGAATATTTGGCTAAGAAGTGTGCGAAGGATTTCGTTTTCAGAAAGAGCCGAATATTAACTGATGAAAAAATTTGGCGGCTAAAAACCATCGACCACTTGAGACTCGATGTTTGATCTGGATTTGGCGCTCCGATTCGGCGCCGCCCTCGGTCTCGGCTTATTGCTGGGCCTGGAGCGCGAGCGAAAGCGCGATGCAGAACTATTGTTCGGTGGTATCAGAACTTTCGCACTGATCGCCTTATTGGGCGCCCTTGGTGCTTTCATGGAACGCGAGTTGAACCAAGTCTGGCTCGTCCTCGCCGCCTTCATTGCTTTAAGCGCCCTGGTGATCGTCTCCTATGCGACCACGGCGGCGCGCGGCGAGCTGGGAATCACCACTGAAGTCACCGCACTGCTCGCCTTCATTGTCGGCGCATTGTGCGGCTGGCAGCACGTGGGAGTAGCCAGCGTCGCAACCGTGGTTTGCCTGCTGCTTCTCACCCTCAAGGACTTCTTGCACAGTCTAGCGCGGCGGGTGGAACTCGCGGACGTCGAAGCGACGCTTAAGTTTGCCGTCATCAGCGTGATTATTCTGCCGCTGCTTCCCAATCAGAATTTTGGGCCGCCGCCTTTGGACGTGATCAATCCCTACAAAATCTGGTTGATGGTGGTGCTGATCGCGGGGCTGAATTTTTTGGGTTATCTGCTGGTGAAAATCCTCGGCAATGAACACGGCTTTCTTCTTACCGGTGTCCTCGGCGGTCTCGTGTCGAGCACGGCCGTCACCTTGAGTTTTTCTCAACGCAGCCGTCAGGAGCCGGCCATGTCGTCCGCGTTTGTCCTGGCGATCGTGGTTGCGTGGACGATTATGTTTCTTCGGGTCGTAGTCATGGTAGGCGTGGTCAACAGGGCTTTGGCAGCAAGCTTGGCATTGGCGCTCGGATGCATGGCGGCGGCGGGACTGATGGTTTCGCTTGTCCTTTGGCAGCGCAGCAGAACGCACGAGAAGGGAGTCGTGACTGCGGGCGCAAACCCATTTGAGCTCAGCGAAGCGATCAAGTTTGGCTTGCTGTTCGGCATTGTCACGGTCTTAGCCAGAGCCGCGCAGACCTATCTCGGCGCAGCGGGACTTTATCTCGCCGGCGCACTGGCCGGCCTCACCGACGTGGATGCCATTTCGCTGTCGATGGCTAATCTCGCTACAGCGAACTCGGACAGCTTGGTAGTCGCGGCGCGTACCATCGTCATAGCCGTTCTTGCCAATACACTGGTGAAGGCCGGAATGGCCGTGTTTATGGGCGCGCCCGCGCTGCGCCGCACCATAGTATTGGCTACGGTACTTTTGCTGTTCGCAGGGGCTGCCGGGAGTCTGGTCGCGTGAGCCATTTCGGTATTTGCAATTCTCATTCGGCGTGCAACTTGTGCGTGCGCGGCAATGGACAAAACAAGACGGCCGGATCTGATCTCGCATGAATTCGCACAGCAACGCGGAACAGGAAGCATGAGCCAGCATCCGACAGACGTAAAGCCAACCCGGTCCGGCGCCACCACGCTGCGCTTCGACGTGATCGCCGGCCTGACAGCGGCCGCGGTCGTGCTTCCAAAGGCGATGGCCTATGCAACGGTTGCCGGCTTGCCCGTCGCAGTCGGCCTGTATACCGCGTTCATCCCCATGGTGGTCTACGCGATACTCGGCTCGTCGCGGGTGCTAAGCGTGAGCTCCACCACCACGCTCGCGATCCTAGCCGGCACGCAGCTCGAATTGGCTGTGCCGGATGGCGACCCTGCGAAGCTCGCTGTGGCGACCACTACGCTGACCCTGTTGGTCGGCGCGATGCTGGTCCTGGCGAGACTGATGCGTCTAGGATTCGCCGCCAACTTTATTTCTGTACCGGTGCTGACAGGCTTCAAAGCGGGGATTGGCCTCGTGATCGTGCTGGACCAGATGCCGAAGCTCCTGGGAATTCATATCGAGAAGCAAGGCTTCTTCCGCGATCTTCTCAGTGTCGCGCGTCATCTGCCCGAGACCTCGCTGTTGACGCTTGCTGTCGCCGCCGCGACGCTGCTCGTACTGATCGGAATGGAGCGACGCCTGCCGCATTCTCCGGCGCCGCTGGTCGCCATCGGCGGCGGCATCGCCGCGGCCTGGCTCTTCGGACTGCAGGCACTCGGGGTCTCGACGGTCGGCTTAATCCCGCAGGGCCTTCCCTCGCTGACGCTGCCGGATCTTGCGCTGATCGAGCAAATGGTGCCGGGCGCGCTCGGAATGGCGCTGATGAGCTTCACGGAAACGATTGCTGCGGGTCGTGCGTTTGCCCGCCCTGACGATCCGCCCATCGATGCCAATCGCGAGCTGATCGCCACCGGAGCGGCCAATCTTGGCGGCGCGCTATTCGGTGCGATGCCGGCCGGCGGCGGCACCTCACAGACCGCGGTCGTCCGCGCTGCGGGAGGTCGGTCGCAGAAGGCGTCGCTGGTTACTGCGGGAACGGCAGCAGCGACGATGTTGTTGCTCGCGCCGTTACTGGCATTGCTGCCGAATGCCACGTTGGCGGCGGTAGTCATCGTGTACTCGGTCGGACTAATCCAACCGGTTGAATTCCTAGCGATTCGCAAAGTGCGCACGATGGAATTTCGCTGGGCGATCATCGCCGCCCTCGGAGTGCTGCTGTTCGGCACGCTGAAGGGCATCGTGGTGGCGATCATCGCGTCACTAATCGGCCTAGCGAGCCAAGTCGCCTATCCGCGCGTGTCCATCATTGGGCGCAAGCGCGGAGCCGACGTGCTGCGACCGCTGTCGCCCGAGCATCCGGACGACGAAACCTTCGAGGGCCTGCTCATCGTACGACCCGAGGGACGCCTTTTTTTCGTAAATGCGCAGTATGTGGCGGAACAGATCGGCGCGCTGGTCGCGCAGCACAAACCGCGCGTGTTGGCGGTGGACATGAGCCGGGTTCCCGATATCGAGTACTCGGCACTGCAAATATTGATCGAGAGCGACAAGCGCGCGACCGAACGCGGCGCCGTTGTTTGGCTGGTGGGGCTGAATCCCGGCGCGCTGGAGGTCGTGCGAAACGCCGGGCTCGACGAACGACTCGGCCGCGAGCGGATGCTGTTTAATGCCCGCGCGGCGATCCAACGCTATCGCGCGCTGCAGGCAAAAACGGGCGGGGTTATCGCAGCGAAAGATCACTAATGTGAGACTCCCTTGGAAGCGTCGCGCGATGCACTGCAGGTCGTATCTCATGTGGGTCGCCATCGCGGTGACCTCTCTGACGGGTTGGCTGTTCTTACGGGTTTCAAATAGGAGGTTCGCTTATGTCAAAGGATGCAAATACAACCAACCCGTCAGAGAGGTCACCGCGATGGCGACCCACATGAGATACGAC
>VBKY01000526.1:3545-7399 GCA_005879255.1 Deltaproteobacteria bacterium
TCTGCAGCGGGCGCGCCAGTTGTTAAGCACGATGTTCGATGAATCAGCCTATCGGGCCATCGGATCGGCGGCAAAAGAAATCGATGAGCTGATAGCCCGCAGCCGCAGCGCAGTGCTGCAACGAGACTGGGGCAAAGCGGCTGATCTGTCAGCGCAAGTGGATGGGCTGCGGCAACGGACGGCGACGATGAGAAAACTCGCTGGCATTGGAAAAGATGTCTACGACGCCGACACTGTGGCCTTCGAGCCGTTTTCACCCGGAAAACATTTGGGACCGAATGCACAGGCTGCTCAACCAAGTCTACGTACGGAGGTGATCGATGCGCTCGCATCGCTGGCGAAACTGGACAGCGCCTCCAGCGCGTTTTACGAAAAGCGGCGCAGTTATTTTTCCGGACTGGAAGCGAAGAGCGGGGCGGTTTCGCAAAAAGGCGCTCAGAGCGACCGGGCACAAGCCGAACAGCTGGCCATGGAAGCCGCGGAACGGGGCGACGCCGCGGCGCTGCAACGGCTCGCCAAGGAACTGCGNCCAACTCCCGGTAGCGCACCGCTCATGTTGAGCCGCTACGAATGCCCGGTCGATCTCACCGCGCCGTTTCCGCCGCAGGCGGTAGAGCGAGCTCGGGAGCTTGGTCTGGTGGAAGCGCGCACGGCGCCCATGGCCGAATTGGCAAAGGTCCGCGAGGCTATTTACGCGCATGTCGACCAGCCGGTTCCTTCCAACCCGGATATGGAACGCGAAGGAGTGCTGCGCGCTCGGGCGCAGGCTGAACTCAAACTTCCATCCGAGTTCGACAGCGAAGACGCCCGAGTGCTCGCGGGACAGTTCATTCAACAGATCTTTGTGAATTCGGGAGGGACGCGTTACCTGCCTTCGCTCGTCGCCGAGACGGCGCTGTTGGAAGATTACCCCGAGAACGAATCCGCCGACGCCCCATCAAAACTGCTGGCGGCACTGGGGCTGGCAAAACGGAGCAGCCTCGCCCGTACCGAGATCGAGTCCGCGCTCATGCGTTTTGGCTCGGAAATCTTAGGGAATAGGCTCGGACTGGATCCGGTCGAATTTCGCCTCGTCTGCATTCCCTATGAGCTGTACACGCGCTTGGGCCGCGAACGGGGCTTCGGCAAATGGTCTCACTGGACCCATTTCGATGGTTACCAATTCATGGGCGGCAACCGATTGCGCGCGCTGGTCGGCGGTGACGGACGGTTTGGCGGCCTCTACGATCTAGTCAGCATCAGTCCGAGCGACGCGCGCGAAGGGGTCTACGCTCGCTTTGCCGTCGTGCGCCGCGCGCGCATGACCTTGCGCTGGCGGTGACGAAGAGCGATGGGGACAAGAATGATCAGTGACCAGTAATCCGTTAATCAGTAAGCAGTGAGCAGAGTTTTTATTTTTTCAGTGTTCGGGTTTCGGATGTTGGAAATCGGAAGAATCGGACGAATCAATCCATTATTCCCTCAATCCATTTTTCCGCTACTCCAACCGCCAAGGACGTAGTTGAAAGTTGGGGTATTGCACAGCCAAGCTTTTGGGCTGACGCAACGTCCAGGTTTCGGTGTTCGGGTTTCGGGCGTCGCAAGCAATCGGAAGAATGGAAACTGGAATTTTGGAGAATCGATTATTCCTTCATTGCATTTTTCTTTCCATGATTCTCACAGAGACTCACCGAAGTGAGCGGTGATTTCCGTCTCGCTTGTGAAAAAACGACCTCCGCAAATGCCCTATAAATGACGATCTCCTCGCGGGTGAACCCACAGTATTCCCTCCGCCAAGTCTTTCCCAGTCAATAGATGGGGAGTGCGGGAGCTTTCGGTAAGTTCAAGTAAGCTTAGACGGGTTGTTGAGCGCTAAATCGTGCTGAGTCCTGTGGCCGGAATTCCGATCGATGAAAGATTTGTCTGAAAATTCCTTTCGGTTCTGACAAGCACGCTTGCAGTTCTTAATGAACATTTCACCTTCCTAGCCGTCACGCTACAGATGCGTCGAAATCGCGCCTTGGGAGCGAGACTTGTTAACTCGCGGCCCGGCGGGAATTCGACCAAACTCCATGCATATCTGAGCGAGGCGATCGATCCCATATCGATCTTCATCGGCCTCACGCGGCGTAACCTAATGGCGCAAGCCATCCGCTACCTCCTCTTTGGCGAGGGAGAGACCGGGCTCGTTGTCTACGCAATCCTGCTACGCTACTGGGATTGGACGCCGGAGAAAGACGTGCGTCCCCTCACCTTTTTGATGTCCGACTAAGCTGAGATAGGGCGAACCGCCGTGCCCCTTCTTCGCTCGATGATCGGGCGAGCCGTTCGTTAGCGCAATCGGCGCTTTAAACCGGTTGAATCACCGTTTTGCAGCGTTAGCGATGATCGTCACTGGCAAAGGAATTTTGAATGAAATAATGGTGAGACAGGGGCTGCGTATTTGCGATCCGGGTCGGCATTTACTAAAACTGGCCGCTCTGTTTGCGCCCCCCGTGGCACTGGTATTCGAAGCAGGGGGGAATGGAAAAAGGTCGCAGCAGCGTAACCGAGGCGAACATTGAACCAAGAACGGGCGGATGCACTGGTGTTTTTTGGAGCAACCGGCGATCTTGCCTATAAGAAAATATTTCCTGCCCTTCAGGCGATGATTCGCGCAGGCCGGCTCGATATTCCCGTTGTCGGCGTCGCAAAATCCGGTTGGAAACGCGATCAATTGATCGCACGAGCCAAGGCAAGTGTTACAGAATACGGGGCTTTGATGCCACTGCGTTTTCTCGTCTAGCCGATCTGCTTCATTGCGTGGACGGTGATTACAGTGACCGAGCAATTTTCGCCCAGCTCAGGGAAGAGCTTGGAGCGGCGGAGCGGCCGACCCATTATCTTGCCATCCCACCGAGTCTCTTCGAGACCGTCATTCGCCAGCTTGGCGAATCGGGTTGTGCTAGCGGCGCCCGTGTCATTATTGAAAAGCCATTCGGACAAGACCTCGCCACGGCGCGGGAGTTAAACTCCGTCGTGCACCGTACCTTCAACGAAGCAAATGTATTTCGTATCGATCACTACTTGGGCAAAAACACAGTTCAAAACCTGCTTTTCTTCCGTTTCGCAAATTCGTTTCTCGAACCCTTATGGAATCGCCAGTTCGTCGAAAGCGTACAGATCACGATGGCGGAAGATTTCGGCGTCGAGGGACGCGGGCAGTTCTACGATGGCACCGGCGCCCTGCGCGACGTGGTGCAGAACCACCTGCTGCAAGTTCTGACCAACATTGTAATGGAGCCGCCGCCTGGACTGGATGTTGAAATGTTGCGCGACGAGAAGGCGAAAGTGCTGAAAGGAATTCGACCGCTCCGATCTTCGGACGTAGTGCGCGGCCAGTTTCGCGGCTACCGTGACGAGCCGGGTGTAAGCCCGAACTCGCAAACTGAAACCTTCGTAGCGCTCAGACTTGAAATCAATTCCTGGCGCTGGAAGGGTGTGCCGTTTTTTGTCCGAGCGGGCAAAAATCTTCCGGTCACGGCGACGGACGTTATGGTCAAGCTGCGCCAGCCTCCGGCAATTTTTTCAGGAGTTCCTCTCCCATCTAATCATATGCGTTTTCGCGTCACCCCGAATCTGCAGATCGCGATCGGCGCTTTGGTAAAGAAAGCAGGAGAGCGGCTCGAGGGAGAACAGATTGAATTACTGATCAGCGAGAAATCTGATCCCACCGAGTTGGGAGCTTACGGGGAACTCTTGCATGACGCGATCCAGGGGGATTCCGCTCGTTTCGCCCGCCAAGACTATGTCGAGAAGACATGGCGGATCGTCGACCCTGTTTTGACTGGTTCCGGTCCGCTTTACAGTTACCAACCTGGTAGTTGGGGTCCCGC
>VBKY01000523.1:0-3821 GCA_005879255.1 Deltaproteobacteria bacterium
TGCTTCAAGATAATTTCCCGCGGCAGGTCGCTATAGCTCGATAAGTAATTTTCGAGCTCGCCTAAGGTTCGGCTAATTGTCGTCTCTGAGATTGCTTCCATAATTTAATTGCTCCCCCTTCGAGAAAGGTATTTTGATTTTACTAATTTTCCTTTCCGAAGACCGTCATTCCCGCATGCTTTGAGCGGGAATCCAGGCGGGTCCGGAACTGGACCCCCGATGAAAACATTCGGGGGTGACGCTTTTAAGACAAACCTCAACGTCGAGTGCTGATAACCCGCAGCTGGCTGCGGGTGTTCATTCGGGTTGCGAGAATGCAAAACGGTTGTCTTTCATTAGCAACTCATCTAATGGAAGATGAGGTACCTGTCAATATAATCTGAATACTAACTTGAATGGCCCGTCGGGAATAGCCTTGGACGAAAATCATTCGCAACATATGTATTGGTCTCGTAGGAGGTATTGCGATGCCAACGATTGACGGCGATGCCCACGTGATGGAAGGCCCTCAGACTTGGGAGTATTGCGATCCGTCAGAGCGCAAGTTCATGCCCGTCCTTCTGAATCCCGGCCCCGAGGCCGATCGTGAGTTTTGGCTCGTCGACGGCAAGATTCGCGGCCACGTCCGCCACGTCATCAAACCCAAGGATTTTCAAGCGCTGGCAGAGGCCAGCGGCCGCGACATGGTGGTTCCGTCGGAGGCGCAGCATCTCGAAGACGTCCAGGCGCGCATTCGTCATATGGACGAGATGGGCATCGATTTTCAGGTGATGTATCCGACGATCTTTATCCAGCAGGTCACCGACAAGCCCGAGTTCGAAGTGCCTATCTGCAAAGCCTACAACCGCTGGATGGCTGATGTCTGGAAACAGGGGAAAGGCCGGTTGCGCTGGGTCTGCGTGCTGCCACTGCTGAGCATACAGGACTCCATCGACATGCTGCCTTGGTGCAAGGAGAATGGCGCGGTTGCCGTGTTGATGCGTCCGTTCGAAGGCGATCGCTTGATCCAAGATCCTTATTTTTTTCCGCTCTACGAAGCGATGACGAAGCAGGATTTGCCGGTCGGCATGCATATCGGCAATGGCAACCCGGCGTGCTTGGATATTACGCGTCAGCGCGTCGGCTACGGCGCCGGCTTCTGGAGTATGTCGGCAAACACCGCGGGCGCGTGCCACGCCGTAATTACCAGCAAGCTGCCTGAAGTATTTCCCACGCTGCGCTTCGGATTCATCGAAGCATCGGCGCAGTGGATTCCCTGGGTGTTCAAAGACATCAAGCGGCGCGCCGAGGGGCGCAAGCTACCGGACAATTTTTTCGAGACCTACCGTCTTTATGTTTCCTGCTACAGCAGCACCGACGACATCGAGTATATCGCGCAGTATTCCACCGAGAATGTGCTGATGACCGGCACCGACTACGGCCATGTCGATATGTCGGTCGAGATCGATGCGTTACGAACACTGGAAAAGAACGGCAAAGTACGGCCAGAGCTGGCGCGGAAAATCTTGTACGACAACCCGGCGCGGTTCTACGGAATTCAATAATACAGTTCCAATCGTTCCGTTAACAGACTACTGAAAAAAATGTGGAACATGCTTCGACAAGCTCAGGACGAACGAAGAGGGATTTGAATTGACGATTGTAAATCCGTTCATGCTGAGCTTGTCGAAAGATTCCGAGGGAGTTTGTTTAAGACCTGCTAAGACCGGAAGGCGTGGAAGATGCGGATACCATTGATTCGTTTCGCAGCTTTAGTTGTTTTTGCTGCGTTAATTGTCAAAGCGGACGCATTCGCGCAGCTCACCAAGCTCAACGTCGGCTACGTCGGCGTTACTTCGGACAACGCGGCGGCGTTCATTGCGCGCGATACCGGCATTTACGCGAGGAACGGCCTGGACGTGCAGCTGATCTACTTCAACAGCGGCACCACGGCGGTGACCGCGTTGATCACCGGTGACACACCGATCTCACAAACTGCCGGGCCCGGCGTGATCAATGCGACGATGAACGGCGCCGATGCCGTGATGATCGCGGGTGGCAATGTGACGCTGGATTACTGGATGCTCAGCCGTCCCGAGATCAAGACGCCGGAGCAGCTCAAAGGCGGCGCAGTCGCGATCAGCCGTTTCGGCTCGGCGTCCGACTTCATCGTCCGCTACGCCTTGCAGCGGCTGGGGTTAACTCCTGTGAAGGATGTTGCGATATTGCAAGTCGGTTCGCTAACCGAACGTCTCGCGGCGATGGAAACCAAACGCGTGCAGGCCACTGTGCTGGCGCCGCCGGCGATGTATCAAGCGCAGAAGCGCGGCTTCAATATACTAGCCGACGTCGCTGCGCTCGGTCTGCCGTATCAGGCGACCGGCGTCGCGACAACGCGAAAATTCATTCGTGAGCGAACCGACGTTGTCCGCCGCTACATTAAAGCGCATATCGACGCCGTGCATCGTTTCAAGACCGACCGCGAAACGTCGATGAAAGTGCTGGCCAAGTCCCTAGCTCTGTCCGACAAAGAGTTGCTCGACAGAACTTACGACGGCGCGATCGCCGAGCATAAACTGCCGGCGAAGCAGTACCCGACCCTAGAGGGTTTGAAGACGATCTTGGCGAGCGAGCCGAAAGCGAAGGGATCAAAGGCCGAAGACTTTGTCGATCTCCGTTTCATCACAGAGCTAGACGACAGCGGCTATATCGACAAATTGTATAGGCGGTAATAAATTCAAGATTCCCCTGCCGTGCTCTCCATCCGTCGAAGACTGAGTGGTTTACTCATGGCTAGCGCATCAATCAACAGCAACTAAGCTGCGCGTTTCGTCTCCCTTTGGAAATTTGACTCTGCAAACGATTTGACTGAGGATTTTAATTTTTGGGGTCGAACGCTGCTCGATGAAATTTCCCATGAAGGATTTGTCTTACACAGGCTAATTTGACATTTCTATCACAGGCCAAATATGTTCTAGATCGAAAGGAAGGCAATTATGATCATCGACTGTCACGCACACTTAGTTCCGCAAAGTTGGCATCACCCCAAATCGCCGAAATCCATCTTCGATCTCGATGGCTTGTTCAAGCAGCAGGACGAATCCGGAGTGGATATCACCGTTTTCGGCAATAACTGGATTCGCTCGCCGGACGGTTACGACGCGCTGAGGGTCGTGCAGGAATTTAACGAGCATGCGGCCGAGCTGACGGCAAAGCATCCGAAGCGCTTGCTCGGCCTCGCCTGCTCGGTGCCTTTTGATAACGACAAGATTCTCAAAGAAACCGAGCGCGCGGTTCGCGACTACAAGCTCAAAGGTATCATGATCAACTCGAGCGTCGGAGGAGAATATCTCGACTCGCCAAGGGCAACACCGTTTTTCGAATTAGTCAGTGATCTCGATGTGCCGATCTTTGTTCATCCACCGAAATTCACCATCGGCAACGAAAAAATGGAAATATTCCGTTTGCCGGAGATGCTCGGGCGGCCATTCGACACCACGCTATCGCTGACGCGTTTCATCTTCACCGGCGGTTTGGAAAAATTTCCCAAGCTCAAATTGGTTTGCGCCCACGTCGGCGGCGCGCTGCCGATGCTGCCAGGACGCTACGGCTTTGGCTACGAGCTTAGAAAGGATATGAGCTTCGGTCCGTGGGAACCGGATGTCATGACTCGGACGCCGGCGAGTTACATTGCGCAGCTTTATCTCGACACCGTTTCGCTCCATCCGCCTGCGGTCCAATGCGCCGTCGACACCGTCGGCGTCGACCACGTGGTTTACGGCAGCGACTTTCCCCCCGTGCCGATACCGTTGAAACGCTCGGTGGACGTCGTGCATCAATTG
>VBKY01000523.1:3851-7912 GCA_005879255.1 Deltaproteobacteria bacterium
ATTCTCGGTGGCACCGCGGCAAAACTGCTGGGGCTGGCAGGCTGAGCGCAGTCGCTGCAACCAAAGCTCGACCGGACGTATCTAAAGAAATCGAAAGGGACAAATGTAATGGCCAAACAACTCGGCCCCGGAGACGCGTTTCCAAACTACACTGTACCGACCGCGGATGGCCAAACATTAAATATTCCCGCGGATCTCAGGGCGAATACACGGTGATAATCTTTTACCGCGGCGTCTGGTGACCCTACTGCGTCCGGCAGGTCGCCGACTTCCAGGCGCGTATGGAGGAGTTTAGGCGAGAAAATACCGACGTGGTCGCCCTCTCTGTCGATCCGCTCGACAAAGCCAACGAGATGGTGGAAAAAACCGGCGCCACGTTCCCGATCGGCTACGGACTGAAAGTCCCCGAAGACGCCGACAAGGTAGGCGCTTATTGGGAAGACCGACGCAAGATTATTCATGCGACCAGTTTCATTATCGACTCGGACAAGAAAGTAACGCAGGCCTGCTTCGCCACCGGTCCAATTGGTCGGATCGTGGCAGGCGACGCGCTGAGCTCGATTAGGGGCGCAAAGAAAAAGAAAGGCGCAAGGAGGGTAACTTAAGTTTCTCATTCCGAAGTACAATTTTCGAACCGCACGAGCGGATACTCCTTCTCCCCTCCCCTCACCCCTACCTTCTCTCCCATCGGAATGGGCGAGGGATTCAAGTATAGAATGGATCAATCAGCGGTTCTATGACACCAGAGCATTATCCCGTTCTTATCGCCGGCGCTGGACCAGTTGGCCTGACATTGGCAATCGAGCTAAATTGGCGCGGCATTCGTTGCCTGGTGGTCGAACAAACCGACGGCAGCGTCGACTTTCCCACGACCAATCTTGCCAACACGCGCACCTGCGAGCATCTCCGCCGCTGGGGCATCGCTGACCGTATGCGCTTTGAGTCCGGCTATCCCACGGACTACCCGAGAAATTATCTTTTCGTCACGCGCATGGACGGCTGCGAGATCGCCCGTTTCGATCATCCAGCCAACGGCGATCCCGCGTCGCGCTCGCCCTTTAGCCCGGAAGGCCGCCTTTGGATTTCAAAGCCGTACTTCGATCCGGTGCTGCACAAGCATGTGGCGACGCTGCCGCAAGTCGCCGTTCGCTATCGCGTTGCGTTCGAATCCTTTCAGCAGGACGAACAGAAGGTCACGGCGAAAATTGTCAACGTGCAAACCGGCAAGGATGAAACCGTCGAAGCCGACTATCTCGTCGGCTGTGACGGGGGCCGGAGCAACATTCGGCGTGCCCTCGGCATTCAGTACGAAGGCATGTTCTCCCAAGGTATGAACGTCGCGGTCTTGTTCCGCTCACCGTTTCTCAAATCGATCAGCTACGGCCCTGCTGTCATGTACCAAATTATTAACCCGCACATTAACGGCACCATCGCCGCCGTCGACGGCAAAGAACTCTGGCGCCTGAACATTCGTAACGTCAAACAAGAACAGATCGATGCCTTGAACGCTTCGGCAAAATTGCGCCATGCATTGGGCGAAAATATTTCGTTTGAATTGCTCGACGTGCGTCCGTGGACCGGCCACTGCGTCGTCGCGGAGAAATATCAGGTAGGGCGAGTCTTTCTCGCCGGCGACGCGGCGCACTTGAATTGGCCGACCGGCGGCTTCGGCATGAACACAGGCGTCGGCGACGCCGTCGATATCGGCTGGAAGTTGGCAGCGATGCTGCAAGGTTGCGGCGGCGGGCTGTTGCTCGACAGTTACACTTTGGAGCGCAAGCCCATCGCCATGATCAACGTCCGCGAGGCAGCGGAAATGCGCGCCAGCTACGACAACCAAACGCCTTTCTCGCCGAAGATCGGCGAAATCGATGACGAGGGCAAACTGTTGCGCGACAAAGCTCGCGCCGCGATCATGCGCACCCGCGCCAAAGAATTTCAGCATGATTCTGCCGGCATCGAGCTCGGGTACCGCTACGAGAACTCACCGATCTGCGTTTCCGATGGTACGTCGCCGCCCGCGCTGGATCATGGACTCTACGTGCCATCGACATGGCCTGGAGTGCGCGCGCCGCATGCCTGGCTCAAAGACGGTCGCTCGACTCTCGATTTGTTCGGTAAGGGTTTCACGCTTCTGGATTTCTCGGGAAACATCACGGACACGAACGCGATCACGGCAGCAGCGAGCCGCGTCGGACTGCCGCTTCAGTCAATCAAGATCGACGATCCAAAAGTGCGCGAAACATATGAGCGTCCACTCGTGCTCGTCCGCCCCGACGGCCACGTCGCGTGGCGCGGTGACGAGATACCGGAGAATGCCGCTGAGATCATAGACAAAATCCGTGGCGCGGGATAAAAGACGGCAAACTACCTTTTCCGCTCTGGAAAGAATTGATGGCCTCTGTAATCACCGCGATCCTTTTAGTGAGTGCGCTTGCCTCGACGGCGCTTGCAGCGACTAAGGTTTCCTTTCCGTTCACGCCGATCAGCGCCGCCAGCCTGCCGTGGTGGATCGCCAAAGAATCCCGTTATTACGAAAAATACGGCCTCGACGTGGACATGATTTACGTCGGCGCGTCGCCGGTTATCATCCAGGCGATGCTGGGCGGACAAGCGGGCGTCGGCGCAGGCGGCGGACCTCCTCTCGTCTCCAATGTCCTGCAAGGCGGGGATGTCGTTCAGGTTGCAACGACCGTGCCCTACGCGATTCAATCTCTGATCGTGAAACCGGAAATCCGAACTCCCGCGGACTTGGTTGGCAAAAGAATCGGCATCAGCCGGTTGGGAGCGATTCCCCACTTCACGCTGCAAGCGATCGTGAAATTGCACAACGTCCAGGGAATCAATATCGTTCAGACCGGCACGACGACCCAGGCGATCACGAGCCTTTCACAAGGCTTGGTCGACGGCATCATCACGTCTGCGCCTTTCACTTTTCGCCTGATGAAGGACGGTTATCGCGAGCTCGTGAGCCCGAAGGACTTCAGAAAAGCAGGCATCGAATTTTTAATTCAAGGCCTGGTCACGCGCAAATCCTACGCCGGAAAGAATCGCGAAGTCATCATCGCTATGATCAAGGCGACGATGGAAGGAATCAAACAGATCTTTGTCAACGAGAAACACGCGAAAGCGGTCCTGGCGAAATACACGCGCCAAATCGACCCCGAAATATTGGATCAAACCCATAAGTTCGCCGTCGATGTTTTCATCAAAGATCCGACGGTAACGCCGGGGTCAATTCAACCGATCGTGCAGCAATCGGCGCAATTTAATCTCGTCGACGCGAAGCTCGCCGGCAGCACGCCGTTGAGCGCCTACTACGACAATAGCTATATCGACGAGATCAAGCGCTCGGGTTGGTTGGCAGAGTTGTGGAGATGAACTAAGCAAGATGCGAATCCCTAGTTCGATGTCGAACCAATCACTAACGTCCGTTGCCAAGTTGCGCGTCGATCAAGTCGGCAGCCTGCTCTGCCCGCAGAAACTGAAAGACGTTTATGCGCACCATGGCAACGGCGAAGCCGGATGAGGAGTTGCGCCAGATTCAAGACGAGTCGATCGAAGAATTGATCGCGCATCAAGAAATGCACGGGCTGTCGATCCTCTCGGTCAAGATTTCTCCGCATCGCGTCGAAATGACAATTGCAGAAACTCGCAATCGACGAGTTAGAAAACAAAGCAGACGATTCAAGTGTCTGTCATTTCAAACTCTTCGGCTGCGCTCAGGGTAAACTCCGCGAGGGATCTTGTGCCACCTCACCCGTATTCGACAGGTGCGTTCAAATTGACTCCCGATGAACCCTTTGTTATGCGAATGACAGATTCATTCCAGGTCTTAGCTTCGAGGAGGGCGCCATGAAGAACGGTTTCAAAGCGATGGATTCGGACATGCACGTGATGGAACCCTGTGATCTATGGCAAAAGTACATCGACAAAAAGTTCCTCGATCGCGCGCCCATCGGCCTCAATCGCCACAAGCGCGATCTCGGTGTGCAAGTCGACGGCAAGATCATGCCGCGACCGACGCCGAAACCTATTCCTGCGCTAGGACCGATCCGTGA
>VBKY01000524.1 GCA_005879255.1 Deltaproteobacteria bacterium
TTGGGTAGAGGCGCGCCATCCACATCTTCACCGCTCCCGTGTCCGCTAGGACAATGTCTTCCGCTTCCATCGCGGCGCGAATGTCAGCCACGATACGTTGCGGCTTCACCGGAAAGGAGTCGTTCCGCTTGCCTTTTTCAATCTCGTTTTCGCGCAAGCGGCGGGCAGCAAAATCTTGCGCGGGAATACCGTATCGCCGCGACACGGCAGCAGCGAGCGCATCGAGCGCCGAAGGAATGTGCCCCTCGATGCCGACGGCGATGGGATAATGAGCGTCGACTTCGGCAGGGATGCGGTGAATATGAATGATTTGTTTATCCGCCTTCGGATTGATGCGTAACGGAGAGAATTCCAAGAGATCGTAACCGACGGTGATAATGACGTCCGAATGCTCGAAGGCGTAGTTTTGGTAGTCCCGCACCATGAAGCCCACAACCCCGAGCGAGTTCGGATGCTCGTCCGAGATAACTCCCTTGCCCATGAAGGTTGTCGCCACCGGGATACGCAGTTTTTCGGCGAAGCGTACCAGTGCCTCGGAAGCCTGATTGCGCACCGCCCCGTGTCCCGCAAGAATCACTGGATTGTGCGCTGATTCGAGCAGCGCGCTTGCCCGCGCGACCTGCGATGGCGACGGCGCGTCGTCGTGCACCACGTTGACTTCCAGCGGTCGCGCATTGGCCGGCGCAAGAGCCGCTTCGATGTCTTCGGGAATTGCCAGATACACCGCTCCGGGCCGCTCTGACTGCGCTTGTTTGAATGCTTTGCGTATCAGTTCGGTAGTAGACGCCGGCGTCAGCAGCATGTCCGCCCATTTAGTTGCCGGCTTGAAGATGCTGACCAGATCGAGGCTCTGGTGGGACTCCTTGTGGAGGCGATTGACTCCGGCTTGCGCCGAGATCGCGACCAGAGGCGCCGAATTCAGATGTCCATCGGCCACCCCGAGCAAGAGGTTGATAGCTCCCGGGCCGAGCGTGGCAGCGCAAACCCCCGCCTTACCTGTGAGACGGCCATAGATCTCCGCCATGAACGCCGCGCCTTGCTCGCTGCGGACGAGAATGAACCTAATCGACGAACCGCTCAGGGCATCGACGATCCGGATATTCTCCTCGCCGGGAAGGCCGAATACGTATTCGACTCCCTCATTTTCCAAACACTCAACCAAGAGTTGCGCGACAGTTTTATCTGATATCAGCATTTTTTAATCTCAAAGTTTTGGTACGTCACTCTGCTCCGGATCAGAGGCACGACCTTCCTAACGTATGCGATGGCGCGATGCATGCGCTTTTGATCACAAGCCGTTCGCGTCAGCCTACAAGGTCGTTGGTTCTGTCCCAATCTGCGAGGCGTTAGCGCCTTTGGCGACGTGACAGGCCTCCCTTGCTCGCTGTCTTCTGAGTCCTTGCGAATTGCCGATGTCGTTGTTCTCGCAATTGGTGTCACCGCAGAGATGGACGCGGCGAAGATGAAACAGATGGCCGCCGCCCCTCTGCTTTTGCATGACGAGCCGGTAAAGTTGACCAGCCTTTATCATCCAGGCGAATGAACCGGCAGATCCGAACGCGCATTCGCAAAGTTGTTTGACTCGGCGCGCTTTCGATAGAGGCTTAGAAGTAACTACCGCGGCAAGTCCTCAGAAATTTCTTTCTTGGCTTCCCTGCTGGCGTCCTCTGGATCATCGTCACTCACACCCTTTTTGAATTCCCGGATAGCTTTGCCCAGACCGCTGCCGATTTGGGGCAACTTCGCTGGGCCGAAAATAACTAGCGCGATCACTAGGATAATCCCCAGTTCTTGCAGTCCGAGTCCAAACATCATTCCTCCCAAGTCCCAGCCATGCGGCCCGAGAAACAAGAATCGAGCACGGGCATAAAACAGAGCAAGCCGTGTACCCAGACCTATCGCTGTCCGGAAACCCTGAGTGAATGGCGAAATCAGGCGAGTTTTAGATTTTTCGCTTGGGCCCGGGATGGATGGTGCCGAAAATAGTCTGACTTCTTATCGTCAGATGACGAGATGTCGGCTCAACTCGGACGAGTGATTCCCAACCGATTCATCAAAGAAGGAGGATAGCATCCGCCCCAATTCAAAACACACTGCGGACGAGGCCGCCGTCGATACGGAGGGCGGCACCGTTGATAGCAGATGCGAGCGGGCTGCTTACGTAGGTGACGAAGTCCGCAATTTCCTTGGGGTCGATGAGACGTTCGATCAGCGAAGTGGGCCGATTTTCGCGCATGAAGCGCCTTTCCGCCTCTTCGAGGGACAGGCTGGGGAAGATGTCTTGGACGAATTTGGTTACCCCTGGGGTCTTGGTCGAGCCCGGCATGATCGTGTTGACGGTAACCGCTGTGCCCTTGGTAAGCTCGGCGAGACTGCGGGACACAGAGAGCTGCATGGTTTTCGTCGCACTGTAGTGGGCCATCTCGGGCGCGGGGTTGATAGCGGATTCGCTGGCGATGAAGATCACGCGGCCGATGGTTTTTGCCAGCATGGCTTTGAGGTAATGTCGGGCGAGGCGCACGCCGCTGAGAATGTTGACTTCGAACAACCGCCGCCAGTCGTCGTCGGTCTCGTCGAAGAAGCCAACGGCTTCGAAGATTCCAAGGTTGTTGATGAGAATGTCCACCGCGGAGAACTGGCGGAAAGTTTCGGCAGTGCCCTCTGCGGTGCCGTTGTCGGCGGCCAATTTTTCAAGCTTCGCGCCCGGCACGCGGGCGCGGATGTCGGCGATGGCGGCATCAACGTTAGCGACAGTGCGCCCGTTGACGATCACCGTGGCGCCTTCACGGGCGAGGGCGGTGGCGATCTCTTTACCGATGCCGCCGGTGGAGGCGGTAACGAGGGCAAGTTTATCGTCGAGATGGAGATTCATGGGCTATTCCTCCTAAAAAAGGTGGTCATTCTATATCCGGCATAGAGCCAGTCTGAAACTAGCCTTTCACGTACACCGTCTTTGCGTTCACGAACTCTTTGATCCCGTAGCTGCCGAGCTCTCTTCCATAGCCGGACTCCTTGATCCCGCCGAACGGCAGCCGCGGATCGGACGCAACGGCGCTGTTCACGAACGTCGAGCCTGCTTCGAGCTTCCTCGCAATCCGCTCGCCGCGCTCTGTATCTTTCGTGAACACGGCGGCGCCCAAACCGAAAATAGTATCGTTGGCGATCCGCACCGCGTCTACTTCATCCTTGGCGCCGATGATCGCGGCCACGGGGCCGAAGAGCTCTTCGTCGTACGCGGGCATGCCCGGTTTCACGTCCGCAAGAACAGTCGGCGGGTAGTACGCGCCCGCTCCGGGAGGCACCTCGCCGCCGAGCAGCAGCTTTGCGCCGCGCTCGACAGAGGCGAGCACTTGCTTGTGCAAGTCGTCGCGGAGATTGTGCCGCGCCTGGGGCCCAACGTCCGTTCCCTCCTTGAGAGGATCGCCCATCTTCTTCGTCTTCATCAGCGCGACGAAGCGCTCGGTGAACGCCGCGCGCACGGGCTCGACGACGATAAATCGCTTCGCGGCGATGCAGCTCTGGCCGGCATTGATCAATCGCGAGTTGACGCACGTCTGCACCGCTTGGTCGAGATCCGCGTCCTCGAGCACGACGTACGGGTCCGAGCCGCCCAGTTCGAGCACCGTCTTCTTCAGCACCGCCCCCGCCTGCGAAGCGACGGCCTTACCCGCGGGTGTGCTGCCGGTGAGCGTCACTGCGCGCACCAGAGGGTGCTCGATCACCGCTCGCACCTGCGCGTTGCCGATGAGCAGCGAACGGAAGGCGCCGTCAGGGAAGCCTGCCTGGTTGAAGATCTCTTCGATGATGAGCGCGCAGCCCGGCACGTTCGAGGCGTGCTTCAGCACGCCGACGTTGCCGGCCATGAGCGCAGGCGCGGCGAACCGATAAACCTGCCACAGGGGAAAATTCCACGGCATGATCGCCAGCACGACACCGAGCGGCTCGAAGGCGACGTAGGATTTGGCGCCTTCCGTCTTGATAACGTCCGGCGCCAGGTGCGCTTCTGCATTGTCGGCATAGTAGTCGCACGCCCAGGCGCACTTCTCGGCTTCCGCGGCGCCCTGCATGAGCGGTTTGCCCATCTCCACGGCCATAAGCTTTGCAAGCTCGTCCTTGCGCTTGCGCAGCATTTCGGCAGTCTTTTTCATCGGCTTGGCTCGTTCGGCGAAAGATGTTGCTCGCCATGTTCGCCAGGTCTCGTGCGCCTGTGCAACAGCAGCAGCAGCCTGTTCGGGCGTCATTTCATCGTAGGTCTTGATTGTCTTGCCGGTGGCCGGATTGATTGATGTGATTGCCATAAGTCACCTCAGTCTTTTTGATTTTAGTTTAGAACAAAGATTGTGCGAATCCACTGCGACTGCTGCTGGAAAACCTGCCTTTCCGGTTAAATCGAATTTCATGGCTTTCGCCCTTTTCGGTTTCCATATTGAAGTAACGCCACTGTTGCGAACTCCATCGACGGACGGATGAATAGCAGACCTGGT
>VBKY01000173.1 GCA_005879255.1 Deltaproteobacteria bacterium
AAGGAACCGATCGGAACGATCATCCAGGCGAGAAACAAAAACAACGTGTTTAATAAGCAATTCAAATTCGCTGAGTGCTGGCGCATGTCAAATCCTCAATCTCAGGAGCGCTTACTAATCAAAACATACTATAAGCCAAACAACTCCTTGGCGTTCCGGTACAAGATCTTTTCCTTGTCATTATCGGAAATACGCGGATGATTCTTCAGTGCATGCAGATTTTGAGGAAACTCGTTGTCCCAATGCGGAATATCGGAGGCATAAAGAAAGTGTTCCGCGCCAAGATAATTAATCGATTCAGGCAAAAGCGACTCACCCGATTCCAGGCTGAAGTACATCTTGGACTTGCGGACTAAATCACTGGGTTTTTCCTTTAACAGCGGCATCTCGTGCTTGGCGCGCTTTTCCCAGTGTTCATCCAACCGATCCAGGTAATAGGGCAGCCAAGTGGCGCCGATCTCCAAGAAGGCCAATTTCAATTTTGGAAAGCGCACCGGCAGACCCTGGCAAACGACGTGGGTAAACTGGAGCAGCAAACCAACGGTGAAGGCGTACGAGTGCACTTCTGCGAAAGTCGACAAGTTAGCTGCGCCGATCTCGTGGGAATTGCTGCGTGACCCGTGGATTCCTATCACGGCGCCCAGCCTTTCCGCTTCGGCGTATACGGGATCGTAAAAGGTGCTGCCTAAAGCCATCGGCAAGCCCATCGGTAAAATCTCAAACCCTTTCAAGCCCAATTCCACCACGCTGCGGCGAAGTTCCTCGGCCGCAGCTTTGGGATCGCGCAGCGGTAAAACACCGACGCAACTGACGCGGTTAGAGAGCGCATTGAACTCTTTGGCGAAGTGGGTGTTACACGCGCGCGCAACGGCGATCTGAAAGGGCAGCTCTTGGATCTTCGAGACGTTTCCGGAACCCGTGGGAAAACAGATGGCCTTCTCCATTCCTTCGCGGTCCATAACCTGATGCCACTCGTCGATCTGTTGTTTCGGGCTAAGATCTTCCCAGCGCACTGCCATTTCAAAACTATCGAAGAGATTGGCATCCCATGGCTGATCGCGCGTGCGCAGCGGAGTGGAGCGCTTGTCCCAAGGCGCTTCGAGATATTTGCGGATATAACGCTCTTTTTCCAATACGTGTCCATCAGCATCGATTACCGGGCAATTCACCATAAAGACCTCCTTGGATACTCAGTAAAGATTGACGCCATCTGAAAAAAGACGAAGACGGAATTCATAAATCATCTATTCGACATTTTCCTTCCGTGGAATCGACAATAGCGGCGAATTGCGCCAGCGGCAAAAAAACCTTACTTGTTATCTAGTCTTCAACGACTGAAACCGCGGCTTTTACCCCGTTCTGGCCGAGGATCTGCACATACTCGCGATGAATCTCCGGCGGTTCATCTTCCATGGGAATCATCGTCCATAGCGGATTGCGAAAGCGGTCGTGGCTGTACTTCGGACTGTCGCCGCGAATGGCGAAGTGGCGCATGGTTCCTTTGCCGGTGTTGAAATGGCCGTGCCACATCAGATCGTCGGGAGAATAAACGGTGCCGACTTTGAACGGGTGGCGCTGGCGCTCTCCGCCGTCTTTCCAAAGGACGACGTAACCTTCGCCCTGCGTAATAATGATTACGGCTCCGGGTCCGTGCCGATGAAACGTGCTGCGGCAACCCGGCGGAAACTCCGACACATGACAGCCGTAAGTCGTGTCCGCCAATGTGAAGCGCATGTGTTTCACGCCTTTCCCTTTCATCGGAAACTCATCGAGCGGAAATTGATTGGCGTCCGGCACCAAATTGGTTTCCCAATAGCGCTCGGCCATGTGTTTGTTGTATCGCAAAAACTCATCCCCTTCGTGAAACCGGTCGCGAAAGGTGAACGGGTTGCGAAAGATGAAATCCTCGTTGTGAAAAATATTGATCATACGTGGGCAAGTCGTCCCGGCGAACAAACGAACCGCTTCGTCTCGGGAGCCGTTGAAGTGAATGTAGGAAGCATTCAGTGGAATTGCGAAGATCGCTCCTTGTCCCCACTCGAACGTCACCTTGCCGGTGCCTTCCTGCCATACCGAGGTCGCGCCGCGTCCTTTGGCGACATAAACAATCTCCTCGAAAAGATGGCGCTGGGGCAGCGTCTGGCTGCTCGGCGCGATCTCGCAAACATAGGCATCCGTCTGCTGCTGATTCGAAAGATTGAGGTAACAGCCCAACGCGCCCATTCGTTGCCATTTGCCGAGCTCCAGCGTCGTCACATCGTTTACAACATTGCCCTTGACGATCGGGATTCCCTCCTTCGCTTGCAGCTGATCGTACGGCGTCGGGCCGAAATCGAGATGTTCGCGAAATGGCAAAAGCATATTCTGGCTCCTTTGGTTTTGTCATCTCATAACACGAAACTTGCATTCGATCACAACCTTTTACGTGATCATGCAGGGTCTGATGGCGATGCTATTGCGCATCGCCTGCCACCTCCCGTATATTCCTGATATGAACAATGAGCTGGCACCGGGAATTATGCGAACCCGAAGCTATGTGACTACGTTGGAGATGCGGGCGCGGCAGTTAAAGGCAGACGTTTTCTCGACACCAGCCATGATCGGCTTAATGGAAAGAACCTGCGTAGATTTGACCGAACCGTATCTCGACTATGATGAGCAGACCGTCGGAATTCATGTCGACGTGCGTCATATCGCGCCCACCAAGATCGGCCAGAGCGTCACGGTGACCGCCAAGCTTTTAGAAGTGAAGGACAATAAGCTTCGCTACGCCGTGTCGGCGACCAACGATCAGGGTGTTAAGATCGGCGACGGAACACATCGTCGCGCAGTGATCGACACGAAACGTTTTAATGGAGGCTCCTAATTCATTAGAAAGGGGAATCGCTATGAAATTATATTCCTACCAACCTTGACCCTACGCCCACAGGACAAGGCTTGTCCTGGCAGAGAAAAAACTTTCCCATCAGCTCATCGAGTGCGATCTCTCGAACAAACCAAAGGATCTATTGGAGCTCAATCCCTACGGTAAAGTTCCGGTGCTGGTGGATGGCGAGGGGGTCATCTACGAGTCGGCGATCATCAACGAATATCTGGAAGAAAAATATCCCCAGATCCAGCTCATGCCGTCCGACCCCATCCAACGCTCGCGCGCGCGCATCTGGATCGATTATTGTAATACGCGCCTACAGGCGGCCGCCGGTAACATCGCTCACGACCACGAGGTTGAGAAATCAAAAGAAAGAGTGCGCGGATATCTCGAAACTTTGAATCAAGAGATGCGTGACCGGCAATACATCGCGGGTGAGTATTCGCTTGCTGATATCACTTACATCCCGTTCTTTTGTCGTCTGCAGCGCTACCAGACGACCATTGGTGACGATCTGCCGCATTTAAAAGCATGGATGGAGCGTCTGCTCGATCGACCGGTGGTGCGGGCGACGCCGTAAGGACTGCGAAGCTGGTATTGAGAATTTGAGAGAAACCGAAACGGTAAACTCCAAGTGACCCTATGGGGGTACAACGACCGGACTAGCGTTGCATCGTAATACGGAGGCCAACCTCGGAAATCCGCAAAGGATTATCGGCTAGCTGTGACGAAGAGGTATCCCAAGTCGGATTCACCGAAAGCAACGAGATCAGGGACAAGAAAACGAAAACCAGCGCCAGCAGTGTGCTTGATATATTCGTCATAAATTCTCTCCTATACGCTTCCTGGCCATTAACCCACTGAACTCATAGACGATCGGGTCACAGATTCGTTTACGGCCGGCACCCCGGCAAAACCTGATGCGTTTGCGCTTTCCGCCTCCGAATTGATGGAAACAGCAATCGACATGCCGCTCGGAGTTGGAATGGTAAACCATTGCCATCGAGCGCGCTCACTGCCCTCAGGATGGCATTTTGGCCAACCATATTGAACAGTTTTGTGCGGCAAGCGCGCTTTACGGACCCCTGAGCATTTTAAACCGTGACGCCTTGACCGGCGATCGCCGCTTGCCTTATTTTACCGGCAGCGAGGCATTATTAGCGCGTGCCTTTGCTTAGAGGTGCTCTGATGCAAACACGGCAAAGCCAACGGTCGGCCTGTCTCTGGCTCATTTCATTATTGGTGACCGTTCATCTGACGAATCCTCGATCAATCGGGGCGCAACCCTCTCCTCGTCCAAGCCGCCCGTTGCGCGTCGCTTATTTGAGCACCTCGGCGACTATGGCCTCGCTTTGGATGGCCAAAGAGATCGGCGGATTTGCCAAGGAAGGCTTGGATGTCGAGGTGATCTCCATGTCGTCGAGCAACGCGATTCCCGCGCTGATTGCCAACGAGCTTGACGCCGTGCAGGTTTCCGCCGCGCCGGTGATCACGGCCTCTCTGCGCGGCATTGATGTCGTTTTCATCGCCGGTTTATTAAACACGATGATCTGGGACTTTTACGTTCGTCCCGAAATCAAAAGCGTCGAACAACTCAAAGGCAAGATCGTCGGTACCGACCGACCAGCCACCCCGGTAAGATATGGCACGATGGTCGCCTTGAAAAAATTGGGGTTAACGCCAAAAGACGTTCAGCTCTTTCCCTTGGGCAGTAGCCCGCAAATCGTCGCAGCTTTTTACGCCGGGCAAATCGCCGGCGGCGTCGGCTCGCCGCCCGCGAGCTTTCAAATGGAGCGCGCCGGTTTTCGCTCGATGGTCAGCCTGCTCGACGTCCCCTATCAAAACGTCGGTATCGTCGTCAGGCGCAGCCGCATGGATGAGTTGGGGCCGCGTTTAGTTCCGTTGTTGCGCTCCATTCGCGCCGGCATCGAGCGCTTTTATGCCGATAAACCATTCGCCATGAAAGTGATCGGCAAATACACCAAGGAGAGCGATCAAGACGTTCTCGACCGCACCTATGAGTTTTACAAAAAGGCGGGATTCCGACGCGAAATGGTCACTTCGGAACCAGGCCTGCAGGGCATGCTGGATTTCTTATCGGAGACGATCCCCGAGGCAAAAACTGCCAAGCCGGCGCAATTTTTCGACGACCGTTTCTTGCGTCAGGTGAACAGCGGAAAGTAGTAATTGTTAAATCGACCGGTGCAGTCTCGTTACGTTCTGATTGCCGCTTGTGTTTTCTTCTGCCTCGGATGTGGTCCCGTTTCAAAGCCCAAGCCGAACGACCTTGTCGGCATCTACAAGATTACCGCGAAAACGCGACAGTTCTTGCACGAGAAGGGTTACAAAAACGTCCCGAGCTCCGTTTATATTGCCATTGAAACTCAGGGCTCAATGCGCCTGGAAAGTATCCCTGACTGCGTGTTCGACGACTTCGGCGAATCTCCTGGAAAGTTTGTCAGCCGGAGCGCGCGATGGAGATGTTGCGAAGAGCCAACTAGCTGGTCGCGCTTAGAGGGCCTTACGTTATGGATTGAGCTGGATGGCAGTGCGGCGGCGTTCGGCTTACTCAAGATCAAGGGAATTAGACCGCCCTATTCGCTTCATTTAATAGTCGGCGGACCCTGACAGAGGGGAAACAGTTGTGTTGGAAGGAGAACCGGATCGCGTGTGATAGGCTGTTAGACGATCAATGACCATCATCGACGCCCAAGTTCACGTCTGGCCACCGGAAACGGCGGAGAGACCCTATATCAAAGAAGATGCATCCAAACCCCATCGACCTGTCGCGTTTGAATATCCGGATCTGCTGGGCGAAATGACAGCGGCCGGCGTCGATCGCGCGATCTTAGTCCCGCCTTCCTGGGAAGGATATCGGAACGATTACGCGCTCGAGGCAGCGCAAAAATATCCAAATCGTTTTGCCGTGATGGGCAAAGTGCCGCTCAATGATTGCGCGAGCGAGGCAAAGATGGCGTCCTGGTTGAATCAGCCCGGCATGATGGGATTTCGCATCAGCTTCCGCCACGCGGGCACGCACTCATGGCTTGACGGCGGCACGGCGGATTGGTTTTGGGCGGCAGCGGAAAAATAGGACATCCCCGTCATGGTCTTCGCGCCTTTCGCGGTGGAGAAGATCGGTGAGATCGCCGAGCGACATCCCGGACTCCGCGTTATCGTCGACCACATGGGAAGGATCTGCCGCCGGGCGTCGATGTGTTGCTTAAGTTCGCCCGCCTTGAGAACGTCGCCGTTAAAGCTTCCTGTCTTCCATGCTATGTTGACGAGCCATACCCTTTCCCAACGCTCCATCCGCAGATTCGGCGGGTCGTCGAAGCCTTCGGTCCGGAGCGCGTTTTCTGGGGCACTGATCTTTCTCAGCTTCCCTGCCCCTACCGTCAAGCGGTGACGCTGTTTACCGAGGAGCTGGATTTTCTCTCTACTTCGGACAAAGAATGGATCATGGGGCGTGCAATCGCCCGATGGTTGAATTGGCCGGTGCCGGCGCGGAAATAACGCGACGATAAAAGAAATCATCTTGACTCATGTTTCGTGTTCGAAACGTTTTACTTCAGCTGTTGAGCCTCACGATCTTTGCCAATCTCTCCTGCGTTTCTCTCGATGCCCCGACGACCCCGACATCCCGACCAAGTCGAGTAGATCTCCGCCCCTGCCGCTTTCCGAATCACAAGAGTGAATTGCTTTGTGGTAAGTATCCGGTTTTTGAAGATCGCGCAGCAAAAGCGGGACGCACGATCCCGCTCAACATCGTCGTGGTTCCCTCGACCACGGCAGCACCCAAAGCGGATCCAGTATTCTTTCTCACCGGTGGCCCGGGCCAGGGCGCCGCGCGTGTCGCCCGCGCCCGGGAGGATCAGTTAATGCACGATTTGCGCCGCGAACGGGATCTTGTATTCGTCGACTTACGCGGCACCGGCGACTCCAATACTCTCCAATGTAATGTCGCCAGGGATCATTTGCTGCAGAGTTATTTCCCAGAAATGTTTCAGTCCGAGACCATCCGCGCTTGTAGGCAAGCTCTCGAAGCGAAGGCTGAACTTAAACATTACACCACCGCCATTGCTGTCGATGACTTTGACGAAATTCGCGCAGCCTTGGGTTACGAAAAGATCAATCTCTATGGCGTGTCCTACGGCACACAAGTGGCGCTTCAGTATCTCCGCCGGTATTCACAATATGTGCGAGTGGCGGCGCTCGCCGGAGTCGCCACACCGCAAGCCAAGATCCCGCTTCATTTTGCCAAAGGCGCACAGCAGGCGATGGATAACTTGCTCGACGATT
Organism: Deltaproteobacteria bacterium; assembly: GCA_005879255.1. The sequence continues at coordinate 7,172 of VBKY01000173.1, forward strand.
GCGCTGCGGACGAAGGCTGCCGTACTGCGTTTCCCACGCTAAAGGATGAATTTGCCGCCGTGCTTGCTGTTTTTGATAAGAAACCTGTAACTTTTGAGTTTCCTCACCCGGCAACGAAGATCGTGCAACCGGTAAGCCTTTCGCGCGCTGTTTTCGTCGAACGGCTTCGATTATTGTTATACGATCACAGCACCGCCAGATTGATTCCTCTCCTGATTCACCAAGCGGCTACCGGAGACTGGACTGCATTTGCAAAAATCGCGTTAGTTCCCAGACCGTTGGATTCCGGCATCGCCCTTGGGATGTATTTGAGTGTTACCTGCTCCGAATCGGTACCGCTGATTGCCGACGACGAGGTCGTCCGCGAAACTCAAGGCACGTTTCCGGGCGACTATCGGACGAGACGACATCAACAAGCGTGCAGTGTCTGGCCACGCGGCGAAGTCTCACCCGAATATTATCGGCCGGTCAAATCCGAGGTTCCAGTGTTAATGTTGTCCGGCGAACTCGACCCGGCAACTCCACCTGAGTATGGCAAATCAGCATCTCAGTTTTTGTCGACGAGTCGGCAAATTTTGCTTCGTAACACGCCGCACAATTATCAGTCGGATTGCGCGACTCGCCTAACCGTGGAATTCATTACCAAAGGATCGGCGAAAGATCTGGACACGACCTGCGCTGACTACATTCGTCGGCCACGTTTTCTCACGGAACTACCCGAACGCTACAATCGTTAGAAACCGGCGAGCAAGGCCTGAAATGGCTAACGCATCGAGCACCGTAAATTTTCACGACGCTACTTCATTCGACCGAGGTGGGAGCACAATGCGAAGAATCGGTGCCGCGATTTTCTTCCTAACAGGCATGTTTGGCTGCGCGGAAAAAATCGAACATGACCTCGAATTAGCGGCCAAGCGGGCCGTTGAGTTCGCAGAAGTCACGTTCGTGCGCCGCAATCTGGACAAAGGTTACGCACTGCTCGCCACTAAGGCACGGAGCTATGTGCCAATAGAGAAATTCAATGAAACCGTAAGCGAGATGCATCGCAGCGGCTATCCAATCAGAGTCACTGTTGTGGGCGCAGCCTCACCGATTCCAGGTGAAAAGGTTGTTAACGTAGTCTTACGCGGCGAAGACAGCGGAAAACAGTTTCATTATCGAGTGACCGTCGCAGGAACGGCTACCACGGATTACCGCGTGACCACATTTGGCGGCGGCGCGACGCCGTTGTTACCGTCGGGCTAAAAACGGGGTGCTCACGGCGGCGGCGGCGCGACGGCAAGATCCATTTCGGTTGTCATCGTCCAAATGCTAGGGCTTGCTTGCGCTGCTGTTCATCGCGTATCGACGGCCCAAAAACAGTTTCGAAATATTTTTCTTTTACCAACTGGTCGACCAAGCTGTTGTCGATAGCCTTCGATAGATCGAGTCCTTTCAATTCCTGGCTTTGCCGCTCCACCACCGCTTCCACCGAGCCCTTCAGCGCGTAAGGGATCGGCTCCAACACCCGTGCTTTCTTGAAGAGATCGTACACCCGGTTGGCGTCCTCAGTGTTCCTGGTACCGCCGTATTTGATCATGATTTCCGTCGCAAAAGCTTTATCGTCATAGAATCGTTTGATCGCTTCGGCGTGAGCCTTGATGAAGGCTAGCGCCGTCGCCCGTTCCTTGCTCAAGGCTTCGCGACGGAAAAGATAATAGGTCGAAACATAGATATCCTCGTGGTCGAGCAACACAGCCAACACGGGCAATCCGGCTGCCTGCAGACGAAAGTAAGCCGGCGCCGTAATCAAGGCGGCATCCACCTGCCCGCTCTGCAATGCCGCCGCCCTGGCCGCCGCATCGACGCCGATGGATACCCACTGAATATCGCGCGGTGTCATGCCGTATTTTTTCAACAGGCTCACCGCCATATGATAGGGCGGATCGCCGACACGACCGACGCCGATTTTTTTGCCGCCGAGCTGCTTCATGTCCGTAGCCGTCTTCGAGCCGATCATCGCGAAGGAGCCCTTGTTCATGAAACCTCCGAGCACGACCAATGATGGATCCTTCGCCGCGGCCAACAGAGCTGGATCGCTTCCCGAAGAAGTCATCGCGGCGTGGCCGCTGATGATCGCCGCGATCGGACCCGGATGAACCGCATAAACCAACTCGACATCGAGACCGTATTTGGCGTAGAGGCGCGCGTCTTTAGCGATCCACAGTGGCCAGGAGGCGCCGCTTCTTGCTCCGATCATTGCTACGGCTTTCTGCAATGGCTGGGCAAACAGCAGAGGCGCACCGAGAATAAACAGCGCCAGAAACACCGCCATGACGGCTGCGCCTTGAAGCTCAATTTTTTCTTGTTTCACGTTTTCAACGAACTCTTTCTTCGCATGGCTTGGTATTAATTCCGCAGAACGTTTTGAACGGTTCGAACTCTGCTGGACTGCCGTCAGCCATCATTGGGCCCCATCCCATCCATGATCTGTCGCCAGTCCGTACCCACGGGCAAAACGCCTTTGATGGAACGCAATTTCGAGAAATCGTTGCACTGGGGATCTCGAATGATGTGCGGCGGCTCTTTTCCTTCGGCGACGTCGCTCACCGTTCGGAGCAGCATTTTGCGCAAAGCAATAATGGTCTTGTCGCTATAGCCTAACTGCTCTTTGCTGCGGTTCCAGATCGCGCCCATGCTCTCGGTGGCGCACCCATCCTGTTCCGCCGGATTGAACGCTTCGATGCCGGTGTAGCTGGCCGTTCTTTGGAGCTCGCGGTTTTGCAGGTAATTGTTGCCCAGGTTACGAATTCTTCTGTAATCGGCGCCGATCCAACTTCGCAAGCTTTTTCGCTCTTCATCGGTGAACGGCCTTTTGCGCATGTTCAAGATGTAAAGCCACGTTGTTTGATCATCGATCGGCACCCAAAAGCGAAACGCGCGAATATCATCCTCTTCGAATTTTGCAGTCGGTGGGCCCGGCACGATGCTGAACGACGGCATCATGTAAGGGCTCGTGCGGACGTAAATCTGCCCTGTTCCCACTGTTCTGATTGAGATCGCCCGCATACCATAACTGGTGTCCTCAGCGTCTAGGGTCGGCGCCCCGTCGCGCTTCAACCGTTCGGCGTTTTTGATATTGTTGTGCAGAAATGATGTGTGCGAGGAATCGAAGTCCCCCTCGATCCCCTGCAGATAATTACACTCGAGATAAGACTTGACCGGGCATACTTGTTCTTCCGCCAGGGTGAACCATTCGTAACCGGGAATGAGCGGCTGTTTCTCGGCCGGGCCCATGTAAGTGAAAATCATGCGCGCAACTTCTTTGCACGGGTACGCCACGTGGCGAAGTTTCTTTTTGAAGTCGCTAGCCGCCGGCTCAGCCGGAGTGTCCAACACATTGCCGTCTACGTCATACTTCCAGCCGTGATACACACAGCGCAGGCCGCACTCTTCGTTGCGACCGAAGAATAACGACGTGCCGCGGTGAGCGCAGTGCTCGCCCAACAAACCGATCCTCCCATGCGAATCTCTAAAAGCGACCAGGTCCTCGCCAAGTAGGCGCACCCGAACTGGCGGGCAGTCAGGCGCCGGGATTTCTTCCGACAACAGCGCAGGAATCCAATAGCGCCGCATCAGCTCGCCCATCGGGGTGCTGGCCCCGACCCGCGTCAAAATTTCATTTTCTTCACGGGAAAGCATTTCCGTGGTTCCTTTCTTCGCTCAGACTGGGTCTCTATTGATCCACGGTCTATTTGCTCACGCTTCTATCTCCAGCCAATACGCTAAGCAAGTGGTAATCTTGTGCCTCAACGATTAGGATGGCATTGGGGAATTAGTGCTTGCACTCCCGGGAGAAAAACCAACCCATGTGGTATATAGTACTTTCGCGATCATTACCGGAAAAAGACCAAGACAAGGAACGCAACTACGAAGCGCACCGCCAGTGGCTTGACGATCAGCACCGGGCCGGACGCTTGCTGTTTTCCGGCCCGACTACCGACGGCAAGTACGGCGTCTATATCGTGTTAGCGTCGAGCCTCGACGAAGCAAGATCGCTTGCGGCCCAAGATCCGCATCACGTAAATGACATTCGTACGATGGAGGTTTTAGAATGGCGCGCGCACCGCGCGTTTCGCTTGGACGGTCCTACTATCGCCGAGGTGGAAAGGCTGGCCAAAGGCAGGTAATGACCGCACAATCCCGTCAATCGCCGAGGAATTTTTTCGCTGGTCCAACCCGGATTTCCAGCCTTTTCATTCCATTTCTACCCGAGTCGTGGCAAAATCAACCAATTAACGGGATAACGGTGCTTGGCACAGGCATTGCTCATCCCTGGTCTCATCACTTAGAGCAATAAAGAATCCCTCAAGGAGGCAGTAAGATGACCAAGAGTATTTCACTAGCATTAGTCGCAATCGCTCTCGCGGGAGCGGTGTTCACCGGCTGTTCCGGTGGCTCATTGACCACCCGCGAAAAAGGCGCTGGGATTGGCGCAGTCGGTGGTGCGGCAGCCGGCGGCATCATCGGCGCAACCGTCGGCCATCCTGGAGCTGGAGCTGCCATCGGTGGCGCCCTGGGATTAGGAGCCGGCGCGTTGGTGGGCGACTATATGCAGGGCCAGGAACAGCAGCAGAATCAGGCCAATCAGCAACAGATCCAACAGAACCAGCGCACCATCGATCGCAACAATCAACAAATCCAACGCTCACGCCAGACGGAATACTGACGAACGCTCAATTGAATTTTGCCGAGACTGGCTGCCAGCAGACTACGAACTGACTTTGCCGACCACGACTCCTACCATCAGCGGCTAACCCTGAGCGCGAACGGTCTTGAGCCGTAAAAGAATAAAAAAGGGGATTCAGGCTTGTTCCTGAATCCCCTTTTGTCTAAAAAAGTTGCTGGCTTTAATACTGGCTGCTGATCCCACTAATCACTGGTAGCTTCGCATTGTTTCCTCGCTGCGCGACTTGATACTGCTGCAACGCCGCTTTCGTTTTGGGCCCCATCACCCCGTCGAATGGCCCTGGATCAAAGCCGGCATCTCGTAACCGCAGTTGAAGAATGCGAATATCTTCCTGAGACCGTGCGGAAGGAGCGTCGCCGCGTCCGGTCGCGCTCAACGATTGAAGTCTGGCTGAATTGGTCTCGAGCGTCTGCGAAGCGACAACTTGCTTCTTCGATGCAGCGAGCGGGTAATCGAACACGCCCGCGAGCTCATTCACCGTTGGACAATCGGCTTTTAACCGAGCCATCACGGATCTCGTTTTGTTACCGAAGATGCCATCCACAGGCCCGGGGTTGAAACCGGCGTCGCGAAGTTGAGTCTGAATCGTTTCAGTCTCCTGCCGGCTTGGGACTTTATTCGCTGCCTGACTCACCGCCAAATTTTGCGCGGTTGCTTCGGACGCATTTTCCATCAGCGGTTTGACCTTGGAGCATGCGCTTTGAAGGCGCGCGAATGCCGCTTTGGTTTTTGCGCCGGCGACGCCGTCAACCGGACCAGGGTCGAAACCGACTTCGCGCAGACGCAATTGGATCGTGCGGATCTCATCGCGAGTCAGACTTCGCGCTGGGGCGACCTTAGCTTCTACAGGAAGCGCTTGGACTGGGGTTGCGAGTTTTGTGGTTTCATTCTCGACGACAGGAGCTGGCACGGCTGGTTGCTCAGATGTCATTTCCGGACTGTCAAAGAGCGCGCATCCGCAAGCCAAAAAGAAGCACAGTGGGACAATTAAGCCGGATTTGGTCATGGCATTCCTCCTCCCTTGTTTGGGAACAGAGGAATAAAGCAAGCGATATGCCGAATGCTGAATTAATGCCAAGCCACGACAAACGACAAATTCGTTCACGACCTTGACTGCGAAGCACATCGCAATCGTAAGCTTCTTACGCACCCGTGGTAAAAATTTGGTTCTTCGTGTAAAGCTTGCGGTGTTGTGTGGACAGTGACAGCAAACTCTGCAGACTGGTGGCTCAAAAAGGGTTGAATGAATGATCTATAGAGTATTGCTCGTTGTGTTGCTCACCCTTGCGCTGGCAATCTTCCCCTGCTACCGCGGTGATACGGCCGCGCCATTAACAAAATTGATTCTTACTACCGGCTCTCTTAGCGAACGCGAAGGCGTGCTTTACGTCGCCCAGGACCAAGGATTATTTCGCAAATACGGCATGGACGTTACCTTGGTCCAAGTGCGCAACGGGCCCGTGGGCATGGCGGCGCTCAGCTCCGGCGAGTCGCAGCTTCACTGGGGTTCGGTGTCAGCGGCAAATCTTGGCGCAATCGCCGAGGGCGCGGATCTGGTTTTTGTCGCGGGATTCATAAATCGGCTAACCGGAGTTTTTCTCGCCAATCCAAAAATTAAAAGCCCGCTAGAACTCAAAGGCAAAACTATCGGCGTCAATAGCTTGAGCGGCGGTGCATGGATTTTTTCGATGCTCACCCTGGATTACTGGGGACTCGTTCCGGAACGTGACAAAATACAATTCAGATCCCTCGGTGATCAATCCGTTATCGCCCAAGCGCTCACGGTGGGCACTGTCGACGCTGCCTACATGGGCTATACCTACGGAAAGATTGTCCAAAGCAAGGGGTTTCGCTTGCTGGCCGAGCTGGAAAAGTTACCGATCCCCTATCAAGGTTCGGGTCTCATGGCGCGGCGCAGCTTCATCGCCGCGTCATCATCCAGCGCCGAAAACATTTTTAAGGCGTTACTCGATGGCGTGGATTTTATTCGGAATCCTGCCAACAAGGCGCAGGTTCTCAAGAGCCTCGTCAAAGGCATGCGGTTGGCGCGAGCCGACGACGCAGAAGAAGGTTACCAAAGCCTGGCGAATCTTTATGAACGGAAAATCTATCCGAGCGTCGATGGGGTGCGCAATGTCATTCGTTTGCTGGGAACAAACAATGAAAAAATCCGACGTCTCAAAGCGGAGGATTTGGTAGTCGACAGCATCGTCAAAAAATTGGAGAAGGAAGGCCGGTTTGCGGAAAGGCAATAGATGAGGCAACAGGCAACAGTTGTACTGGCAAAACGTGCCTGGCCTCGAGCTCGAAAATGGCTTTTTACCAATTTTTGCATCCCGGCCGTGCTGTTTGCGCTGGCGAGCTGCGCCGGGTCTGTCAAGCACGATGAAACCCTCGCGGCTAGGCGCGCCATCGAATTCGCGCAGTTTGCATTCATCGACAAGAATTTTGAAAAGGCTTACGAGCTGCTCTCCGACGGCGGCAAACGGCATCTCTCGCTCGACAAATTCAAGGAAACCGTCACCCGGATGCATCCAAGATCTTTTCCGACAAAAGTCACGGCAACGGAATTTCAACCGATGCCCGGCGAAAAGGCAATTTGGATCTATCTCGTGGGACAAAATTCTGAAGCGCAGTTCCAATATCGACTGACGATGGAAATGACGGAAAACAGTGACTACAAGGTCCTGACGTTCGACAGCGGTGTCGTGGGCAGGATGTTTTCGCCCTTGAGCGAGAAACAGCCGTTCAAGACCACGATCAGCACCCACTAGTGACAAGTGCCGGCGCCGACGCGCGTCGCGGCCGCCGGACCGCGAATGCTGGATTTAGCCTGGGACGCCGCTTGCACAAGCCTAGCCTTTTGGATATCTCCCGTTTGACCAAGTCGCGATCGGGGTTTAATCGGAGGGGTCGATGATTCAACGAATCGTCCAGGCTTCAGCTTTAGTTCTTCTGTTGGCGTTTAGCGCAATCGACTTTGCGCGCGCTCAATCCGCTCAAGAGCTGATCGGTGAAACCGCCACTGCCATGGGCGGGATGGCGACGTTGCGCGCGGTCAAGAGCCAGGTGATTGAGAGCGAAGGCAAGCAATTCGATTCATCTTCCACGCCAAAGCCGGTCGGTCCAACTCGGCAAATCACCACGTTTCGCTACACCCTAACCCGTGATCTCACCCGACCTCGGCTCCGGCTCGAATGGGACGGACGCAATTCGGCGCGCAATGAGAACATCCGCTTTGTCGAAGTCATAGACGGCTCCGTGGGTTTGCTGCAAGAAGGGGACGCGAAAACCGGCAAGCAAAGCCGCTTGCATTCCGGGCGGCTGGCGACTCGCTTACGAGAGGAAAAGCGCTCTCCGGTTAGTTTGATCGTCTTGGCCAACGCTAACAAATCTCTCAAGCGTCTTTCAGACGCCAATATCGACGGCAACCCCTGTCGCGTCGTTTCTTTCAAGGATAGCGGCGATGAGTTTCAGCTGTATTTAGATGCCAAAACCAAGTTGCCCGCGCAGGTAGACATCCTGGAAGACGATCCTCTCGAAGGCGATAGCAGCTACCTCCTGCGTTACGCCGACTGGCGCAAAACTGAAAATATCATGACGCCTTTCAGCTTGCGCTATGAGCTCAACGGCAGAGAGTTGCAGGAGGAACAAGTCAAATCCGTTCGCTACAACGCACCGCTTGGCGTCGATATTTTTTCGATACCCGAGTCCATCCGCAGTCAGAAGACCGACGCCAAGCCGATCGCATCGCAGTGGATACTTCGCCGAGTGGCGGGCAATGTGAGCTACCAGGACTTCGGGCGGGCGCCCGTGGTTGAATGGAACCAACTCGCCAGCGGCGTGTACAAAATCCAGGGCAGCTCCCACGCGACCGTAGTCATCGAGATGGGCGATCACCTGGTCGCCGTCGAGGGGCCACTGTACGAGGCGCGCACCGCGCCGGTGGTGAAATCGATCAAAGAGCGCTTTCCGACGAAACCGATTCGCTACGTCATTCCGACCCATCATCACCTCGACCACGCCGGCGGCATCCGCGCTTTTATGGCCGAGGGCGCGGCCGTAGTCGTGCCGTTTTCCGCCAAAGTATTTTATAGCCAAGTCGCTAAGGCGCCTCATACTCGACAACCGGACAGCCTGGAGAAAAACAAGCGCGCCGTAATCATCGAGTCGTTCGGCGGTGGGCCCCGCGTGCTGGCCAACGGCAGCCGGCGCGTCGAAGTTTATCCATTGCCGACATCCCATGCCGAAGATCTGGTCGTTGTCTATTTGCCCTCCGAGAAGATGCTGATCGAAGCGGACCATGTCAGCCCGCGCGACGGGCAGGTTAGACCAGCGCCGGTAGTTAAAGAATTTATCGCCGCACTGGACAAACTCAATCTCGATGTCGTCACTATCGTCGGTATTCACGGCGACAGCGCCACGTTACAGGCGGCAAGAAGCGCTGCAAGCGCGCAGCGTTAACGCACACAAGAATGGTACTAGTTCGCTGCCAAAGGAGCAAATATGAAATCGCAAAGACTTGCGACAACGATTATGAAAATTATCCTAACGATGGGAATTTCGCTTCTTGTCAGTGACAATTTAACTTGCCGCGGCTGGGGCCAGGAAAAACCCGCGCCCGCCGCCTCTGATCGTGCTTCGCGTCCGTTGATCCGGGTGCCAACGGCGCTGCCATTGGACGAGGCGCGTATCCTCATCGAGGCGGCCAAAGCGGTGGTGAAGGCGGATAACGGCCGCGCAGCGATCGCCGTGGTCGATTTCAATGGCAATCTGGTTTCACTCGACTCGATGGACGGCACTTCCGGCTTCTGGGTGAAGTTCGCAATAGGCAAGGCGATGGGCGCGGTGACGCTGCAACAGACGACCGCTGAATCCGCCGATCAACTACAAACCAACCCGCAGCGTTTTCACAGCGCGCTCAGCTTGATGGAAGGACAGATCATTCTGATACCCGGCGGTTTTCCGCTGATCGTCGACAACGTCATCGTCGGCGCTATCGGCAGCGCCGGCCACCGCGGCGACGGCGACGTGCGCGCCGTCAAAGCCGGAATCGCCGCCTGGGAAAAATACCGCCAGAGCAAGCGTCAGGAAGCCGCCAGCAAATAATCGAAACCAATTTGAATCATATACGGAGGACAAAATATGGCCGCTGAATTTATCGATATCTTAAACTTGCCTGAGCTGGACATCGGTCACAGCAAGAAAGTGCTTTTTACTTCCGATCAATTTCATACCTGGGTACATGGCGATTACCCGGGAACGAAAGGTCCCATGCACAAGCACACCGCCGATCAGCAATTTTATTGCGTCAAGGGCGAATGCACGTTTCACTTTCCCGATGCCGCCTCACGCAAGCTAGCTCCTGGCATGCTGGTGACGATTCCCGCCGGCCAGCTCTATCAACTGGATAACACCGGCGACGAATACATGATTCTCTTGGGCGCACGGGCGGAACCGGCTGGAAATCCGAGATTCAGCGCCAAGGGCACCGAGCTCGGCCACGGCGACTTCGCAATGAGAAATTTGGACAAGATCAAAGCCCCGGAAGAAAAAAAGGAAAAAGCGCGGCTGGAATCCTGAAAGCCGGTCTCAGCCAATGTTCGGGATCGTCTTTCTCTTTTTGCTTGGCATCGTATCCGCCAAACCGCCAGCCGCTCTTGGCGCGGACCGCGTCAGGCTCGCATTGCCGGCCAAGTCGATGGGCTATCTTCCCCTATTTGTCGGCGTCCATCGCGGGTTTTTCAAAGATGAAGGCATCGACATCGAGATTTCGATGCTGCTACCGCAGCTCGCGCACAATGCGCTGCTCTCCGGCGACGTTGATTATCACGGCGTCGCCGACTCCGCGTTGCGCCTGGCCGCCAAGGGCGCGCCCATGAAGTCGATCTTCTTCGGCGCCGCCCGTCCGAATTACTTCTTAATGGCCAAACCGCAATACAAATCCATCGCCGAGCTGCGCGGAAAATATATCGGCATGGTTCGCTTCGGTGACACCGTCGAGCTGGCCACGCGAATCGCGTTCAATCGGGAAGGCCTCGATCCGCAGCGCGACGCGATACCGATTATGATCGGTTTTCCGGCGACCCGCGTCGCCGCGCTCGCCGCCGGTTCCGTCGATGCCACGATCGCCGTTCCGCCGGATAACGTCCTGCTCAAACAGAAGGGTTTTCGCGAGTTGCTTTTTTTGGGCGATGCCGTCGAATTTCCCAGCAACGGCTACGCGACCTCCGAGCGTCAACTAACCGAAAAACGAAGTTTGACCAAGCGGGTTTTACGAGCGCTTTATCGTGGTCTCATTTTCGCCAAAGAACGCCCCGACGACGCGATCCAGATCATCGAACGGGAGTGGAAGGTCGATAACGCGGTCGCGCGCGAATCCTATGCGTCACTGGCAAAATCGTTTAGCCGCGACGGCACCGCCAGCGAAGCCGGTCTCATGTTTCACACGCAGCATATTCAGAGAATGGAAAAGGGAATCGGTGATATCCCGCTCAGTAAGATCGTCGATTTCCGCTTACTTGAGGAAATACGGCGGGAGATGGTTAAATAAACAAATGGGATACGGAGGGAACGATGTCTGCCGCTAATCGACTTCCTGTTTTCGAGAAATTCATTCAAGACCTGCGGGCCGCTTGGGCCGAGCTTCCCGATACTGAAGCGCGCATGAAGAAAGGCCAGAAGCTGCTAGAAGAGCTGGTGCAGGACCCGATTTTGCGCGCAGCGTCGAAGACCTGGCCGTCTACCGAAGGTC
>VBKY01000532.1 GCA_005879255.1 Deltaproteobacteria bacterium
TTCGAATAGGAAGCGTGCCGGCGTAGCCGGCCAAACCGCTTTGAGCGGTTCACAAATCAAGCCTCCGGCTTTGCCGGAGGTACATGACTATTGTCGCCTAATACCACCGCTTCAGGCTTCGCCAAATGCGATGAAGATTCAACACGTCTTACGCTGCGGATCCGGCATCTGGCATCATGATCTTATAATCTTTGCTCTTGCATCCGGAAATTCGCGGCTGAGCCAGTTTGCCGCTCCTGTCCCTATTTTAACTTCTTCGCTCGCATGTACGGTCCGCTGTCGAATGCGCTGTCGGGCGCGTCCTTGGTGGCGCCGCCCGCGGCTTTGACGATATCGTACATTCTTTTCAGCGAAGCGATATCAGCCGGTTCGAAGCTAGCGATGTAAGCGCCGTCCCACTGGTTGGCATAGGCGCGTGCGTCTGTGGCATTCATGTTGGCGGCTTTCTGCAGTATCTCGGCGACCCGCTGCTTGTTTTTGGAACCGTATTCGAGCGCGTTACGCGCGGCGGCGATAAATTTTGCCACCAGCTCCGGGTTCTTGGCGAGATAGTCGCCATACACGATGGTGACTGCGAGGATCGGCGGCGCATTTTCCTTGGTGAGTTTTTTCCACTCGTCGACCACGCTCGCCAGCCGCCGGAGTTTGACCTCTTTCATCTGAGCCAGGGTCACCGAGCGGAGCACGCCGGCGTCGATGTCCTTCTGACTCAGAAATTGCGCCAGCTGCGTCTCGTTTCCGGGAGCGATGCTGTATTCATTGGGCTTGAGACCGAAGTTGTGGTTCAGGATGGCAGTGGCGATGGCATGGGTCGCGCTTCCCGCAGGCGACATGCCGATCTTTTTGCCTTTGAGATCACTGACGGCTTTGACCGGCGATCCGTCAAGCACGACGATTTGCGCTTCGGCGATCTGGGTTGCCAGCACGATCTTTACCGGCACGCCGTCGGCGGCGATGCCGATCGAGTTCGTCGAGGGAGCGGCAAAGGCGATATCGATGGCGTTGGAGACGATCGCCCGCGTCGGTCCGTTGACCTCGGCAAATCTCACCCATTCGACATTTAGGCCCTGGCTTTCGGCAAATTTCATCTGTTCCATCACTGACCCGAACCCCAAGCTAAAACCGCTGGTCCAATAGCCGACCTTCATTTTTTGCGCGAACAGTTGGCCGGGAACGGACACCGCCATAGCTAAAACGAATGTCACAACGATCGAGTTTGTTGGTTTCATCTTTGCCTCCTGAAGTTAAATGAATGAATTATTCACCGCAGAGACACAGAGGGTTCGTTCAGGATTCAAATTAGCGCGCGAAGCCGGTGCATGTAGCTTGCCAATTCCGGCTGAGTAATATCCCGCGGCCGCGCCGGTGCGATGTCCACGATTTCTCGGATCGTTCCCGGCCGCGGCGACATCACCGCCACCTGGTCGGCCAGCAGCACCGCTTCCGCGACGTCGTGAGTCACGAAGACCACGGTCATGCGCTTGAGCCGGTATACGCGAAGCAACTCTTCATGCATGAGAGCGCGCGTTTGCGCATCGAGTCGGGAGAACGGTTCATCCATCAGCAGAATGCGCGGCTCGGTCACCAGGCTTCGAGCGAGCGCGACGCGGCTCCGCATGCCGCCGGAAAGCTGATACGGAAACGCCTCTTCAAAGCCTTCCAACTCGACCAACTGCAGCGCCTGGAGCGCGCGCCGCACGCGATCCTTTTTGGCGATGGAGCCGGGTTCCAGGGCGAACTCGACGTTGCGAATGGCGCTGCGCCAAGGCAATAGACGATCGTCTTGGAACATGTAGCTGACGGAGCCCCAGTCGTTGAATTCTTCGCTGGCTGCACCGCAGATACAGACCTGGCCGCGGTCGGGCTTCAGAATCCCGGAAATAATGTTGAGCAGCGTGCTCTTGCCTGAGCCGGATGCGCCGATCAACCCGACGATCGCCTGCGGCGCGACCGTGAGATTTACGTTGTTTAGCACCTCGATCGTCTGGTTGCCGTTGACGAAGCTTTTGGCGACGCCGCTCAGCCGGATCGCGGGCGGTGTTTGCTCCGCGTCATTACAAGTTTGCTCGGTGAGCTCAATCTGAGTCATTGCAGACCTTCCGAGTTTACTCTGAAGGAGTCATAACTGATGACTTGTTCTGCGATGTTGGCGCCCGCAATCCCCGATCATTGCGTTGCCGCATCCTTTTTCCATCGGAACAGATAATTTTCAAGCGGCTTCATCATACCCATTTCGATGGTCGCCATCATGATCACCAAAGTCAAAGTCCAGGCGAATACCTGGTCGGTTCTGATCAAGTCTGCCGCTTGCCGGAGGCGATATCCGACGCCGCTGGAAGAACCGATCGTTTCGGCGACCAAGGACACGCGCCAGCCAAAACCGAACGCAAGCCTGGCGCCTGAGAAGAAGTAGGGGAGAATGGTCGGCAGGTAAATTTTCGTCATGACCTTCCAGTGCGGCATGCGCAACACCTGAGCGAGCTCGATAAAATCAGCGTTCACCGTGCGCGTCCCTTGCCAGACATTGGTGATGATCAAAGGCATCGCGGTCATGAAGACCACGAATATGGTGGTCGCGTTGGAAATACCGAACCAGATGATGGCGAAGATCGCCCAGATCGCCGAAGAGACCGTGTTCAGGACTGGAATCACGGGTTCGAAAAACTCGCCGACGTGCTTGTTCGCTCCAAGCACGATGCCAAACGGCAGGCCGACCAGGGCGGCGACGACGAAACCGACGGCAACCCGCCATAGTGTGATGCCGAGATTGTTCCACAGGTCGCCGTTGCCGGCGATGAGATGAAGAGCGTCCCAGACGCGCCGCGGACCGGGCAATATGTAATGCGGCACGGATAGCGACGACAACCACCAGATACCGACGAACACGACCACTAAAGCAAGTCGCTGGCCGATCAGATCCAGCCGCAGCCTGCGGGAAAAGTGCTGCGTCACTGACTTATCACTTCACTCGAATGTTTCGCCACAAAACGACCATACCACTGAAGTTGTAAAGGTTTGATTCATACACTAATGCGCGGCGATGTCGCCAGTCCGGCTTAATGCCGAAGTAGTAGCCTAATCTGGCGCGATGTTCCTCTCGCTCCGCGGTCGACCAAACACAAGAAAGAACGGATCAGTCAAGAAGGAATAATATTTGGCGAGATGGATAAGGAGCCGGTGGCGCACTTCCGGGCGGCTATGGCGGTGAAAACCGTTTCCGACCTCGATCAGAAGTTTTTGAAATTGTTGGATGAGTTAGCTTTCCTGCTTTGCGTATTCGCAGCGCGGGCAGAGTTGGGGCGAAGTTCCAGCTAAGACCGGCCAGCCACATTCGGCACAGTTGACAACGGGCTCGCC
>VBKY01000516.1 GCA_005879255.1 Deltaproteobacteria bacterium
CATTTCCAAAGGCGTAACCGGACTTGTGCCGAGCGCCAACGACGGCACCTCGTCGAGCTTGCTTTGTCTGACCCCCATACTGCGCGCAAGTTCCGCGGTTTTTCTCGGGCCGATTTCGTGCATCACCTGGGCGGTGATCGTGTTTTTCGAATAGATGAGACCCTCACGCGCCGTCATCGACCGGCCGGTCGGCGGCGATAGATCGGAGGGACGCCATACGGTCCCGTCCGGCAGAGGAATTTCCACGGCGCGGTCAGTGAAGCGTTTATCGGGCGACATCCCTTGCTCGACAGCCGCGCCGTAAACAAAAAGCTTAAACGTCGAACCCGGTTGGCGCCGGGCTTGCGCCACGTGATCGAATGGGTCGGTGTTGAAGTTGCGGCTACCGACCCACGCCTTTATGTGCCCCGTGGCCGGATCGATGGCGACGAATCCCGCTTGCAAGCGCGTCTTCTCGTCTCGCAGCTTCGCCATGAATTCCTTATTGCGCTTCAACTGCGCCAGTGCAGTCTCTGCCGTCGCGCCCGAATCGACCGCGCCGCGGTAAGCTGCCGACTCTCGAATAAACGTGTCGATCAAGCCGGTCTTGGTTTTCCAAAAATGGCCGAAAGGCTGCACGCGCCGGCGCTGATCTACGTAGGCGTTCGCGCTCGAAGATATCAATCCTTCGGAGCTCAATCCCCACTCTACGTCTGCGACCGCCTGCAGAGCCTCCATTTGGAGGTTTACGGCTTGGTTGGCCAGCGCCTGTAGACGCGAGTCGATGGTGGTGTGCACGATCAGTCCATCGGCATAAATGTCGTGGTCGTTACGGTCCGCCCAATCGATGAGCCATTTGCGGATTTGCACGGCAAAATGAGGCGCGGGGCCGACTAATTCCGGCTGGCGCTCGAAATTGAGCCGTATCGGCCTGGCTTTTAGCTTATCGAAATCGGCCTGGCTCAAGACGCCGCGCTTGACCATTTGCGACAACACCACGTTACGGCGTGCCAGCGCGCGTTCGGGATTGAGCACCGGGTTATAGTAGCTGGTGCCTTTCAACATGGCGATCAGTGTCGCGCTTTCGAGGACACTGAGTTTCTCCGCCGGCTTGTCGAAGTATGTGCGCGCCGCCATTTCGATACCGAACGCGTTATACAAAAACGGCATGGTGTTGAGATAGGTTTCTAGTATTTCTTTTTTTGTATAGGCGTATTCTATTTTGATCGCCGTGATTGTCTCTTTTATTTTCCGCGTGATTGTTCGTTTTCGGCCAACTTGCGGATAGAGGTTGCGTGCGAGTTGCTGAGTTAGAGTGGAACCGCCCTCCGGATCTCCGAACAAGGTGCGCACGACGCCGGTCGCGGTGCGCCACAAATCAACGCCGAAGTGTTCATAAAAGCGGTGATCTTCCGTGGCGATCAGAGCATTGATCACGTGCGGAGAGACTCGATTTAACCGGACCCACTCGCGGTTCATCGGCTTGAAAGTGGCCAGGCGCCTGCCATCGGCCGAAATCAGCATGCTGGGTTGATCGATTTTGGCCTTTCGTATATCGGAAATACTCGGCGTGAACGGTATCAAGATGACGGCGTACACAGAAAACAGCGCCAGTCCAAGCGCGCCCAACGCCGCCAGTCCCTTCGCCCCACAAATAATCCTCACCCGCGTACGCAAGGTAGGATCGATTGCAGCCCTGAAATAGGCCGCAAGCCTGCCGTACAAGCGTCTTAACCGTCCCCCAGACCGTGCTTTTTCAGCCACTCTTACTCCTTAGTTTTTCTGGCATCGCGTCGCAGTTCACGGGCGCAATTTAGTTAGACGAGTGGGTTGTGAAATAAGTTAATGTCCCTGGCACTCATTCTATGTGATGGGGAAGAGAACTAAAGGGGCGAGTCCTTTCCAGCCGCGACCGCAGGCTCAGCGGTTCCTTTCAGCAAGCTCTTGCATGCAAGCCGAAAATTGTGAAAGCGTTTGAGACGGACCCGCCCGGAGCAAGCAAACGAGCCAATTCCGAGCCTGTTACACTAGGGAGGAAGCCGATGGGAGCTATCGATGCTGACGCTCATGTGATCGAGACCATGCAGACTTGGAGCTATCTCGAAGCGGATGAGCGAGGTTTCACGCCGCAACTGATGACGCAGAGTTTCGGGGCGGACCTTGTCAGCAACGAAGGCATCGCCGTACGTGACTTTTGGGTGATCGAGGGCCGGGCGCATGGCAAAGACCGCAACGTCGGCACCAACACCTCGCAGGAGTCGCGCGAGATGCTCAGCGTCGAGGCTCGGCTCGCTCACATGGACGATCTCGGCATCGAGATTCAGGTGCTTTACCCGACGCTTTTTCTCCGGCCCATCGTCCAGGAAGCCGAGCGCGAGCTTGCCTTGTGCAAGTCCTACAACCGCTGGATGGGTGAGCTTTGGCGCCAGGGCAAGGGCCGCTTGCGCTGGGTGGCGAAGCCGCCGCTGCGTCTGCTCGAAAAAGCGCCGGGGACGGTACGGGATGAACTCAAATGGGCAAGGAGCAACGGCGCCTGCGGCATCTTTATGCGCGGATTGGAATGCGAGCGGGCGCTCGGCGCTTCCTATTTTTATCCACTCTGGGAGATGTCGGGGGATCTCGGTCTACCGGTCTGCGTCCATTCCGCCAACGGCAGCTTCTTCCATCATGACTTCTTTGCGGAAGACACGACGTTTACCAAGTTCAAGCTGGCTGTTGTCGGCGCGTGTCATACGCTGATCGAAAAAGAGATCCCGAAAAAGTTTCCGAAGGTCCGTTGGGGCTTCATTGAAGTCAGCGCGCAGTGGGTGCCTTACGTGTTGAACGATCTGGCCGATCGCTACCGGCGCAAAGGCAGGTCGTTTCCGACGGATGCGCTAGCCGCTAATAACATGTGGGTCGCATGCGAAAACACGGACGATCTTTCCTACGTGTTGAGCCACGCGGGCGAGGACTGTCTGATGATCGGCACCGACTACGGTCACCATGATCCATCATCCGAGCTCAATGCCATTCATCTGCTGCGCAACGATGAGCGGCTTACACCCGCAGCGATCAAAAAAATCCTTGAGACGAACCCACGAAAGTTTTACGGCCTCAATTGACGCTAGAGCGTAAAACGAGGATAGTTTTGCAGGATTCGCAGTATTCTTTCGCGGCGCCGTGCTTTAAACCGTTCAAGCGTTCAAAAATCAACCCAAGACTTTCGCATCTATACGGATCGCTAAATTCGGCTCGCAGGCTTTGATTTGCCCCCGATTCACGATATATCCGGCGTGATATGAAATTCGGGATCTTCGACCACCTGGACCGCAACGATCTTCCGCTCAATGAATTTTACGAGGCACGACTCAAA
>VBKY01000517.1 GCA_005879255.1 Deltaproteobacteria bacterium
CTTCGAACAACTCGGTGATGAGATCCCAGTTGTATTCGCGATGATCCTCGTGGGTAATGTCGAGAAAAGTGAGCTTACGGAATTCCTCCTCGGTGTAACCCAGCATTTTCTGGTACGCAGAGTTGGTGGCCAGGAAGCGGCCATTCAGGTCGGTCAGCGCGACGCCAATGGCCGAATTCTCATAGACGGACCGCCACCGCTCCTCGCTCTTCCGCAGCGCCTCTTCCGCCTGTTTTCGCTCCGTGATGTCGATGAAGGTTATGACGGCACCGAGGGTTCTACCGTCTCGAAATATCGGATGGGACCAAAACTCTACCGGAAAGCTGGTGCCGTCCTTTCTCCAATAAACCTCATCGTCTCTATGGACGCCCTGTCCTTTTTGAAAACCTATGTAAATGGGACACTCCTCGATTGGATACGGCGTGCCGTCCACCCGAGTGTGGTGCTCCAGCGCATGCATGTTTTTCCCAACCAATTCGGCCGGATCGTCGTATCCGAGCAGGCGCGCGGCTGCACGATTACTGAAAAGACAGGTACCCTCGGGATCGCAACCAAAGATCGCCTCAGCTGTGGAATCGAGTATGAGCCGGACTAGTTCCTCGCTATGGCTTAGCGGCTGCTCCGCGCTTTTGCGGTCGGTGATGTCATGTGCCATGACACAAGGGCGGTATACCCGTCCAATTGATCCGTTGGCTATGAGCCCATCTGGAGAAACCCAGTCCCGGCTAATGTAAAAAGAATCAAAGAAGTGATCGGAGAAGTGATCGGACCAGTAAACCACTTTCTCCTTATACTGTGTTGTATCTCGGGCTGTACAATGATTTGCCTCCGCTCACGATTAAAACCGTGACGGATGCGGCTGTGCTCATTCGAATGGGAACCGTTAAACCGTCAGACGTAAGGAGAAGAGTCTGGAAGAGAATCGCGTGCCAGCCCGATGCGATATCCGTGCGCTCGCGCCGAGTCGAGAGGCGAAAGCCGTAAACTAAGCGGCTGTTTGAACCGAAGGTATTCTCCTGATCGATGTACGGACGAGTTTGAGATCTTATCTAAAAGCGGAGCCGGTTTGAGCGAATCGTCGAGACATGTGTCCGAAAATTCTTCCGCCGCTATGACGGCTCTCTCCACCGGACTCAGAAGCTTAGGAAAATTTGAACCGTCGAGGTCGAGCACATCGAAGAAAACATAGGAGAGGAAGAAAAACACGCAGGCAGTGTATACCGTCTTGCAGAGTGGAGAGCGGTGAATAGCATTAGAGCAACCGAGCATAGGCCCTCGAGTCGATGCTGAAGCGACTTGCAACGAAGTTGCCCACAATGGGGAAACCCAGTCCGGGCTAATGTAAAAAGAATCAAAGAAGTGGAACTGCTGAAGACTAGTCGAAATCGCAGTTAGTTGTCAACGGATACCCGGTTAACGGGACTGATGGAGTTGAAGGAGGCAAATAGGGTCGGACGACTTCAGCGAATGTTACGATTTTGGCGAGGGTTGATTTTGTACCAACTGGACGAACTCCTGTAGCTCGGCGTTGTTCAGATCGGATGCTGCCCAATACGTCATGCCGGATTTGGTCCAGTGAGACAAATTATAGCCCTGGCGCGACACCGTTTTTGTCCCAACATCTGAGTCAGACTCTGAGGGCCATATAAACAAATTAATGAAATGTTTCTGCCTCTGGTAGATCAACCCAGCTACTGGTCTATTGTCCACATAGTCGAGACGACCACCAATTAAGGGAAATCCTTGCTTAGACAAGTCTTCCACCGGCGGTGAGAAGTTCACTTTGCCGGCAAACCAAGGTTTCACTGTATGCTGATCGGAAGAGGGAACATCCGCTAGATGACTGGCCATGAGAGAACGGACATGGCTCGATACGATTTCACGAGCCAAAAGATCATCGACCGATGGACCACGGAGAAACGGAACGAGGGCTAGAACGATGACTGCGGCGGCAGCCATAGGAGCGGCGATGTTGAACCACCACTTAGGCAGCACTCGAAAACCCGCTTCGGCCTTGGCTGCCTTACGTAGCGCCCACTGAATCCTTCTTTGGAGATCCACCGGAGCTTTAAAATAGAGAGAACCGGTTTTTATTCCATTCCGCAGCACCTGATGGTTTTTGTAGCCCTGCGCGCAAAGCGCACAATCTTGAATGTGGCGCTCGATCTCTAGATTTCTGACCAGATCCAATTCGCCGTCTACATAGCCATTGATTAGGTTTTGCGCATCTTTACAGTTCATGCTAGTTCCTTCTTCAGCCAATTGCACAGAATCCGCTTGATTAGCTCTCTAGCGCGTGCCAGGCGCGACCATCCACGCCCCGGAAAGCGTCAAAAAACTTAAAAGTAGGTAAATACGATTCCTGCACCATATCCTGTGCGTCGTCGTTGCCTGTCAGCCACCGCGCCAGTCTATCTTTTTCCTCAGAATTAAGACTGCTCCCCCGCCCGTTTTATTCCCGGAAACCAAATAAAAGGGACAAGTCTTTGTTTTTCATTTGAGGTTGCGGCGTCTTCTGCCGCGCTCTCTATTAGGCCTCGTCTGCCAAGTCAATAAACCTGGCTCCTCGGGAATATAACTTCGATAGCACGGTAATACACAATGAGAGGACGATGGATGTCACGGCAGGAAAGATTGCAGAGCTGCCGCCAGGAGGCGCCAATGAAAACAGGGGATTCAGTTAAAACTACAAAACTTATCCGGTCGCAGAAAACAGGTGTTCTTTTACCACGACAAGGGACCTTCGTTAGGGACGTCGAGAATTTGGGACGGAAGCTGATCCTGGTTGATTTCGGTCCAGTAGGGGAAGAATACCTATTCCCGAACGAAGTATTGGCCGAGACGGGCAACGGCCAAATGGAAAACTGTTACCCATAAAAGCGACGTTGTCGATGTTTCATGCCTCGGTACAGTGAGACGGTTGGGAGGTAAAAATGAAAACTCGCGCACAATTCTTACTGATGGGGCTTTTGTCGACAGTGCCTCTATTTCCAAAAGAGTCCGAAGCGAGACTCTTCTCTGCTCGTCTTATCGGCGTAGAGGAAGAAGCATTGCAACAAGTTCAACTGAGCGGCTCACGGGACTGGAATTTCTCTACCGACAAGGAAAACGAGCTTAGATCCTTTCAATCGGGGTGCGAACATTATCTCGAACGGGCGCTCGATGACGAGCCTGCGGTGGTGGCTGTTCCCAACGCCATGAGGGCGGATAAGGAGTAGATAAGAATCGAAGAGATCACCCTTATCTCGAGAGAGGAATTCCCAAATGGATTCAAATCACTATGACCTGTTTAGCAGCCCGCCGATCAGAAAGCCGCGATTACGGCCGCGTCACGAGTCGCTGTCGTGGATCGTGAGGAAATGATGGGCGACCGGAAAAGCGGAAAATAGAATGAAGATCACAACACCACTTTTGGCAGCCTTGATTCTAGGCGGGAGCCTTACAATAACTGGAACTGCTTTCGCGTCTGAGAATGTTGCCTCTAGTGTGGTGACAAGCGAAAGTCTACCGCCGGGCCAAACGAACCAAGAAACTAGCGCTCTGGGGCGTCTCGCTTTGGCCCTCTCGGCCGGCAATGAGGCTATGCGCCCTTTGCGCGGTTCACAAACTGAGTATCGCGAGAAGGACAGACTCAAACTCCCTATTCCGGGCATGGAGTGCGATGTGGATCGTATTGTTAACTACGTCTCATGCTACAGCTCCATGATCGGCACGCGAGAAGAAGCTG
>VBKY01000174.1 GCA_005879255.1 Deltaproteobacteria bacterium
TTGCTTGGCCTTCAACAAGGCGTCATTGGGCGACGTGCCGAGCGCAATCGAGGTGAGAACGAAAGACGCGATGAGAAACACGAGGAACGGAATCTTTGTGAGCGAACAATTAGGCATCATACACGCTCCGATAATCTAGTATCCCGGCCCAGAAGTTCGTTAAATTATTCGTTGCGTTCTTTTCCGTCATACCGGTGGATGCCGGTCCGGGCTACCCCGAACTGTGATCCGGGGTAGCGGAATGACATTGGAGTTATATCGCGATTTTTCTGGGTCACCACAGCTAGTTTGATTTTACGCGACGACAGATATGCCGATCCAGGGACCGTGTCAACGACGGCATTGACAGTTTTTCACGGGCGGTGGTATGGCTGAGTGACGTAAGACTCAACTTTGACAAGAAGGAGAACAATCATGGTCTATGACCTGCTGGTAAAAAATGGTCGGATCGTCGATGGATCGGGCATGCCCTCGTTTCGTGGTGATGTCGGGGTCAGCGACGGCAAGATTGTGGAGTTGGGCCGTTTAAGCGGACCGGCCAAGCGGGTCATCGATGCTGACGACAACGTCATTGCTCCCGGCTTCATCGATAATCATTGTCACTATGACGCACAGGTAACTTGGGATCCGCTGTGCACGTACTCCTGCTACCACGGAGCAACCACGGTCATCATCGGTAACTGCTCGCTGGCGCTCGCGCCGGTGAAGCCTAGCGACCACGAAACATTGGCCGGCCTGCTTTCCGAAGTGGAAGCCATTCCCATGGACATTTTGCGGGCAGCTGTGCCGTGGGACTGGGAGACATTTCCCGAGTACATGGAGTCCATCGGCCGTCGTCTGAGCATCAACGTGGGCACGTTGGTCGGGCACTCGGCAGTGCGGCTTTATGCGATGGGGGAAGCGAGTCAGGAGCGCGCGGCTACAGAGGGTGAGCTCGAGATCATGCGACGAGTCCTGCGCGAGGCCCTGGAGGCCGGGGCCCTGGGGTTATCCGTCTCACGCAACATGAGTCATTTTGACGTGCGCGGGAAGCTGATCCCAGCCGTATTTGCTCCGGAGGCGGAGATGTTTGCGCTGGCCGAAGTACTTCGAGAGGTAGGAACGGGAGTCATGCAGAGCGGCGGCGGCGCCGGCCCTGAGCTGAAGCAAGGCTTAATGAGCCGGCTTTCCGAGGCCTCGGGCCGTCCCGTGATGTACAACAGCATTACCCACAGCCTGTACGCCCCGACCCGGTGGAAACAACACCTGGCGCTTGTAGAGGAGCGCTATAAACAAGGGACCCGAGCGGTGCCGCTTTGCACTCCAAACAGCGCCGTGGTCCTTTTCAATATGAAAAATTCGCAGTTCTTCCGCCAAATGCCCAACTGGTTGAGCATCATGCAGGTCGCGGACGAGGAGAAGCTCCGGATGTACAACGATCCGGCGATCCGCGCGAAGCTGCGCACGGATCTCGAAGTCCCTGAGAACGGCTTCAACAAGCGTTGGGATATACTCATGGTAGATGAGCCGGCGCTACCTCATAACCAGGAAATGAAAGGAAAGAGCGTTGCGGAGATTGCCGGAGCGCAGGGTAAGGAGCCCTTGGAGGCATTTCTTGATTTATCGGTCCAGGAAGAGCTCAATACGGTCTTTGGATTTTGCCATAGAAATACCGATCGAAGTTCCGTCGGCGAAATCCTGAACAGTCCGTATACCGTAGTAGGTTTGTCCGACGGCGGCGCGCACGTGCAGTATCATTCCGAAGTGGGCTACAGCACGAGACTCCTGGGCTACTGGGTGCGGGAACAAGGAATCATGTCGCTCGAGCAAGCCGTCCGGCGCCTCACCTTCGACTCCGCTTCGGCTTATGGAATTTACGACCGCGGTTTGTTGCGGCCGGGTTTGGCGGCAGACCTAGTTGTCTTTGATCCGGACACCGTCAGGCCGAGAAGACAAGAAATAGTCCATGACTTTCCGAACAACGGCTGGAGAATGCGCGTGCTTGCCGATGGCATTCATTACACGGCCGTCAACGGCGAAGTCGTGTTCGATCACGAACAGCCTACCGGTGCCACGCCAGGGAAGGTATTACGCAACGCGCGGTATCTTCACAACCGGCCCGCGTGATGGCCAAATGACTTGGCGAAACTGATCGTGCCGAGGCAAGACTTTTCTCGAAGGCGGGAAGACGCTCCTACTCGATAAACTTCCGAATCGCCTCGTGGACCGCGACCGGGTCACTGACAAAGTAGTGATGTCTTTGGCCCGGCAGAACGACGAACTTCGCATGCGAAATTGCGCGCCTTAGAATTTCCGCGCTGGCGCGGTGCGAGAGATCGCTGGTCGCGGCGTGCTCGTCGTCTCCGATCAGCACCAGGGTGGGAACCCTGATGTCCTTCAAACGCGAGCTCGTGTCATGCTCCTGCCTCGCTATGACGTGGCGTAAGTAACACGGCAAAGGGGCGATTCCCGCCATCCGGACTTCGAGAAATTTGTCGACGACGTCTCGATGCGACGCAACATACTCGGG
Organism: Deltaproteobacteria bacterium; assembly: GCA_005879255.1. The sequence continues at coordinate 2,510 of VBKY01000174.1, forward strand.
TGTCCAGCCGGTTTCGATCGTGTGCTCACGAACGTATCTTTCAAATCCCTTTTCAATCATACCCTGACAGAGCTTCAACGGAATGCCTTTGGTCTCCGAGAACGACGATCCGCTCGAAGCCAGGATGAGCTTGCTCACTTTGTGCGGGTAATCCAGGGCTAAAGTCTGGACGACTCTTCCGCCGTTGGAATGACCGCAGACGATCGCCTGCTCTGCGCCCAATTCATCGAGAATGGCTGCCGCGTCGGCAGCGAACATCGCGGTTGTGTACTTCATCACCGTCTTGCTCGATCTGCCCGTGCCGCGATAATCGAAGATGATGACCTTGTGGTCGCGAGAAAATTCGGGAACCTGGTAGGCTTTCCAGCACTGCCCATCAACGCCAGTGGCGCTACAAAAGAGAAAGGGCCGTCCTTCACCATAAACTTCGTAGTAAATTTCTGCGTCTTTCAATCTTAGATAAGCCATGTCTCCCTCGCATTCCTTTTTGGCTTTTATCTATTTCATGTCGAACGTGCAAACACTCGCCTGGCACTGTAGGCGAGATGTTTCTTGTCGGAGATTCACTGCATGTTGAAGGGTGAAATTCGAAAGAAAATCGAGAAAGCTCATCGCATTTCGTTTAGATGCAAAGTCTCGGGCCGTCACCGATCCGGTTGAACAACTGGAACGGAGCGAAGCGATTGAACGATTGGAACCATTTGGGCTCATAGCCTTCAGCGCCTGATGCTGAGCAGCAACCCGCGCGTCGGCGAGATGAAACTGGAGGAGATGGTCGACCGCAGCATCATGCGGAAGCTTGATGACAGCGGCTTTATCATCGGATGTATACTGCTTATCCCGTTAGGCGATCGTGGCGCGGAGTTGGAAGGCCGACGAAGTCAGAATAAAATCCTTAAAGTCCCTCAAGTAGGCCCGCCCGATGAACAGATCGCTGATATAGATATGCCCGACGGAAATCTTGCCAGCCTTGAGCCGATCGCATATACCGATGGTCGATAAGGAAGGAAGTCGGACCAGAATTTTTTGATGGCAGCATTCCATTAGGGATAATGGTGAGCAGAAACTTGAGGAGAAATCCGTTGAACGCAAACGCAAAGTATTTTGATTGCCATTTTCATATCATCGACAAGAATTTTCCCGTCGTACCCAACCAAGGATTCATGCCCGACGCATTTACCAGCGAGGATTATTTAGAGCGCTTGAAAGCGGTCGATCTTTGCGGCGGCGCGGTCGTGTCCGGTTCTTTCCAGGCTTTCGATCAGTCTTATCTATTCCATGCTTTGAAGGTCCTTGGCCCTTCGTTTGTCGGAGTCACTCAGGTGCCGCAGACCGTCTCGGATCAGGAGTTGAAAGGACTCAACAGCGCGGGAGTTCGCGCCGTCCGTTTCAACGTCAAGCGCGGCGGCTCGGAAGAAATTCATCACTTGGAAAGCATGGCGCGGCGCGTTCATAAACTGGTCGGCTGGCACGCGGAGTTGTATGTCGATTCCACCGAGCTTGCTGATCTTTTTGAGACGCTGGTGTCGTTGCCGGCGGTCAGCATCGACCATCTCGGTCTCTCCAAAGCGGGTTTCCCAACGCTGCTCAAACTCGCGGAAAAAGGTGTGCGGGTGAAGGCCACCGGTTTCGGACGAGTGGACTTCGATGTGCGTTCCGCGCTGACCGATCTCTACGCCGCCAATCCACGGGCGCTCATGTTCGGCACCGACCTCCCGTCCACACGCGCACCAAGGCCTTATCAGGATGACGATTACACGCTGGTTCTGGAAGCATTGGGAGATGAAAAAGCAGCAAATGTTTTCTACAAAAACGCGATCGAGTTTTATCGGCCGAAAAAGAGTGGTTAGGAAAGGTAGAGTTTGTTCTCGCGGTGAGATCGCCGTGCATGTCGGCGTCGCAAACGCGCACGGACGTATCCACCGCCGTGCGCAAGTTGAAAGGCTTTAAAGGAATCACCGGCTCGATCGAATTCGACAACAAAGGCGATCCCGTTAAAGCGAAATATTTCGTCTTGCAGTTCGACAAGCAATCCTATCCCGGCAAAGACGTCAAGGTCATCGAGCAGCAAGATCCGGCCCGGACAAAGAAGTCATAATTCAAAGGGCCAAGATCGTAAGATTCCCGCGCGAAGTCGTACCGACGAACACGCCTCACGAACACGATCACGGTTGCTCGACGACGATGAGCAATGGCTGCGAGTGTTTCTATTAGAACTCGGACGGCAGTAAGGTAAAAAATCGAATCGTAGAAGTTTGAACGCAAGCCGCTTCCATGATCCACTGGATTCGGCTGTTGTAAAGGACTGTGGTGTGAGGATCAGGTCTTGCGATGCAACAATGCCGCTAGCTCAAGCAAGCACGATCGGCACCTGACCGTGTTCTCTACGAGTCTGCGGAACTTGGTGTGCGCTCCTTTGAAAATTCTGTCGACCAGCGAGATTGAACCATTTTACAACGCGCTCAACATCCATCATGCCACCGATCATAAACACTATTACCTCGACTGGAAGCGTGAGGAGCGCCCACACGCCTGACAAGGTTCCTTGATCTCCGTTAACGTCGTTAATGACGTTTATCATGTCGAGGAACTTAACAACGACGAAGGGCCCAATAGAAAAAAATAGAAAAACAACGCCAAATATAAGGCCATAAGGCCTGAACCGACTACTCGAGCCAGCGGCAGTAGATGGTTTGCCGTTGGTTCGTTCTCGAATATATGTGCAACGCTTTCGGATCTCTTCTTCGAGCGAGCTGCCTCGGGTTTCAATCCAATAACGTGCCCTAAATAACTGTGGAAGCGTATAGATCGAATAATCTGCCTCGATAGTCATTGAATTCGTTTCGCGTGATTGGTTACGAATCTTCAACCTGTTTCCCCACAGAGAAAATGTCGAATGAGCAAGGAACATACTAATCTATTTTTGCGGACGCTCCGCCGTTAGCACAGGCTTTGCGTAAAGTTTGAACCCGCCGAATCCATACTCGCCTACGGGTTTGTTGGTGTCGGCATCGAAGAGGTCGATCAGCATGAACTTTTCCGGGTGCCCCGCAAGATAGTTCGAAAACGTATCTACGAAACGCTCTTGGCTTTGAAAGTCGGCGCGATAGAAACCTTCACCGAGATACAACCGATGGGGTCGCTGTCGCGCGTCGAGGCGCGTCCAGTATTGGGAACCTTGAGGTCCCAGGGTATCGAGCCATTTCTTGTATTGCGTGATTTTTGCTTCTCGTTCTTTGAATTCGTTGCCGCGCAAGGACAGAGGCTCAAAAACGCCGGCTAAGAAAAGCAGGAGAAAAGCTAGGACAAATGCTTTCATGATTCCCTCCGATCAGATATTCGCGTCGTATCTAACGCAAGGCTTTTGCCATTCGTGGAGAACGTACTCGGTAGTACGATCGCTCCGCCAAAACGTACGCAATTCGGCTCTTTTGTGACAACATGGAAACTGAAGTCCAGTGATTGGCCCTCGTACCGAACTCGGTAAATGGCGTCGATTGGACGATGCGGCAATCTCTTAACGCACAATATTGCCCACGACGGACGAAAGTCGTTCTCAAGCGGCCTTGGGGTTGTGGGGCTGGGAATGCGGCAGAGTCAGACTTCCAAGACTTTGACTATCTTTGTTGACTTGTCGAACTCTGGCTCAACTGGATTTCACGGCGGGAATGCAAAAAGCATCGCGGTTCTACTTTGCTAAACGATACGAAATTACAAATATCACGTCTGAGCCGGTAGGCCGCCTGACTTGGCTTTCACTCGGCTATGCCGCTCGGCCGGTCGAGACCAACGGACCCCATTGGCTGGAGATCCGCACCTAAGGATGGTACGGAGAGAAAAAACCTTTTCAACTCGAACGGAAATTGGTATGGAAGCAGCCGCTCTAGTCGAAAACTCTCGGACCGTGGACGAGCTCGAATCCTATTTCAAAGCCTACACGGATCTGCCCCGCGAAGTCGTGCTCAAGCATGATCTGCTGCGCGATGGCCATTGGTTTACCACGATGGCGCACAGCCGCGAGTTTACATCGACGAGCGTGATATGCGTTCGGTGGGCGGATGGACTGAAGCGGAAAAACAGAAGAAGCACCGCCCGCAAGGGATCGTCGACGCGCAATTCAGCATTCCTTTTACGGTTGCCGCGACTCTGGTAAACGGGCGGCTGTCTCTGGAAGAGTTTAACGATGCCAATTTGCGCAACGAAAAAATTCTCGCTTTGGCCGGCCGGGTCACGCCGGTTCTCGATCGCGAGCTCGACAACTGGCCTCTCGACGTGAAACCGCAGATCGTTGAAATCGTCACGCGCAACGGCAAGTGTCTTCGCCAAAGGATCGACTATCCTAAGGGCAATCCGAAAAATCCCGTGACTTCCGCTGAGCTGGTGGAGAGTTTTCGTGTGATGGCCCGCTATTCGGCCCGGCCTTTGACGTATGGCAAGATCGATGAAGCGATCGACTTCATTCTTCACCTCGAAACCAAAAAAAAGGCTGCGATGATGACAAGGTTCTTAGTCGCCTGATAGTGTATCACCGCTCGGCGGGTCGGACCGATGGAACCGATTGATCTGTGGTCCGAGTCGCGGTCGGCAGCGAGGACCGACCGAGTAAAAAATGAAAATTTAGAATGTCCCTTTTCTTCCGCGGATTTAAAGTTGGAAATTCAGCAATAAACGCCGGACCAAAAACCGCCGGTTCATCTCAACAAGGAGATCATGGAGCGCTATTGTCCGCAGCTCGCCAAGTATTATATGAAGGAAAAGCCAAAATTTGAGTGAGCGTTGTGTTTGACCCTGTGCATCGTCTGACTATGGTACAAGTGTATTTACTAGCTTTATTTCTTACGATCCTCTTACCGTCCTCCTCGGCGTTTCCCGCGCAGCCGGCGCTGGAGGCAATTCTGCTCGGCTATCCGAGTCCTGCATTGACTGAGCTGCCTAATTATCTCGCGGTGAAAAAAAACTTCTATGCCGAAGAAGGCCTCGAAACTAAATTTATCCGCGCGAGATCCAACATCCTGGTTGCGGCGTTGGTGAGCGGAAGCCTTGATTATATAACATCAATCACCAGCAGCATCGGCGGCATTATCGGAGGTGCCCAGGCCAAAATCGTTGCGGGAGTCATCAAGAATAATCCGGATTTTCTGATGGCGAGGCCTGAGATCGGTTCTATTCGCGACCTCAGGGGCAAGAAGCTCGCGGTGAGCGGTTTTGGCGGCGCTTCGCACCAGCGGATGTTGATCGTTCTTCGCAGCGCGGGTCTCGATCCTCAGAAAGATGTCAACATCATCTCGGTGGGAGATGCCGCGCTCAGAATGGATCAACTTCGTCTGGGCGCAATCGACGCGACCGTGTTAACCGCGCCGCATTGTTTTGTGGCTGAACGCGCCGGCTTTAAAAACCTGGGCTCTTCCAAGGACACCCTGCCACTTCCTGCGGTTGGATTGGTGACCCTCGAGCGCAAAATCAAGGAAAGGCCTGATCAGGTAAAGAAAGTCATTCGAACTGTCTTAAGAGGCATGAAATATCTCCGTGAGAACCGTGAGGAATCGGTACGGGTAGCGATCGAATGGCTGTCCATCGACCGAGACCTCGCCGAACGTTCCTACGATATTATGCTGCCGAACTATTCGTACGACGGGACGATCGCAATGGATGGTCTAAAAGCATCCATCGATCTAATCGCCGCCCGAAGCGCAGGAACGTCGCGCAAGATCTTTTCGCCTTCCGACATGATAGATTTTTCTATTTTGGAAGAGGCACGGCGGGAATTGTCACGGTAGAGTTGGGGTCTGCCTGAGGGAACCGCATCGGTTGCGCCGCGGATTCGGTCCATGCGATTCGCGGGCTCACCACGTCCTACGATGCTCAAACGCACCAGGAGCGTATTCGCGGTGTCCTTCCGAGCCGCCAGCACAGAACAAATACGAACTCACCACGAAGCTCACGAACAAAGTTCGAAACTCGGAAATATAGATCCTTGGTGCGCTTCGTGACCTTCGTGGTGAAAATTTGCGCTTCTACTTTGGTTGCAGGCTCTGGTCCGTCTCAGCGCCGGCATTTTTAATGTATCACGAGCCAGAGCTGCAGTTTCTTGACGGGCTGACCGAGGCAGTGATATGGCTGCGCTACGCGCTAAGTAAATAACCGGAGACGCACTTGAGCGATAAACAAAACGAAGCGACGGAACTGATCGTTGATCAGCTGGTGCGGAGCGGGATTAAACTTGTGGCCAGCCTTCCCGATGATTGGATCGCGCCGCTGATTCATGCCGTTGACAAGGACGACCGCTTTAAGCATGTGCCAGTCAATCGCGAGGAATCCGCGATGGGTCTGTGCTCGGGCGCGTACTTCGGCGGTATTCCTTCTCTCGCCATCATGGGGGCCTCCGGGTTGATGACCTGCGTCTATGCGATCACAAAAATCAACTACAGCTACCACATCCCGGTTTTTATTTTCGCCACCCTGCGCGGCGTGATCGGCGATCCACGGCCCCATCATGTTTCCAATGGTCTCTATCTAACCAAGCTGCTGGATTCGATCAGCCTGCCGTTCTTACTCGTGGAGGAAAGAAAGACCATCACTCGAATCCCCGATGCTTTCAAACACTGCCAGGCGATGAACCGTCCCGAAGTGGTGATTTTTACCGAAGCCGTTTTGCGCGGTGAAGCCTGACGGACAAGGATGTCCGGGATATGACGTTGGATCTAAGAGATTGCTTCAAGTATTTCGCCGGTCGCCAAGGGGACGCCGTTGTGATCACGTCCGCCGGCGTGACCTCCGGCACATGGTGGAGAACGACGCACGACATGGACCAGGCTTTTTATCTCGGCGCCTCGATGAGCATGATTTCCATGTTCGGTGCCGGCATCGCGATGGGCGCGCCGAAGCTCCCGGTGTGGGTATTCATGGGCGATGGCGCGTTCGTGATGAATCCCGGCATGCTGATGGTCGAACGCGATCTCAATCTGCCTAACTTAAAACATTTCCTGGTTTCCAACCGCGTCTACAACGCGACCGGCGCGCTTCCCCTCGTCAACGTGAAGCGCAACGACTATGCAGGGATCGCAAAGGCCGTCGGCATCGAACGCGTCTTCGAGATCGACTCCCTCGAGGGACTGCACAGCCAGTTCGACAAAATCGTGTCTGAGCCCGGCCACACGTTCACGGTTCTCGAAGTCGAGCCGCTGCGGGAAAAGCCGGGCGGCGTCCCCATCGATGACGTCGAATCAAAATTTCGCTTCGGGCGCTATATCGAGAGAAAAGCGGGCATCAAGATTTTTCGTCACCCCGCCACTGAACCGCTTCATCGCTAGCTAGCGTGCCAGCCACGGCTCGCCGTACCGCGCCGGCCCGGCTTTCGCAAAGCTCTTCCCAAAAGCGCAGCAAAAGTTCCGCGATTTCATTGGACACCGAGCTCCCACGTCATTTCTTCAGCTTGTCGATAATTCTTGTATCGTAAAACTGGTTTGGCGAAGCATCCTTTGCTGCCGGCAGGACTGTGCTCCCAAAGAAGCTGAGAATCTGCTCGAAGCCGCGATCAGTAAAGCTGAGATCCCTATTGAATCCAGCCTGTTTGGTAAAAAATTCGTAAGTCTTGTCCAACATCACAGGGTCGTTGTCTTTGGTATATTTAGCAACAACACTCTTCGATAACTGTGGATTGTCATACCACGCACTGATACCCCGTTGTACGGCGCGCAACAATCGCAGCCAGATTTCCGCTCTTTTTTCGACTTCGCTTTTTCTAATAACCAAGCCGATGTTTTGGTAAGGCAAATCGTACGTTTCAGCAAGCCTTGTAAATCCTTGGGCATCCGCTTTGAAACTCACAGGTGGGGTTAACGCGGATGCCGCGATCTGCTTGGATTGCAACGCGGACCACTGAATTGCCGATCCGCCGAGTCGCAAGAGTTGAACGTCGCTTTCCGGTTTCAAACCGAGCTTGCTTAGAGCGGTTCTGACTCCGTAATCATTCGGCGATCCGATGCGATCTGCGCCCACCATCTTTCCCCGCAGCTGCTCCGCCGACTTGAACTCCTTCTGGGCATGGAAGGAAAAGATCATCTTGTTGAGAAGTCCGGCGATCATCGTGATATTTCCGCCCGCCAGCACCACCGGAACGATAGCGGGAGCGGAAATCTGCACAGCATCGACCTCGCCGGCTACAAGGGCGGCAATGGCAGCGTTCGATTGGATGTACACGAGTTCGACTTCGACTCCTTCAGTCTGGAACGCGGAGGACGCTGCGGCCATCCACACTGGTGCCATGGCTCCGATGGGAGATACATAAGCAGTCCTAAGCTTAGCTGGCTTCTCTGCTGCCACGATGGGGGCTGGTGCGCGCAAAATCGCCAGTCCAAACGCCACAACCGCGAAAAGGATCCGGCCTTTTATCGGAAGCATAACTCAGCCCGTCTTCTTATCCCCAAGGAGTGCATGCTCGACGGCTATCCTTCCAAAGGTCATCCCACCGAGCAGCGTTAGACCTGCTTGATAACCGGCCCCATACTCTGTCCGTACTCTCACGGTGCCGCCCGCGTATAAGTTGGCAATGGCATGTCCGCGTAAATGCATCACCCGTCCGTGAATGTCTGTATAAAGCCCTGCGGACGACGACTCCGTGGGCGTTAGTTCCACGCCATAAAACGGCGCCTTTGACAGTGGCCCCAAGTTGGGGTTGATCGGATGTTTAGTGTCGCCAACTTTCCGAATCCATAAAGATTGGCCCCGACCAAATTCCGGATCTAATCCGGCGCTAGCATTATCATTGAATTGGGCCACTGTTTGCTGGAGCTGCTGCGCGTCAATGGCCAATTGTTGTGCGAGATCCGCAAGCGACTCAGCTCGTTTGATCCAAGCCGGCAGCGGTCTTTCGGGCGGAATATTAGCGAACGGATAGCGCTCTCTGAATTGAGAATCAAATAGTAAAAAGAATGGTATGTTCGCATATCGATGTTTTTTAACCACATCAAATTCTCTGAGTTTTACGACAAACTCTTGGAAGAATGCCTCGTTGCCGAATCGCTTGCCTTCAGAATTCACCACAATGGAATGAGGATAGGCTAGTTCTTGTATGCCAGCGGAGTGAAACTCAGGCTCACCTCCTGGGCGCGGGATCCAGTAGCCCACCATAGAACTCAAACTTGTCGGAATATTCCGGATAAACGCACCAAGTTCCCCTGCCAGGACGAGTCCATCACCCGTCTGAGTCGGCGGGTGGTGCGGAGCGGAATTAGGAAACGATTGATAAGCGCGAACGAACTCAGGGTTACATTCATAGCCGCCCGTGCCAAGAAAAATTCCGCAATCACCTTTTATCTGTTGCGCGCGATCTCCCTCTCTCACTTCAACACCAGCGATCCGGCCGTTCTCCAGCAGGAGCCGTGTCGCCGGCGATTGAGTCAAAAGGGTCACTCCTTTTTCTATACACTTGAGGAGCAACCATGCCACCAATCCTTGACCCGCTGCATAGACGGACGCCGCATGCTCGAGGTTTTCCGGAGCCCAGGAGTAACGATTCCCGAGCCCTCCCCATTTGATCGCATCAGACCAGGAAACACCTCCCGGCATGTACGGGCTTTCCAAAAGAGCGGGAGCGGAATCAGGCAGGGCTTTCTTTGGCAGAGGTATGACTTCGAGTGTTCGACCAAGGCCGAGTGAGCCTGGCGCGCCCGGAAAGTAATGGTCGGGAAGACCCTCAATCATTCGAAAGGGAACGCCTAGTTGGGCGAATGCCTCAATCGTCGCGGCCGCCTCTTTTACGTACATGCGCATTTTTTCTTCTTCAGCAAATCCCCCCGAAAGAAAGCGCAGGTATTCGAGCCCTTGTTCATCAGAA
>VBKY01000175.1:0-8550 GCA_005879255.1 Deltaproteobacteria bacterium
CTGGACTTTGGAACACCGACATGCTGGGTCCCGGGGTCTGGCATGCGTTATTGACCATTCGACTGGTTTCCCTTTGTGAGCACGAGTTTCGTATTCCGGATCGCAGGCCGCGCCCGGCGATTTTGAATTCGAATCATCGGACATTCCCGCTTTAGCGTACGCCGAGTCGTTCGCGAATCCTTTTCACGTAACCAATGAATTTTCCATCGTCACGCACGGCGGTGGCGCGTGGGTGGGGCAGGTCGATATTTAAGATCTCAGCGACTTTGCCGGGGCGTGGTGTCATAACGATTACCCGGTCACCCAGAAAAACGGATTCAGGAATACTGTGGGTGATGAAGAGAACGGTTTTTTTCGACTCGCTCCAGATTCTGAGCAACTCTAGATTCATCTCGTCACGGGTGATGGCGTCGAGGGCGCCGAACGGCTCGTCCATGAGGAGAAGCGGTGGATTGTGAATCAGCGCGCGGCTAATCGAGACCCGCTGCTGCATGCCGCCGGACAGCTCAGCCGGGTAACGGTCTTCAAATCCCTTAAGACCCGTAAGCTCTAAGAGTTCGAGCGCTCTCTTGCGATATCCGTTGACGTCGAGCTTGCGTGCTTCGATCTGCAGCAAAACGTTATCCAGAGTCTTGCGCCAAGGGAGAAGAACCGGAGATTGGAACACGATACCGATATTGGTTAGCGGCGCAGTGACCGGCTTGCCAGCTACGTGTATGGAACCGGAAGTCGCCCCAAGCAGGCCAGCGGTGAGCTTAAGAAGCGTTGTCTTGCCGCAACCGCTTCTGCCAACGACGGTGACAAATTCTCCATCGGCAACATCAAGGGAAAACTTATCCAGGGCAACAACCTCATCACCGCCGGAATTGTAGACTTTTCTAACCTCCCGGTAGGCGATGAGGTTGGCCAAAGGCGTCGTCCCTATTTTACGAGTTACTTCTTGCTGATGAATTGATTCGTATAGATCATCTGATAGTTGACCGGCTTCTCCAAACCGGCATATTTGTTAGCCAGCTCCGCGGACCGCTTCATCATCGCCTCTTTCATGTATCCTAGACCGAACTGTTTGGTCTCGGGATCCTGGATGTCGCCGAGGCCATCCTGCATCTCCGCCAACGTGATCTCTCGGTCCTTTTCAGGATTGGCGGTCATAAAAACTTCCAGCGCTTGCTGCGGATTCTTGATCGACCAATCCCAGGCATCCATCAGAGCGGCCATGAAGCGTTGGATCTGGTCCGGGTTACTCTTGATGCGCTCTTCGTGCACTTGAATGACGTGACCATAGGAGTTGATGCCCATGTCCTTAAAGAATAGATAGCCGATTTTTTTGTTCTGGCGTTTGGCGACGATGGCCATCCGTGGGACGCTGGAACCGCGGGCGCCGGCAAGAAAATCGATCTTGCGTTCGAAAAACGCGGGCGTGCGCACGGCGGCATCGATGTTCTTGATGATGACTTTGGTGTGATCAAAACCCGCGGCGGCGCCTAGAGCCGGCAACAGAACCTGGCCGAAATCCCCCGGGGTAGTGCCGAAGCTTTTGCCTTCGAGATCCTTTGGGACTTTTATTCCCGACTCTTCAAGAAAAATGTAGCCGCCTCCCTGGAACACCATACCGGTACCGATCGCGCGGTTTCTTCCGCCTTTGGCCATGACCTCGATGGCCGTGACCAAGTCGCCGTAACCGTAGTCCGCCTGTTTGGTGTCGACGAATTGGGCCGGCTGTAGCGAACCGCGGCCTTCAAGCAGCCGTACGTCGAGACCTTTACCTTTAAAATAACCTCGATCTCGCGCGACGAAGAACGGAACATGTTTGCCGCCGAGGATCCAATCCAATTGAACCTTGATCTCTTCCGCCACCGCGAGTCGACAAGCAAGGCTCATCAGTAAAGCCACAAGAGCAACAAACAATTTCTTTCGGTTCATGGTATTTTTCCTTTCACCTGCCTAAGTTCTCCGTAGGCTCAACCGCCCGGCGCCAGGGCATGAGCCTTTTTTCCAAACCGACAATGATTCCGAACAGCGCGAGAGACATGATCGAAAGAACGATAATCGACGCGAAGATGAGTCCTGAGTTCATGTCGTTATTTGCGACAATGATGAGATAGCCGAGACCCTTTTGACCGGCGACGAACTCGGCTACGATTGCGCCGATTACTGCGAGCGCAATGGACGCCTTAAACCCTGCAAAAAGATAGGGAACTGAGTTTGGCAGGCGAATTTTTTGGAACTCGCTCCAACGGCTCATACCCATGGTTTTGGCTAGATCGACCATGTCATTTTCAATTTGCGCGAATCCCGTTACGGAGTTCACGACCATGGGGAAAAAAGCCGTAAGGAAGGCAATAGTAACCTTGGACAAAAGACTGTCGATGCCTAACCAGATGAGAATCAACGGCGCGATGGCAATTCGAGGTATCGAGCCCAGAATGATGAGAGACGGATAGATGGTGAGCCAGAGGAAACGTGAGTAAACGATTCCAAGACCAGAACCGACTCCGACAACGATGCCAAGAAGAAAACCCAAGACCGTTTCATTGAAGGTAGGAATCGCGTGCATGAGTATCAAGCCGCCCCGTTTGCCGAATTCTTCCGCGACGCCGAGCGGTGTCGGCAAGAGGTATTTCGGAATCTCCAGCAGCGGGACGGCGATCTGCCAAAGGATGATCAGGCCGAGGAAAAAAAGCACAGACCACTTGGCATTTCCTTGCGTGAAATTCCCAGGGGTGCCGTTGCTCATTTGGAGCTCTAACAGGAACATCTTGTCGCTAACCGATATGGCCCGTGGCTGTCAAGCACAAATAGTTGTTCCCGAAGCTTGCCGGTTTTGCTAAGCATCAATCCTGCAAACCGAAAAGAGATTCCATGGCCAATTTACGGCGGCTGCGGCTCATTCAGTTCAAAGCGGGATACAACCTGCCGGTTCACGTTGGCCGGGAGAAAGGTATTTTCGAGCGGTATGGCCTGGAGATCAATTTCGCCTACACGCCAGGCTCTCTGTACCTGGCCGAGGCTTTGCGCAAGGGCGAGTTTGAGATCGGTCACACCGGCGCCGACGACGTCGTCGCCGACGTGGAAGATTACGGTGGCGAACCCGGCGGGCTATTTCTTTTCATGGGACTCCACAGCGGTCTTCTCAGTCTCGTCGGCGCTCCCGGCATGAACACAGTCGAGTCTCTACGCGGAAAAACGCTTGCGGTCGATGCGCGCGCCAGTGGCTTCGTCTTCATTCTGGAAAAACTTCTGCGCTCGAAAGGCTTCACGCTCGCTGACTATGATTTCGTCGAGATCGGCGGTTGGGAAAAACGCTACGAAGCGTTGTTGGAGGGCAAGTTCAGCGGCACATTGCTCACCCCGCCGTTTGTCGGCAATGCACTGGAACGAGGCTGTCATCTGCTGGCGCGCGGCGATCAGATCGTCCCCTGCTATCAAGCGACCGGTGGCGCGGCCAAGCGCTCGTGGGCGGAGCAGCATCGCGACGTTCTGGTCAGCTACATCCGCGCCACTATTGAAACAACGCAGTGGTGTTTCGAGCTAAAGAATCGCTCTCAATGCATTGAGCTGCTTGGCAAGCACAACGACATCGAAGGCCGGGCGGCGGAGAACACACTGGATGCGCTGTTGGATCCGGATTACGGCATTTATCCCGAAGCGGAGCTGAATCTTCCTGGAATTGAGGCAGCGCTGGAGCTCCGGGCGGAGATGGGCTTTCTCAATCGCCCGGTGCCTGGCGTCGAGAGATATGTCGATCTCTCCTATTATCGGAAAGCCGTCGAGGTGTGAGCCGATAAGCTACTCCTTGGAAAGATCGTTCAAAGTTCAAGAGCCTGCCCTGAGTCTTATCGAAGGGTTCCAGGTTCAAGGTATAAACCCCGGGTTCCGACTTTGAACATTGAACTTTGAACCTTGAACTCGCGATCTGGGAGAGATCGCGTCGCGATGGCTCTCACGAGTAAACCATGCGGGGTGAACCAAAATTAGTACTTCTCCGTTTTAGTCGATGCCATAGAGCCGCGCGGGATTCTTGTCCAAAATATTCACTTTGGCCGTGTCGCTGATGTCGTTGCGCTCTTGCAACATGCGCGCGGCGCAGCGTTCGCGGTCGCCATGCGGCATGTCGCTGCCGAAGATGACCTGTGTTTCACCGACGAGATTCAAAACGTGCGGTAAAATTTCGTCCTCGACTTCGGTGCTGAAATAAATATTGCCGCGTTTGATGTATTCCATGACCGGCAGCTTTTGGATCGGCGCAGTTTGCGGCAGGAATTTCCTCAAGGTCGAGCCTTGGTTCTTATAACGGTGGTGCATGCGTTCGAGAATAAATGGGACCCACTGACAGCCCGCCTCGAGGAACACCACCCTGAGATCCGGAAAGCGATCCATGACGCCGCCGCTCACCAGCGCCGTGAAGGCCATCAACAAGGGAATGTGAAAGGCGATGACCCCGGAAGGATAGATGTGCGAGTAGAGGTTACTCACCGCGGGGCAGGACCAGCCGACGTGGACGCCGAGGGCGAGATTCTCTTCGAGCAGCGCTTCGTAAAACGGCAAAAGCCGCGGGTGATCGAGCATGTGATCGCCGGCGGTGCCGAGAACCATTACCGAGACGGCGCCAAGTTTCTTAACCTCATGCACTTCACGTACAGATCCAGGGATATCGTCGAGATTGACTACGGCCGACCACTTCAGCCGTTGATGGCCTGACAGTCGGTCGCCGAGCCAGCGATTGTAGGAGGAACACAGCGCGCTGCCCAGTGCGACATTGTTGGTCAACGGGTACGCAAGAAAGAGCGTTGTGTATATAACCTGAACTGCAATGTCCTCCTCGTCCATCGCCTGCACGCGCGCATCGAGATCCGTCAGTTCCATGCTGCCAATGCTGTCGGTTTTACCGGCGCTGTGCGCGGCCACCTTGCCGTCATAGTTCGTCGGCGTGCCTAAGTTATGGCAGCCGGGACCGACACGTCGAGGATAGAGCTGCTCGTCGATGACCCAATAGGCAAGACCATCCATGCCGGTTACCCGGGGGCGTATGGAACGCAACGCGGGGTCGAAATATTTATCGCTGAAGGTTTCCAGGTTTTCTTCGACATGGCCGTCGGCATCAATCACGCGCATGGTTAGTGCCTCCCTATTCTGCTTACTTTCGGATCAACTGGGCAAGTGTTTGGTTGACAGTTGTATTTCGTTTTACCGATCATTTCGCCCGGCAGCAATTGGCAACAAATGATCTCTCAAGATCTACTGCCTTAGCTGGATGGTTTGAACCGTTCCGTCGGAATCACTGCCATGCACTCGATTTCTACCATCAGGGCGGGGTCGGCAAGTCGCTTTACCCCGATCAATGCGCTGGTCGGCAAGTCGGTTTTAAAATACTTGCGACGCTCGTCGTTAACGCGATGGTATTCGTCAACGTCGGTAGTAAAGGTCGTCGTCTTTACCACGTCAGAATAATCGCCGCCAACGGAGCGCAAAGCACGGCCGATGTTTTCGCACACTTGGCGCAACTGCGCGCGCATGTCCCCTGGATGAACCGGCGTTGCGTCTTTCTCGCTTCGCGATGTCATGCCCGCGATGAACACGAGCGTCCCGCCGGTTACGGCGACGACCTGCGAATGAGATTTGCGCACGGGTAAGTCCGGCGGCTGGACGATTTTTTTTGGATTTGCCATGTCAACTCCTTTAAACCCAATCTAGTGTGGAGAGAAATATCAGATCCGGTAGCCGAGTTCCGTGAAAAACTTTTTCGACTATGTGACGCGATAAGTCAATGCGCGGTTCTAAATGAGATTACGACGGGGAAAGATGACAGGTCAAGCTTGAATAAGTGAACAAGAGTCCGTAGCTGGGGCCCCGGCTTTACTTTTGCTGCTCCGAATAATTGATGTCGTATTTTCAATGCCCCGCAGCCGACCCCAGTTATTCTTGCGGTTTCGTCCGCGTCATTTCTTCACGTACTTTCGCAAATTCCTCGTGCCGGTTTCGCCCGCGTAGAGGTTGCCCGCGGCATCTACCACGATACCTTCGGTCGTGCTGGTCGGCTTCACCTCGGGGCCGAGGCCGGGATGAAGGCGGTGACCTTGCCGTCCCTGGCGCTGCCGATGCGGATGCCCAGCCTGACGCCTTGAACGGTTGCGCTCACGCGCCAGACTTTTCCGCGGGAGTCATCAACGACGAACAATGCATCAGTCACCGATTGCCCATAGACTTCCGGGGCTCTTTTACTGGCGATGAATCCAGTGAGAAAGTTTTCTACGCTCCGCGCAGTTTCGGATCGAGCTTGTCACGAATGGCATCGCCCAGCAGATTCGACGCGAAAACTACCAGGCTGATGGCGCTTCCCGGGTAGAGGACAACCCAAGGGGCCTTCTGGGCAAATTCGGCTGCCGAGACGGAAAGCATCCTTCCCCAGGAGGGATAGGGCTCCGGCACCCCGAGTCCCAAGAAACTCAAAGCAGCTTCTACCAGAATGGCGCTGCCGAACTGGGCAGTCATCAACACGATGAAAGGACCGACTGTATTTGGCAGAACATGACGGAAAGCTATTCCCAGGTGGCCGACTCCCAGAGCCTTGGCCGCCTCGATATAGGCGAATTCGCGAATGGCGAGCACGCTTGCGCGGATAACGCGCTGCGCCCTTGGTATGATCGGCACGGAGATGGCCACAATGACGTTTCCTATAGAAGGTCCGAGCGCAGCGGTCATCACCAACGCCAGAACAAGCAGCGGTAATCCCTGCAGGATGTCCATTATTCGCTGCGTCATCAGATCCAACCATCCGCCGAAATAACCTGAGACGATCCCAATGATTCCCCCAACCACGGCGCCGAGCAGGGTCGAGGCGATCCCCACCGCGAGAGAAACCCTGGCCCCATAGATGATTCGGCTGTAAATATCTCGTCCGAGGTTGTCCGTTCCGAACCAGTGAGCATGATTGGGACGAGCTAGGGTGTGCTCGGCATCGGTGCGAATGGAATCGTGGGTGGCAAGTGTTTCGGCAAAGACGGCCGCCAGTACCATGACTAAAAGAAGACCTCCGGCCAGCGCTCCAAGCGGTTTCTCGCGGCAGAAACGGAAAAAATTTCCACTCAGGCTGTCCGGGTGGAAGGTTGCTGCAGCAAAAAGAGATGATACAGCCATCGCGAAATACTGGAGTATTGGGGTACTGGAATATTGCATCACTCCATTTACTCCATCCCCGTTACTCCATTAATTGATCCATCACTCCGATACCCCATACTTCTTCTTCACTGATAGCGGATGCGCGGGTCCAACCAACCGTAGAGCAGATCTACAGTCAGGTTGGCGAGGACCACTACGATCGCAATGAACATGACTAGGTTTTGAACAACGGGGTAATCGCGCCACAAAATCGCGTCAACGAGATAGCGGGCCACGCCGGGAAGGTTGAAGACGGTCTCCGTGACCACCAGACCCCCGATCATAAAGGCAAACTCGATGCCGATCACCGTAATCACGGGAAGAGTGGCATTCCTCAGCGCGTGACCAAAGACAACGATCCGCTCACGCTGTCCCTTGGCCCAGGCGGTCCGAATGTAATCCTCGCGCAGCACATCCAGCATCGAAGAGCGAGTGATGCGCATAATCAAGGCGGAGCTACGATAGCCCACTGCTAGCGCAGGAAAAAGGAATTGCAAGAAATGGGCTTTGAAGTCTTCGAACGGGGAGACGTAGGTCATCGCAGGAATCCATCCAGCCCAGGAAACCAAGAGAAGGATGATCACCATTCCCAGCCAGAATGACGGCATGGAGAGCCCTGCCAGGCTCAGGAGCCGTAACAGGTAATCCGTTGCACTGTCCTGACGCACAGCACTGAGCACGCCAGTAGGGACTCCCAGCAAAACCGCAACGAGAAGCGCAAGGAGCGCCAGCTCAGCGGTGACAGGGATCCGCGGCTTAATGACCTGCCATGCGGGAATGTCGTAGCGATAGGATTTCCCGAGCTCCCCGTGCGCGATGTCCCTCAGCCATCGGCCATACTGAACGGGGATCGGTTGATCGAGGCCAAGCTCCCGTGCGATCTCCTCCTTGGCTGTCGGATTCACGAATCCAGCCGACGAAAAGAGGATGTCAACGATATTTCCAGGAACAAGCCGCAGTAGGACGAAGATAACCACGGACATCCCGAACAGCGTCAAGAAGGCCGTGATAAGGCGCTGGAACAGATAGATGTGCACGCCGCTTACTTGTCCAGCCAGACCTCTTGCATCCGACCGTAATTGTAGATGCTCTGGTGCGGAACCAGGTTCTTAACGTACGGCCACATCACCACATACTCCTTGCTCCAGCCTAGCATCAACCGCGCCCCGTCGAGCTGGAGCCGCTTGTCGATCTCCTGGACCAACTGAAGGCGCTTTTTCTGATCGAGAGTCTGTGACTGCTTCTCGATCAGGTTATCCATCTCGGCGCTACAGTAGTCGGGATAATTGCGGGCCGAGCCACACTTGAAGTTCTCGTACAAGTTCGCGTCCGGATCGTCGGGGCCGATGCCGGTTAGATTGACGGCTACTTCAAACTCTCCCCGCGTCATTT
>VBKY01000175.1:8572-21133 GCA_005879255.1 Deltaproteobacteria bacterium
TGGTCAATGATGTAGCTCGCGATGTCCACGTAGGTCGGGATGGCGCGGGTCGAGACGGCGATCATGAACGGTTTGTACGGCCCGAAACCAGCCTCAGCCAGGAGCTTTTTCGCTTCAGCTTTCTGCTTCGCCGGATCACCAAAGCCGGGAAGCTTCATCTGCTCGGCTTCAGGCAATCCCCACACACCGTACGGCTTCGGCAGCATCACGCCTCCAATAACCGCCGCGCCCTGCCGTCCGGCCTGAATGTAGCCTTTTCGATCAATGGCGAGATTGATAGCCTTCCAGATCTTCGGATCCTTGAAGAGCGGCCGCCTGAAGTTGACGATGATATGATCGTTGACATTCGTACTCGTCTCGACAAGCACGAGCTGCGGCACGGCACGCTTGGTCGTCTCGGCAATCGTCTTGGCCACTTCCCAGATAAACGGAATATCCTGCCGTTCGGTCTGAAGGGCCGAGTACCGGGTCCCGCGCTCCTTGATAATGGTGTAGCGGATTCCATCCAGATAAGGCCGGCCTTTCACGAAGTAGTCGGGATTTTTCACGAGATCGATCAGCTCGCCCTGCCGGTACTCCTTGAGCTTGAACGGACCGGTCCCGACACACTTGGTCCTGAGCTCTGACACCGGCACGTGGGACGGATAGACTGGCGAGTAGCCTGAGGCCAGCATCAGGAGAAGAGATGGTTGCGACCTCTTTAATCTGAAGGTCACCGCGTAAGGGTGAAGGGTATCGATTGTTATAACGTTCTCATACCAAAGCTTGCGTGGGTTAACTCGGAGCTTGGCAGTCACGCCTTCGACCTCGCGAATGGTATCGAAGGTATGTTTGACATCTTTGGCGGTAAAGGGTTGCCCATCGTGCCACTTCACATCCTTCCTGAGGAAGAAGACCAGGCTTTTCCCCCCGTCCTGCCACGACCACCTCTCAGCAAGCTCGCCTATGATCGTACTGAGGTCTTCCTGCTTTTTCAGTGGGTCGAAGAGCACCAGATTGTTGTAACACGGCATCATCGGCCAGACGGCGGAGATTGTGGTTTCGTCGTGGATTGAAAAGCTAGGCGGGGCTTCGAGCAGCGTCGCGTTCAGAATGCCGCCCGTCTTCGGCGTCTGGTCGGCGTTCGCCGCCGAAACGGGGAGGAGCGCAAGGAGTGCAAAAACGAAAACCGTCCAGCTCCGTCTATTCATCGCGGGACTTTCTCCTGGTAGGATCGGTGGAATTTGGGCGGAGCCTATCCGAATGCTAGCTGCCATGTCAAATTCAACTGTGTCCGGAAAAATTTCTGTTACCTTGGTTCATCGAAAAACCGGAGGATCTTCGGAAATGGGATGCCGATTTTTGTATAAAACTGAAAACTTTACACATCACGCGAATATTCCTGACAATCGTTTCTATAACGCAGAACGACGTAGCAGAGTCTGCGGGTCAGGCATGAGTCTGGACTGAGTCTGGACTTATTGCTGTTTCAGTTCTGCATAGTGCTCTGGTTCATTTCGAAATTTGTTCTGCCGCTATCTCCGAGGGAGATTTCCGGGATACAACTGATGTTGTCTTAACTCTCAGAGTAGCTTGACAGCGAACTCCGGTTTCAGCTAATTTCCGCACGATTCTCGGCTGGGTTCCCCAACCCGTCATATCTTCGGGTCCACACCTTCGCCCGGACTGGTTTCCCAGCGGGGCGTCTTTAAAAATCGTTGAAGGAATCTGTCGCTGGCCGGTGCGAAGTTAAGAAACTAAATCTCCGACGCCCATCTTGGTTTCGCGACTCAAGGAGGATCTTACGACCAACTCGCACGACTCTGAGGTCGCACGGCTCACTCGCGGGGAAGCGATCGCGCGCGTGGCGTTGGCGGGGTTCGTGCTTCTCCTGGCCCCGGCAGGTGAGCGAGGTCGGGCGCGCCTGTGGGCGCAAGGCGCGCCGGCGCCCGCAGCCGCGCCGGCGGTGATACCACCTGCGCCGGACCCGAGATTCCCGCAGGTGCCGAGTTGGAAAACCGAGCTTAGGCAACTTGCGCCTAATATCTACGCCTATATCCAGGGGGGTGGACCGGGTATCCCAAGCCAGAGCATTTCCAACGCAGGCATTGTAATCGGCGATGACGGTGTGTTGGTGATTGATGCCACTGCGGGACCGATGCATGCGAAGAATTTTATCTCTGCCATCAGGAAAGTCACCGATAAACCCTTCCGCCAGCTGATCAACACTCACCATCACACCGATCACGTGGGCGGCAATCAGTATTTCATGCCGGTTGAAATCGTCGCACACCCGTACCTCCGCGACGAAGTGCTGAAGGCGGCGTCCACAGCCCCATCGTTGTGGGCGAAACGCGAGGGCTTTGCTGACGGAACGGAAGAGCGAAAGGTAGTGCCGCCTACCACGACCTTCGAGGGCAAGCTGACCTACCACTACGGGAAGACGATTGTGGAACTCATTTCTATGGTGCCGTCTCACACTTGGGGCGACACCGTAGTTTATCTACCCCAGCATAAGATCATGTGGGTTGGCGACATAGGATTTTTCTACGTCGTGCCATTTTTCCAGAGCGCTCACGTCATCAAGTGGCTGGAGACCATCGACAAGATCAATGCGATGGACGTCGAGACGATCGTGCCAGGCCACGGACCAATCGGCGGCAAGAAAGAGCTGGCGGAGATGGGCGAATACTCCCGGCTCCTGATGCGCGAAGCGAAGAAGCGCTTCGATGCCGGCATGAGCCCAGGACAAGCCGCCGCGGACATCAGGCTGGGCAAGTTCGACAACTGGATCGGGCCGCAGCAGATCGTTATGAACGTCGTTCGCCTCTACCACCATTTCAACGGCACCGTTGTCCCTGACGTGGACAGAGAGGGGATGCTTAAGGCTACATTGGAATACAACGCGATTAAGTCTAGAGGCCGTTGATGGGTAATTGTTCTAAGAGGCCGCGGCGAACGCGACGCGCAAAGCGGTGAAGGATTTCGTGCGGACGGTGTTCAAGCGCGAACGTTGAAACCGTCCGCTTAAGATTAAAATTTTTAACTCTGTGATCCTTAACTGAGTCTCGGAGGTAATTCTTCTAAGCGGAATTTCAGCAGATAAAAAGGAAGTTCCTATCATCCATTCCTAGAAGGAGGTCCGTCATGTCGTCGTTCGATCAAGCCACGAGCCGTCGCAGGTTTTTGCAGTTCATGGCAGCCAGTCCGCTGTTCGCTTACGGGGGTTTTTCCGCCTTCGCGGGTGAAGGCCCCACCGCGGGCACGAAACTTTCCGACCCGATCATGTGGGCGCCGCTCAGGACGGAAGACTTGATCAAGAGTCCCAAGGACGCGATCAACGTGTTCGATTTCGAGCCGGTCTGCCGCGCGAACGTTCCGCCGGCGCATTTCGGCTACATGGCCTCGGGCGTCGACGATGAAGTTACTTTGCGGGCCAATCGCGAAGGCTTCCTGAAGTTCCAGCTGCGCCCCCGCCGTCTAGTCGACGTCAGCAAGGTCGACATGAGCACCGAGATCCTCGGCGTGAAATACGATACCCCGATCATCGTCGCGCCGGTGGGCGGCCAAAAAGCCTTTTACACGGGCGGCGAAATCGACGTCGCCAAGGCGGCGAAAGTCGGAAACCACCTGCAGATTCTCTCCACCGTCACGACCAGCTCGGTCGAAGATGTCACCGCCGCGCGCGGCGCGCCGATCTGGTATCAGCTCTACGCCACGAATAAATGGGAGGTCGCCAAAGCCTTCGTAACGCGCGCAGAAAAAGCGGGGTGCCTCGCAGTCGCAGTGACGGTCGATCGCAACGGCGGCCGCAATCAGGAAACCTTGTCCCGGCTGCAGCGCACCGACACGCGCGAATGCTCGGCTTGCCACGACCGCAGCAGCCTGCAAGCTAACCTCAGGCGCAGACCCATGTATGAGGGCGTCGACCTTACGGGACTCACCTTGGGTAGCAACCAGTCCTCCGCCATGACCTGGGACTTCTTCAAGCGGCTGCGCGACACGACCAAGATGAAGATCGTGATCAAGGGCATTCTCGCGCACGAAGACGCCAAGCTCACCGCCGACGCCGGCATCGACGCGATCATCGTCTCAAACCACGGCGCGCGCAGCGAGGACAGCGGGCGCTCCACCATCGACGCTCTGCCGGAAATCATCGAAGCGGTCGGCGGCCGGATGCCGGTCCTGGTCGATAGCGGTTTCCGCCGCGGCACCGACATCGTCAAGGCGCTCTGCATGGGCGCAAAGGGCGTGTGTATCGGCCGGCCGTATATCTGGGGTCTCGGCGCGTTCGGCCAACCGGGGGTCGAGCGCGTGCTCGAGCTGCTGCGCATCGAGCTCCGCGCGATCATGCAGCAGGTCGGCGCGCCGTCGATCAAGCATCTCACGCCAGCCATGGTGCGGCGAGCTTGAAAATACCGAAACGAAATTACAAATTCGAAACCCGAAATCCGAAACAAATCCGAATGATCAAAACTAAGAATTCAATGTTCCAAACCAATCCGTTTTGGATTTTGTAATTGGGATTTCACTTTCTGGTTTTGTTTCGGATTTCGATATTCGGATTTCGGATTTTCTTTTGCTGGCATTTTGGCGCGATAAACTTTCTTTAAGTCGTTCTATTGAGCAAGTAAAAGTCAGAATCGGTCACTGAACAAGTGGAGGACATCATGAATAACCCGCGAACCCGGTCAGGGTACGTTACCATAGCTTTAACGCTAACCATTGCATGGTTGGGGGCGTCGCCGGCGCCCGCCGCCGACATCATTGCCGAATGGGCGACGGTGAAGGCGCCGCCTGTGCCTGAGCTCAAGCCGGTGACGCTCGACGGCAAGACGACGGCGCTGTTGATTCTCGATATGATGAAGACCAACTGCCCCAAACGCCCGCGCTGCTCCGCCACGGTGCCGAACGTCAAGAAGCTCCATGACGCGGCCCGCGCCGCCGGCGCAATGGTGTTCTATAGCCTGGTCGGCGGCGACAATCCCACCCCGGCTGATATTGTCGACCCGGGGATCGCGCCGCGCGACGGCGAGTGGGTGTTCCAACGCGGCCCGGACAAGTTCCTCGGTTCCGGCCTCGAGGAGCGGCTGAAAGCGCGGGGCATCAAGACCGTCATCGTGTGCGGCACCTCGGCGCAAGGCGTGGTGATCGGCACCGGCAGCGGCTCGGCGCAGCGCGGCTACAAGGTCATCGTGCCGGTCGATTCCATGTCGTCCGACGATCCCTACATGGAGCAATATGCGGCCTGGCACATGTTCAAGGGCGGACCCGCCATCGTCACCGACCAGACGACGCTCACGCGCAGTGACATGATCAAATTCTAAGAAACTCCTCAACGCTCCGAAGCGATTGAGTCTTTCAATCGCTCGAAGCGACGCAACATGATCGGGCGTCAGTGGTTCATAGGCGAAACCAGGACCTCGGAGCAGCTGAAGGTCTATTTTTCCCCTTGACGGCCAACTTCCGCTTGTCCTACTTTACGCCAAGCCAACTTTGCCGAGCTGCCAGTTCCACTCGCTCCTTGGCGCCCACACCACCCGCGGGACTGCGGCTCCGCACCAGGATTCATTCGCGCGGAAAAATCTGCTGTCTTTGAAAAGTTAATTGGACGTAATGAGTTTCACTTAAGTCGCTGCGACAAACTCAGGGCGTTCTGAGCATTGTGAATAACAATCTACAGGGACGCGAGGAGGAGACGATGAAAAATCGCACGAAAGGACAGTGGCAAGATGTGCAAGCGGCCGCGGGCAACGGGCTGCTCGATCGCCGCGCTTTTTTGCGCGGCGGCGCCGCGTTCGCCGCCACTATCACAGGTTATTCGATGGCGAAATCCGCGTCCGCCGAGCCGCTCGGCGACGATCCGTGGAGCAAGGTGCCCGGCGCCATCAGCCCGTCCTATGAAAAACGCTCGCGCTACGAGGAAAAGATCGTGCGCACGCTCAGCAATCCCAACGGCGAGCCGCGCACCCAGCATGCGCGCACGCCGCACCATCTGCTCAACGGCACGTTCACGCCCAATGGCTTGCATTTCACGATCATTCACGGCGGCACGCCGGACATCGACCCGGACAAGCATCGCTTGGTCGTCCACGGCCTGGTGAAGCAACCGTTGGTCTTCACGCTCGATGCGCTGGCGCGCTACCCGATGGTGTCGCGCATGACTTTTGTTGAATGCGGCGGCAATAGCGCGCCGTTTTTTTCCAAGGAGCCGATTCAGGCCAGCGTGCAGGCGCTGCACGGCCTAGTCTCCTGCGCCGAGTGGACCGGCGTCAGACTCTCCACTTTGCTCGAGGAGACTGGCATCGATCCAAAGGCGAAGTGGTTCATCGCCGAAGGCGCGGATGCGCCGGCCTTGAGCCGCAGCGTGCCGGTCAAGAAGGCAATGGACGACGCGATGATCGCGCTCTACCAGAATGGCGAGCGGATTATGCCCGGGAACGGCTATCCGATGCGCCTCCTCTTGCCCGGCTACGAAGGCAACATGAACATTAAATTCTTGCGCCGCATCAAGCTCGTCGATCAACCGGGCATGAGCTACTACGAGACGCGGAGTTATACGCAGCTTTTGCCGAACGGGAAGTCCTGGCAGTTCAACTTTCTCCAGGAGGTAAAGTCCTTCATCACCCATCCCTCACCGGGGCTCGGGTTGAAGGGGCCGGGGCTCTACGAGATTGCCGGCATCGCCTATTCGGGCAACGGCCGAATTTCAAAAGTCATCGTGTCGGCCGACGGCGGTCAGAGCTGGGCGCAAGCGGCGCTGCAAGAGCCGGTGCTAAGCAAAGCGTTTACGCGATTCCGTCTGCCTTGGAAATGGAATGGCGGTCCCGCGATCTTACAAAGCCGCGCCTGGGACGAATCTGGCGACGTGCAACCAACCCGCGCGCAGATCGTCGCCGCGCGCGGCGAGAGCAAAGGTGTCCCGCCCGTAACCGCCTTTCCAGGCCAACACTACAACGGCATCACGACTTGGGCCGTCGACGCGAAGGGGGAGGTCAAACATGTTTACGCGTAAGTCTTCGAGCTTTGCCGCCATACTTGTGTTCGCTATCATCACCGGCGTTGCCCTCGCCCAAGTACCGAATCTCGGTAAGCCGATCGATCCGGCCGACATCGCCGCCTGGGACATCAGCATCCTGCCTGACGGCACCGGCCTCCCGCCCGGCAGCGGCACGCCGGCCCAAGGCGCGCCTGTCTATGTACAGAAATGTTTGATGTGCCACGGCGTAGACGGCAAAGGCGGACCCAACAACGCGCTGGTCGGCAATCCGCCGCTCACCGGCGGCGATCGCGACCCAGTGAAGACCATCGCCAATTACTGGCCCTATGCCACGACCATCTTCGACTTTATCCGGCGCACGATGCCGTGGCAGCAACCGAGATCGCTCACCAACGAAGAAGTTTATGCTCTGACCGCATATATTCTTGCGCTCAATAAACTGATCAGCGAGCACGACACGATGAACGCCCAAACGCTGCCGAAAGTGCGCATGCCGAACCGCGACGGCTTCATCGTCCACTATCCGGACAAGATTTAACGGCTGCGCTGCTGAACAACGATGTGATTTCCGCTGGCAAAGCTCATGAGAGGCATTGCTAGCGCGAGTGCCGCGCCAAGGAGGCTGAGATGGGACGGAGTTGGTTTGAGGGAATACAAAATTTTCCCCGGCTGTGCCGCTTGGTTTTCATCGCGACCTTGCTGTCGGTAGGAATATCTCCCGCCGCGGCGCAGGAACGGCTCATCAAGCTGCGAGTCGGGCTGGGAGACGTTTCACTCAACAAAGTGCCGTTTGTGGCCGCCTACGAGGCGGGGATTTACAAGAAGAACGGCCTCGAGGTCGAACAATTCATCACGCCGAGCGCGGCCGATGTGGCGCGGCGCAGCGGTGTTACTGTGCCTGAAGAATTGATTCGCGCGGGCGGACGGGATACTCCGATCGTGATCGGCGGCGGCAGTCCGCTGATTGTGCGCTGGACCACGGACGCACAGGCCGACGATCGCGTGATCGTCGCGTGCACGGACCCCGTGGTGCGCTGGCGCATTATCGCGCGCCCCGACATCAGCAACATCGAGGAGCTCAAAGGCAAGCGGCTGGGCTACTCGGGCTACGGCGCGGTGACCCATTTTGTCGCGCTGGCCTTGGCCAAGATTATGGGTTGGAATCCGGAGCGGGACTTATCCCTGATGTCCGGCGCCAACACTATGGACGCCCTCAAGAGCGGCCGTGTGGATGCCTTTATCGCGAGTGAGCTGCACGAGACCATGGCATTGTCCGCCGGCTACAAAATTCTGGTCGACTTGGCAAAATACAATATCCCGAACGCGGGCTCCGGAGTGAACGTTTCCCGGGCGTGGCTCAAGGACAATCCGGAAGCGACGCGCCGATTTATTAAGTCGACTGTAGAGATGATCGCGTTGGTGAAACGGAACAAACAGGCGGCGTTCAACGCCACGGCG
Source organism: Deltaproteobacteria bacterium (assembly GCA_005879255.1). The sequence goes on from VBKY01000175.1 coordinate 17,010, forward strand.
AAATGGTACAACGTAGCGGACCCGGAGAAACAGGAGCATTTCTACCGGGAAATTTCGAACCTGCCGCGCAAGCCGTATCCGTCGGTCGAGGGAATTAAAAAGGTAATGGAGATCTACAACTACCACGAGATGCGCAAGTACCAACCGGAAGACTTCTACGACGACAGTTTCGTCCGTCAATTGGATCAAAGCAGGTACATCGACCGCCTCTATGACTAACTCGGGTGTCGGCTCTTTCTCCCCATCCTGCCCTGTGCTAGAAAAATTTAATGTCGATTCTCAAAGTAACCCGCCTCGGTCACCCTGTGCTGCGCAAAGTTACGGAGCATGTGCCGCAGCCCGAACTGCAATCTCTGGCGATGCAAAAATTTATCGACGACATGATCGAAACGATGAAGGAATACGAAGGCGTCGGCTTGGCGGCGGACCAGGTGCATGAGTCGAAGCAGATCGCCGTGCTGGAAGTCGTCGATAACCCACGTTACCCGCAGAAGCCGCGAGTGCCTCTCACGGTGCTGGTGAATCCCAAGATCACACCGCTGTCCGAGGAAATGGAAGAGGATTGGGAGGGCTGTCTTAGTGTTCCCGATTTGCGCGGGCTGGTTCCCCGCTATAAAAGCATTCGCGTTCAGGCCTGGGATCGCAGCGGCAACGAACTCGACTTCGTCGCCGATGATTTCCACGCCCGCGTCATCCAACACGAGTTCGATCATTTGAACGGCAAGGTATACCTCGATCGCATGCGCGATTTTTCGACTTTAACGTTCCTCCAGGAATTCGCCCGCTATTGGATGCGACCGTAAGTCTCACCGGTACTCCATCGTTGAGTTTCCCTCTGTGAAAAGATAAGTTTACCTCATGAATTTTCCGCACTTGCAATCCTCGCTCGATCGACTTTTATCCATCGCTTCAGTAGAAACCGCGTCCATTTTGGATCGAACTCTATCCGGCCATGACCTGAGCATCGATCAGGCCCAGCTTCTTTTCGATGCCGACGGCCCCGATCTTCTCGCGATGATCGCGGCCGCCGACCAACTGCGCGCCCGGACGGTCGGTGATGTCGTGACTTACGTTATCAATCGTAACATCAATTTTACCAACGTCTGCGTTAAAGCATGTGGCTTTTGCGCGTTTAGCCGCGGTCATCTGGCCGAAGAAGGTTATTTTTTACCGCACGAAGAGATCATCCGCCGGGCGCAAGAGGCACACGAACTGGGAGCGACCGAAGTCTGCGTGCAAGCCGGTTTGGCGCCGGGCATGGACGGTTGGCAATACGTCAAACTCTGCCGCGCACTAAAGGAAGCTCTGCCCAATCTGCATATTCACGGTTTTTCACCCGAGGAAGTGCTCTATGGTTCGACGCTCACGGGCGTGAGCGTGCGCGATTACCTCGGCGCGCTCAAAGGCGCCGGAGTTGGCAGCCTTCCCGGCACATCGGCGGAAATTTTGGTGGACGAAATCCGCCACCAAATCTCGCCGGGGCGAATCGGCACCGCGCAGTGGATCGAGCTGATCCAAACCGCCCATGAATTGGGAATTCCCACCACCTCGACGATCATGTACGGCCACGTAGAGAGTTCGCGCCACAAGGCGATCCATTTAGATATTCTTCGCGAGATTCAAAAACACACCGGCGGAATCACCGAGTTCGTGCCGCTCAGTTTTGTTTATGACGAAGCGCCGATGTTTCACCGCAAACCACCCGCCGGTTTGCGCCAAGGCGCCAGCGGCGCGGAAGTGATGAAGATGTACGCCGTTTCCCGCCTCATGTTGAATAACTATATTCCCAATCTGCAGGTCTCCTGGGTGAAGGAGGGACCGAAGCTATCTCAGCTCGCACTGCTCGCCGGCGCCAACGATTTCGGCGGCACGTTGATCAACGAGAGCATCTCCACGGCGGCAGGCGCAAGTTACGGTCAGCTGATGAAACCGTCGCAATTTCGCGGGTTGATTCGCGAGATGGGCCGGATACCGGCCGAGCGTTCGACAACCTATCAAAAGATCCGTGTGTTCGAGAGCGAAGATCACCATCGCGACTTGCTCGACGAAGTGAGTGATCCGGCACAGCGTTTCGGTTCCTACCAAAATCTTATCCATCTAAGAAAATACCGTTTCCGAGACTTTTATCGGGAACAAAAAAACCAGTAAATCTCGCTCCGCGCTTTGTCCGTAGCCGTTTTCCCAACCCATGATCGGCAACCCAGTCCAGTTCGAAGCGATCGGCAATCGCCTGGGCTTTCACGTGGTCGAACAAACGCCGCAAAAGCTTCGCCTGCTCTGGCACGGCGCCCGCTTTCCGGCGTTCCTTTGTCTCGGCATCGCGCTTTTGCTGCTCTTTGTGTCGGTGCCAATCCTCCAAGCGCTCCGCTTGCGCGGATTTGTCGGCCCGGCGGGCTCCCTTTGGTATTTTCCTCTGATGAATCTTGTTCTGTTCGGCATTGCGATTTTTCTCGTCACCCAACGCCGGGTCATCGAGATCGATAGCCGCTCCCGGGAAATCACCCTACTGCGGCGAAGCTTTTATCGTACGACAAAATTGCGCGCGACCCAGGAGGAGATCAGCAAGATTAAACTCGGTATCGATCACGTCTACAGCGGCTTCGCCGTCGGTGGTTCCACGGCCGCGGAAAAATTTCCAATCCCGGCGTTGCGAATCGTTTCAATAAACGAAGAGTCGGTATTACTCGATCGTGGAAGTTTTCGAAAACTTGCCGAGCTTGGCAGACTGGTGAGCGAGCGAATGGCCAAGCCATTCGAGATCGACCCGCAATTGCAGGCGCGATCGGGATTGGGTCCGGTCATCGAAGGCGAGAGCCGATAAATCAGGAAATAGGATTGCGAGCGATGATTTGGTGTAACTGGGCGACGGCTTTCTTGACTCCATCTTGAGCCAGCTGGTCAGCGCTTAGCCAGCGCACCCCTCGCTGGCCGATGTCGCCGAGAGCAAAAATATTTTCGCTAAGAGACTTTTGTGTTTCATCGAAGCGCGCCGACCAGATCACGTCGCCGCGCCGCACATCGACCAACTCGAGAACGAACGCCACCGAAGCAGGACTTTTGGCGCCCCATTCGTCGCCGATTCGCTCGCGGTAACGCTGCACCCGACCGATCATCACCGCGTCGGCGTAAACCATCTCGCCCAGGCGTTTGAGTCGCGCCGCCTCACTGGTTGATCCAATCGACTGACTGACTTCGCGCACTTCGCTTTCCGAAACGACTTGCCAATTAGGCAAGGCAGCCATCGCCGAATAGATAAATCTCGCCAGATGCTCCGGCGCGTCCCGCTCGCTCGACTTCTGATCCGGAACGGGAGCGAACGGAATTTTTGCTTCTGGCGCTCCGCTCATCGCACTCGGCGGTAAGACCGCGATGCGGCGAATCCGCCGCGTTTCCAAGTCTGTCGAGTGTCTGCTCTGAATATTACCGGATCCGAAACTGCAGCCGAACAGAACAAGTAAAAGGAGCGAGCTAATCTTTGGCATGTGAAGTGATGCGAAAATAGCAGAAGGACAGCGCCCGCTCAAGGCAAAAGGATAGTGGGTGATCAATCGCCAGTGGCCCCTTATCAGCCCAAACTGATAAGCGCGGACTGATTACTGACTACTTTTGTCTGCGGCCGTCACCCTGATGCCCAATTCCCGCAGCTGGCGTAGTTCGACGCTCGACGGGGCGTCCGTCAGCATGCACACGGCGCGCTGGCTTTTCGGAAACGCAATCACATCACGCAATGATTTGGCCCCGCTCAACAGCATCGCCATCCGGTCGATGCCGAAGGCAATGCCGCCGTGGGGTGGGGCGCCGTAGCTCAACGCCTCCAGAAAAAACCCGAACTTTGCCTCGGCCTCTTCGGCACCAATGCCCATGAGGGCGAGGATTTTTTTCTGCAGCTCCACTTGATGGATGCGGATGCTGCCACCACCGATCTCGATGCCGTTCAGCGCCAGATCGTAAGCCTTGGAACGAGTCTTGGAAGGATCGCCGTCGAGCAGAGGCAAATCTTCTTCTAACGGTGCTGTGAACGGGTGATGCAAAGCCACATAGCGTTTCTCGGCCGGGTCAAATTCCATCAGCGGGAAATCGACAACCCAAACGAGCGCGTATTCTTTCTCGGGGATCAAATTCAA